>JANMHN010000075.1:0-8181 GCA_031375185.1 Allobosea sp. | reverse complement strand
GCTGGTGGCAGGCTGCACCACATCCGGCTGCGTGCGCGCCACCGTGGTCGATGCCGTGGCCCACAACATGCGCACCACCGTGCTGGTCGATTGTGTCGGCGACCGCGCCATGGGCCCTCACGAGGCCAACCTGTTCGACATTGGCCAGAAATATGCCGACCTGATGACAAGCTCGGACGTGATGGCGGCGCTTGGCAAGGCTTGACCACCGCTATCCGTCCACACCGAAGAGAATCCACGACATGCAGGATTTTGAAACGTGCAGGATTAAAAAGATGCAGGATTTGAAAGATGACTGACGCGCGAGGCTGGAGACGCAGGTTCGGTGTTCTGGGGCCATCGACCAACACGATCGTCCAGCCCGATTTCGACGACATGCGACCCCATGGCGTGACCAACCATTACAGCCGCATCTTCACGCCCAATGCCACGGCGGTCAGCAACGAGAGTTTCAGGGCCGGAGCCAACACCATTGCCGACAATGTGCTGGACGCCGTGCGCAGCGTCATGACCTGTGCGCCCGACTATCTGGTGATGGGCATGTCGGCGGTGACGTTCTTTGATGGCGAGAAGGGTGCCAACGCCTTCGTGGCCAAGGTCGAGGCCGAAGCCGGTGTCAAGGTCAGCGTCGGCAGCCATGCCTGCACGGCGGCCATGCGCACCTATGGCGGGGTCAGGCGCATCGCCGTCCTGTCCCCCTACTGGCCGGTGATGAACACCGAGGTCGCGCGCTACTTCGGCGACATGGGTTTTGAGGTCGTGCGCGACATCGCCTTGCAATGCCGGTCCTGGACGGCCATTGCCGAGGTGGACGATGCGGTTTTGCGCGATGCCTTGCGCAGGCTCGATGGCGACGATGTGGACGCCATCGTGCAGGTCGGCACGAATCTGTCGATGGTCAGGCTCGCCGCCGCCGCCGAACTGTGGCTGGGCAAACCCGTGATCGCCATCAACACCGCAACCTACTGGCATGCGCTGCGTGCCAACGGCATCACCGACCGCATGCCGGGCTTCGGGCGGCTTCTGGCAGAGTTCTGAGTTTGTAAGGCGGCCACGGCCAACGGTCATCGCCCTTGGGCGATGGTCAGTGGCAAGCGCGACCGCGCGTCCGAGCTTGTGCGAGGAATGTCATCATCTTTGGTCTTCAAAGATGATGACAAAAATCATCAGGCGATAGCCGCGACATCCCGTAGCGACTGGATCATCGAGGTGCGCATCAGGTAGGCCTTGTGTGCGTCCGGATCGTCCGCGGTCTTGCGCAGATCGGCATAATAGGCGGCGCGTGCCGCCCGTTCGCGCGTGTTGAGCATGGCGCGGTTGCGCAGCGTGGTCTGCTGCACGACATCAAGCGCCACCTTCCGGCGCTGGCGCTCATACGCGCCAAGCGTGCCGATGTCCGCGCCCCGCATCACGGCCGTCAGCTTTACAGCCAGGTTGAAGGCGTCATGGATGCCACCGTTCAGGCCCATGCCGCCGAGGGGGTTGTTGACGTGGGCCGCATCGCCCGCGATCAGCATCCGCCCCGCGACATAGGCCGACGCGACGCGCTCATGCACGCGGTAGGCGGTGCGGTGCTTCACTTCATAGGCTTCACTGCGCGGGACTGCGCCCTGCAGCAGCCGTTCGATGCGCTCGGGCGCAATCACATCCTGGTCGCTGAGGCTGGAATCGACCGGAAAGAGGGCCCGCCAGACGCTTGCCGTGCGGATCAGGACAAACCATTCCTCCGGGTCGGAAATATAGGAGATGTTGGAGACATCCGGCATCGCGCTGCGGAAATCGAATGTGGTCGAGATCGTCAGGAAGATTTCCGGAATGGTCTGCCCGCCGAATTCCGCGCCCATCGCCTTGCGAACGATGCTGCTGATGCCGTCCGAACCGACCACGAACGCACCAGAAAGCGTCGCGGTCGTCCCGTCCTGCGCGACGATGTCGACCTCGACACCGTCACCATTCTGGCGCGCCGCGACCGCCTTCGCGCCGAACCGGATCGTGGCGAGCGGGTTCGCCTTGAGCCTTGCATGCAGCATTTCACCCAGCCGCCACTGCTCGCATTGCAGCCGGAACGGATGTTCTGTCTCGTCAGAGAGCCGTGACATCTCGAAGGTTGCCACCGCCCCTTCGGTCCGGTCGCGGAACTGCCAGGTGGGACAGATAAGCCCTTGCGCGATCATGCTTTTCACCACGCCAAAGCGCTTCAGCATGTCGAGCGTGGGAGGATGGAAGGTCGAGGCCCTGAGGTCACGCGGCAGCTCTGACGATGCCTCGACCAGCGTCACGGAGATGCCCTCGTCGACGAGCAGATTGGCGGCCACCAGTCCGACCGGGCCTGCCCCGATGATCAGGATCGGTTTGTCGATGCTCATTTTGCGGGTGCCTTCCTTGACAGTCCATGCAGGCCGGTCATCATGTAGTTGTCCGGACAATCATGGCGCGCGTTGTCCGGGCGAGCAAGTGTTCATCTTGTCGCCCTCCGGGGCCGGTATTCGGAGATGGAAATCTGATGCGATACCCGTTCTCGGCATTCCCGTCCCGCGGCCGCCTGCATTGGCCTGGGGCCAAGCGGCTGGCGCTGATCGTGACCGTCAACCTCGAGTTCTGGGATCTCATCAAGCTGACAAGCGCATCCTACTATGCGGGCGGGCCATCCATCCTGCCTGATGCGCTGCCGGGAAACATTCCCGATTTCCCGAATTTCTCCTGGCGCGAATATGGCCAGCGCGTCGGCGTGTGGCGTCTGTTCGACGCGTTCGACGAGGCTGGCGTACCGGCCAGCTGCACGCTCAACGCCAAGCTCGCGCTCGAACGGCCGGCTATCATCGAGGCTGCATTGAAACGCGGTTTCGAGCTGGTTCCGCACAATTACGAGCAGGGAGAGTTGCTGTGCCACCTGCAGCACGCACCGGACCAGGAACGGCAGGTCATCAGCGAGACGCTGGCGGTTTACCGGAAGGCCACGGGGCGCGACCCGAAAGGATGGCTGTCATCGTCCTTGCGCGGTACCACCCACACGCCCGCGATCCTCGTCGAGAACGGGCTGACATTCTGGTGCGACCTGATGAACGATGACCAGCCCTACATGATCGCCACGGAGGCTGGCCCGATTGTTGCTGTGCCCTATTCGATCGAAATCAACGACTTCACGCTTCTCCAGCGCCGCGGGCTGACCAACGATGCGGCTTTCGCGTGCATGAAGGAGCAGTTCGATGTCCTGTATGAGGAGGGGGCGAAGACGGGCATGATGATGAATGTCGGCCTGCACCCCCACGTCATCGGCGTGCCGCACAGGGTCAGTCTCCTCAAGCGCTTCCTCAGCTATGCGCGCCAGTTCGACGGCGTCTGGTGGGCCACGCGCGATGAGGTTGCTGAATCGTACCGCAGCCAGCACGTCGGCCACATTCCGCAGGATACCGCGTCATGAGCGCCGTTGCCGCGCCGCATCCGCAAGTTGGCCGGGCTGTCCGCCTTGCCATCGTGGCAGCGCTGACCGTCATCGCCATCGCGCTTTCAATCCAGTTCGGCGGGCGCGTCATCGCGCAGCAGATCATGTCGGGCTTGATGCTGGGTTCGATTTACATGACGGTCGCTGTGGCCTTTACCTTGACCATCGGCGTGCTCAACTTCCTGAATTTCACGATTCCCACGCTGTTCATGCTGACGGGAATGGTGGCCTGGGGCCTTCTGTCACGCGGATATGTCGCGTTTGGAGGCGGCTGGAGCTGGCTGCTTGCACTCATGGCCGGGATCGTCGTGGCTGTGGCCGCATCCTTGATCGTGGAGCGTTTCACCTTCCGCTATCTCAAGACCCGCCATGGCGATGCCACCGAACATGCCATCCCGCTCGTATCCTCGCTCGGCTTCCTCCTGATCTTCGAGCATCTTGTGCTGATCGCGCTGGGTTCGGAAGCCCAGCGCTTCCCGGTGCCGTTCAAGGCCGACATCAACCTCTTCGGTGTCGTGATCGGCCTGCCGCAGCTTGTCAGCCTGGGGCTGGCCTTGTTCATCGTGGCTGGTCTCACCTACGTGCTGAAGCGCACACGTATGGGCCGCGCCTTGCGCACCATTGCCGAAAGCCCCGACACCGCCTCGCTGCTGGGTGTCGAGGTGGCGCGCATCGTGCCGGTGGTCTTCATTCTCACCGGCCTTCTGTCCGGCATGGCGGCGGCGCTGTTCACGGTGAACTACGGCGATGTCTCCCCGTTCATGGGCGAGCACATCGGCACGAAGGCCATCGCGGCCATGGTCCTGGGCGGGCTTGGTTCGGTCTGGGGCGCGGTGGCCGGAGGTTTGCTGGTCGGTCTGGCAGAAACAATGTCGATTCATTTCCTTGGCGGGGACTCGGTCCAGATGGTGGTCTGGGGCCTGCTGCTTCTGGTCATCATCCTGAGGCCGCAAGGTCTTCTCGGGGCCTCCTCCATCGGAAAGGCCAAGATGTGATGGACAGGACAGCCGCAACATCCGGGAGGGCTGAACCGTGAGCGGTTACGCATCCGGCATCGTCGCCATCCTGTGCATCAACCTGATCTTCGCCTATGCGGTGTTCGTCACGGCGGCGGCTGGCCAGCTCAATCTCGGAGGTGCCGGATTTCAGGCCATCGGCGCCTATGCCGCAGCCTGGCTGTCGGGCACTGCCCTGCAACCCATGGGCGTGACCATCCCGATGGCTATGCTGATCTCGGCTCTGGTCGGGTTCGTCATCTCGTTTCCGGTGCTGCGCACGCGCGGGGTCTACATGGTGCTGGCCACTTTCGCGTTCGGGCAGTTCGTCTCCGGCTTTCTGCTGCGCTCGCCCATGTTTGGCGGGGCCATCGGCATGGTGGTGCCGGACTATGTCGGCATCGGCGTCCTGATCGGGGCGGCCATCCTCACGACAGCCCTCGTGTTCTTCCTCATGTCGACACGGCTGGGCCTGGCCATGCGGTCGATCCATGATGACGAGGCCGTGTCCACCATCATGGGTGTCAATGTCAGGGCCGTGCAGGTGGCGATGTTCACGCTAGGCGGCGCGCTTGCCGGCCTGTCGGGCGCGCTCTACGCACATCATTTCAGCTTCGTCGAAGCGCAGTACTTCAACTCGCTCCTGTCGATCTATGTGCTGCTGTTCGTCCTGATCGGCGGCACGCAGACGGCCTGGGGACCGTTGGTGGGCAGCCTGTTCTTCACCGTGCTGCCAGAGCTCATGCGTGTCGGCGGCTCATGGCGCTATGTGATGTTCGGCGTGGCCATCGTGATGATGATGGTCCTGCGTCCGGAAGGCATCATGACGCGCGCGCTGGTGGCGCGGCTGTCCTTGCGAAACTGGAAGAAGCCTGCCACCGCCGCGATGGTCCCTGGAGCGCGCGATGCCAGCTGAGCCGATCCTGTCCTTGAGCGCCGTCACCAAGCGCTTCGGCGGCCTGACGGTGTCGGACAAGGTCAGTTTCGATGTCTCCGGAGGTTCCCGCACGGCTTTGATCGGGCCGAACGGAGCGGGCAAGACCACCTTGTTCAACCTGTTGTCAGGCGTTTATCCGCTGGACGGCGGGACCATCTTTCTGGAAGGGCAGCAGATCGACCATCTGCCCTCCCGCACGCGGATTGCGCGGGGGCTGTCGCGCTCGTTCCAGAACATCCGCCTGATGCCGCACCTGTCGGTGATCGAGAATGTCATGCTGGGCCAGCATTCGCAGGCCGATAGCCTCATGGATCTGCTGACGCCGATTTCGTGGATGCGCTCCGGCCACTGGCGCAACATGGCGCTGGAGCGCTTGAGGGCGGCGGGGCTCGATGTCGATCCCGATGCAGAGGTGTCGAGCCTGCCCTATGGCGTGCGCAAGAAGATCGAGGTCGTGCGTGCGCTGATGAGCAAACCGCGCCTTCTGATGCTTGATGAGCCGGCGGCAGGGCTGAACCCGCGCGAGACCGCCTCGCTGTCGGCCTTCCTGAAGGGCGTCGCGGCAGATGGCGTCACCTTGCTGGTTGTGGAACACGACATGTCCTTCGTCCATGATCTGTGCGAGCGCACACTGGTGCTCAATTTCGGTCGGCTGATCTATGAAGGCCCCACCCGCCATGTGCAGGACGATGCCGCCGTGCGCGAGGCCTATCTCGGCACGCGCAGGGTCGAGACGGGGAGCGACAGCCGTGCTGCTTGAGGTCGAGGATCTCGATGTGCGCTATGGCCGGACACATGCCGTCAAGGCCATGTCGTTCATGGTCGGCCAGGACGAGCTGGTCACGGTGCTGGGGGCGAACGGCGCTGGCAAGAGCTCGCTCCTGCGCGCGCTTCAGGGGCTGGTGCCTGTCTCGGGCGGTCGCATCCGCCTTGATGGCACCGACATCACGAGGATGACCCCGCCTGAACGGCTGAAGCGGCATCTCGCACTCGTGCCGGAAGGCCGCCAGATCGTGATCAGCCTGACCATCCACGAGAACCTCCTGATGGGAGCCTATTGCCGGGCCGACAAGGGGATCGGTCGCGATGTGGACGCGGTTTATGACCGTTTCCCCAATCTGGCAGCGCGGCGCGACATGCCGGCCTCGGTGCTTTCGGGCGGAGAGCAACAGATGCTGGCGATCAGTCGCGCGCTGCTGGCGAGGCCCAGGCTGATGATGTTGGATGAGCCGTCCCTTGGACTTTCACCCTTGCTGGTCGAGCGACTGTTCGACCTGCTCAAAACCCTGCGCAACGAAGGGCTTGCGATCCTTCTGGTCGAGCAGAACACGCAGATGGCGCTCGAGGTCGCCCAGCGCGGCCTTGTGATGGAACTCGGAAACGTCGTCATGCAGGGCTCGTCGATCAGCCTGCGCAGCAATGACCGGCTTGCGGCAGCATACTTCGGCCATGCGGCAGAGCCCGGCTGACCGGCAACACGATCTGGACTCGAAACCTCAACGCGGGAGAACCTGATGATCCAACGCCTGACAACACTGAAAGTCGCCGCACTTGCACTGGTGGGGCTTGGCGCGAGCACCATCGCCGCCAGCGCACAGGAGATCGTGCTGGGCCTGAGCATGATCAAATCCGGACCCCTGAAAAACGTTGGCGAGGCCACCGAAACCTCGGTCGATCTCGCTGTCGAGGAGATCAACGCCAAGGGCGGGGTCAACGGACGCAAGATCCGGCTGGTCAAGTTCGACACCGGCTCGGACCCGCGGCAGGCGGCGACCGCGACCCAGAAGCTCGCGCAAGATGATGGCGCGCTCGCGATCATCGGCCCGTTCTCGTCCGGAGAGGCCGCAGTGGCCTTTCCGGCTGGCGAGCGGATTGGCCTGGTCCAGATGCCGAATGCCGCCTCCCAGCCGGGCCTTACCGGCAATTTCAGCTATGCGTGGCGCCTGACCGCCGATGAGGGCAAGCAGTTCGGCCGTTTGATCGCGACATTGCGCAGCAAGAACATCAAGACCGACAAGGCCGAGATCATCTATGTGTCCGATGAGCGCGTCTCGAACATCTCCGGCACGCAGTTCTACCCTGCGATCCTGAAGGCGGCGGGCATCGCGTTCGGAGACCCCATCGCCTTCCAGTATCGCAGCTTCGATGTGTCGCCACAGGTCGCGCAGGTGATCCAGCGCAACCCCGATGTGGTGGCTCTGGCCGCCACGCCGGACAGCGCAGGCAAGGTGATCAAGGAGTTGCGCCGCCAGGGCTTCGCCGGGCGCGTCATCGGCTCGCAGATCTTCGCCGATCCCAATGCGCTGGAACTGTTCGGCAAGGATGCCGATGGGCTCCTCATCGTGGCGGGCTTCTGGTCAGACCGCAATGAGGCCACGCGCAGTTTCACCGCGAGGTTTGCCGCTGAAAATGCCAGGCGTGGCCTCCCGACCAAGAAAGTGCCGCACCACACGGATGCGCAGGCCTATGACATCGTTTTCCTGCTCAAGCAGGCCATGGAAAAAGCCGGCGTGACGGGCGACACTGCCAGGCGCAGCGAGGAGCGCACCGCCTTGCGCGATGCCATGAAGGGCATCCGCTTCAGCGGCGTGACAGGCGACGGCACATGCTTCAACGCGGCCCGTGACGCACAGCTTCCCGGTTTCATCATCGAGATCAACAACCTGCAATGGAACCTGTTTGACCAGCATCCCGCTGATCCATGCCCTTGATCGGGTTCGATCAGGATACGTGTGCGAGCTTGCCGCCAACCCATGTCGCGAGCAGGCCCTTGTAGCCGCTGATCTCGTCTGCCGCCCTTGCATCCG
>JANMHN010000041.1:0-5519 GCA_031375185.1 Allobosea sp. | reverse complement strand
GTGGATTGAGGTGCAGGTTCAGTTGACGGGAAGCCGGGAGACCATGTCCGGTGTCGGGCAACTCCAGCGCGCGGGCCGCCCGGTCAGGCGGTATGGATTGCCGCTGCGCACGGTCGCCTCGTGGAACAGTTTGCCATCCAGCACGAAGATGTAGCGCTGGTTCAGCTTCATGATGTCGTAACAGGCTTCGCCGACGGGATAGTTGTAGCAGAGCTTGTCGTTGCTCCAGCGCCAGCAGGCGTCGGTGTTGCGCTTCACGCCGTTGGAGCCATAGATCTGGCCACTCACGGCATGGAATTCGCGAAAGGTGAACCGGCTGAGTGGCGCCGAGATGATCGTGTTGCCGATGAAGGCCTGTTCGACCTCCGCGCGCGTCAGCGCCTTGGCAAGCTCCTTGGCGGATGATGGGGCGCTGACCGTGGCCAGCGCAGCCAGCGTGACGGCAACACCGCCGAACCGTGTTATCATGTGGTGATGTGTCATGGGTACAACCTCGCTTTTGTCCAGGTTTCCGACGTCAGGGTTCTGCGAAATGCAACGCGGTCATGCAGGCGAAACGCTCCGTCCTTCCAGAATTCGATATAGGTTGGCATGATGCGAAGGCCCGTCCAGTGCGGCGGGCGGGGCACTTCGCCCACAGCATACTTCAATGCGTAGGCGGCGGCAGCTTTTTCCAGCGCGAAACGGCTTTCAAGCGGGCGCGACTGCTGGGAAGCCCAGGCCCCGATGCGGCTGTCACGCGGGCGAGACTGGAAATAGGCATCCGCTTCCGCGTCAGAGACCCTTTCCACCGGGCCTCGCACCCTGACCTGGCGGCGCAACGATTTCCAGTGGAACAGCGCCGCCGCCTTCATGGCATGCATGATCTCGCCGCCCTTCTGGCTCTCGGTGTTGGTGTAGAACACAAAACCACGCTCGTCGAAGCCCTTGAGCAGCACCATGCGCACATTCGGCAGGCCATCCGCGTCGGCGCTGGCAAGGGCCATGCCGTTCGGATCGTTGATTTCGGAAGCTTCCGCCTCCGCCATCCAGCTCCGGAACAACTGAAAAGGCTCATCAGCCTCGGTGAAGTCACCCGTCATTAACGCTTCCAATGTCTAATCAAGGTCGGTCGGGAATACAGTGTGTGTTGAGTGCTGACGTGTCGAGACAGAACATCCACCACAGGTATAGAAGGTTCGTGGGCATTTGCACACGTCCGAACATCAGGCTGGCCGCTGTTTTGGTGCTGTCATGCTTTTCGGCGGCCTGCTCGATCACCCTGCCCATGTTCTCCGCAGCTTCGCCAGAGCCCGAACCAGCCGAATTGACCACCGGCTCGCTCGCACCCCAGGCTGTCATTTCCTCCGGTGCATCCGCTTTCGCCGCACGGCGTACGCCCGGCATGGTGGCACTTTCCGATCATCTCGGCCCCGAAGACCTGCGCCGCGCCAACGGGGCACTGGCCCTGGCGCTCGACCCGCAGGGGAACGGCCTGCCCGTGGCCTGGGACAATGCCGAAAGCAGATCCAGCGGCAAATTCACGCCTGTCGGCGGACCTTTCCTCAAGAACCATGAGGTCTGCCGCGCCTTCCTGACCAGCCTGAGCACCGTGATGGACAGGCAAAGTTTCCAGGGCATGGCCTGCCGCCCCTCCGGCGGAGACTGGGCCATCAGTGAGTTGAAGGCCGGGAAACAGGGCTGACATCGCCATTTCGGGTGTGTGTTGCATCTGCTGCATCGGCAGCATGCCGTTTTGTCGTCACGGCGTTGTTGTGTTTCAGGGCTGATGGGAGCATCGGTTCAAGAGTGAAACTTCTGAAAACTGCTTCAACCTGATGACTGGCGGCCCATGACAACCGCACTTTCCAGCCCCATTTCCCACCGCGCGGCAATGCCGGTGCTGATCGCCTTGAGCGCCACGCACCTGCTCAACGACATGATCCAGTCGCTGATCCCGGCGATTTATCCGATCATCAAGGACATCTACAAACTCGACTTCGGCCAGATCGGTCTCATCACGCTGACGTTTCAGGTCACGGCTTCGCTGTTCCAGCCCATCGTCGGCCATTATACGGACCGCAACCCGATGCCCTATTCCATGGTGGCGGGGATGACCTTCACGCTGTTCGGGCTGATCGGTCTGGCCTTTGCCGGCAGCTACATCATGCTGCTTCTGGCGGCTGCCTGCGTGGGCCTCGGCTCGTCGATCTTCCACCCGGAGGCCACGCGCATGGCGCGCAACGCCTCTGGTGGACAGCAGGGCCTTGCGCAGGGCATCTTCCAGGTCGGCGGGCAGGCCGGAGGGGCGCTGGGGCCGCTGCTTGCGGCCTTCATTATCGTGCCGCGCGGACAGACCAGCCTGGCCTGGTTCTCCGCCGCCGCGCTGCTCGCCATGGTGCTGATGGTCTGGACCGCAGGCCGCTATGCCGAGGTGCGGAAGGCACAGGCGGCGAAGGCAGCTTCCGGCGGCTTCCAGGCGGCCAAGCAACCCTTGCCAAGAGCGCAGGTGATCGGCGCGATGACGATCCTGATCATCCTGCTGTTCTCGAAGAATGCCTACAATGCCAGCTTCTCGTCGTTCTACACCTTCTATCTCATGGGACGGTTCGGCGTTTCGGTGCAGAACTCGCAGCTCATGCTGTTCGTGTTTCTTGTCTCCGCCGCCGTCGGCGCGCTCGCGGGGGGTATGATCGGGGACCGGATCGGGCGCAGCCGCGTGATCTGGTTCTCCATTCTGGGGGCGCTGCCTTTTGCGCTCGTACTGCCCTATGCCGACCTGCTCTGGACGGGCATCCTGACCGTTCTCATCAACCTGATCATGGCGAGTGCCTTCGCCAGCATCCTGATCTACGCCATCGAGCTGGTGCCCGGCCGTGTCGGCCTGATCGGCGGGTTGTTCTACGGACTGTCGTTCGGGCTGGGCGGCATCGCGGCGGCCATCCTAGGCGAGGTCGCGGACCGGACCTCGATCAACACCGTCTATCAGATCTGCTCGTTCCTGCCGGCCATGGGTCTGCTCGCGTGGTTCCTGCCGAAATCTGGCACGGCGGCACCTGGGCGGTAACGGTCGCGCCAGAAACTCGCCAGTTGCATCCCGCCCGCAATCGCACCAATTAGAGGTGATGGCGCTGACCTGCGCCTGGCCGGAGCCTTCTTTGCCTCATGCGTGATCCTTATTCAGTTCTGGGCGTGCCGAAATCCGCCAGCGAGGCGGAGATCAAGAAGGCGTTTCGCCGCCTGGCCAAGCTGCACCATCCCGACCGGAACGCCAATGATCCGGGCGCGAAGGAACGCTTCGGCGAATTGAACAGCGCCTATGAAATCGTCGGTGATGCCACCAAGCGCGCGCAGTTCGACCGCGGCGAGATCGGCGCCGACGGCAAGCCGAAGTTCCAGGGCTTTGACGGGTTTGGCGGCGGGCGGGGTCGTGGCGGGTTCGAGCAGGGCGGCGATCCGTTCGGCGGGCGCGGCGGGTTCAATCCCGCCGATGTGTTCGGCGACATGTTCGGCGACGCCATGCGCAGGGGCGGCGGCGCAGGCGGCGGTACAGGGGGGCGCGCCGCGCACCCAAAAGGGCAGGACATCGAGGCGCAGATCATCGTGAGCCTGGCCGACATCGCGAACGGGGCGACCAAGCGGATGAAGCTGCCCACGGGCCGGGAGGTCGAGGTCGGCCTGCCGAAAAGCGTGGTTGACGGCAAGGTCATCCGCCTCAAGGGCCTCGGCCATCCAAGTCCCTTCGCGGGAGAGGCGGGCGATGTGCTCCTGACCATCAAGATCGCAGTCGATCCGCGCTTCACGGTCGAGGGCCGCGACCTGCGCACCCGCATCCTTGTCCCGCTGATCGAGGCTGTGCTGGGCGGGCAGGTCAGGGTGCCGACCTTGCAGGGCGATGTGGACATGCGCCTGCCGCCCATGACCAGTTCCGGCAAGGCCTTCCGCCTGCGCGGCAAGGGCCTGCCAGGAGATGCGGGGCAGCCGGACGGTGATCTTTATGCCACAACCGACATCGTCCTGCCTGACAGCGATGACGAACTCACGGCCCTGATGCAAAAACGCAGGGTGTGAGGAGGGCGACCGCTCCATCCGGGCTCCCGCCATGCGCAGGCTCCACGCGCATATCGGGTCAAGTCTGGCCTTGTCGCCCCTTCGCGGCGCAGCTATGACCGGACAGGGCTGATTGTTCACAACTGAACCAACAGGCGATGGATGATGACGAGCGGAAAAGATGTTCTCAAAGGCAAGCGCGGGCTCATCATGGGTGTCGCGAACAACCGCTCGATCGCGTGGGGCATTGCCAAGGCCTGCGCCGACCAGGGGGCTGAACTCGCCTTCACCTATCAGGGTGATTCGCTGAAAAAACGCGTGGAGCCGCTTGCTGCGGAGCTTGGCGCGATCGTTGTCGGCCATTGCGATGTGACCGATGACGCCACCATGGATGCCGTGTTCGCCGAAGTGGCCGAGACATGGGGCAAGATCGACTTTCTGGTGCATTGCATCGCCTATTCGGACAAGAACGAGTTGCAGGGTCGCTATGTCGACACAAGCGCCACCAATTTCAGCCAGTCGCTGCTGATCTCCTGCTATTCGTTCACGGCCATCGCCCAACGCGCCGAGAAGCTGATGACGGATGGCGGCTCGATGGTCACGCTGACCTATTACGGCGCTGAAAAATGGATGCCGCATTACAATGTCATGGGCGTGGCCAAGGCTGCACTCGAGGCTTCGGTGCGGTACATGGCGGCTGACCTCGGCCCTTCGAAAATCCGCGTCAACGCGATTTCGGCAGGCCCGATCAAGACGCTGGCGGCCTCCGGCATCGGTGATTTCCGCTATATCCTGCGCTGGAATGAATACAACTCGCCGCTCCGCCGCACCGTGACCATCGAAGAGGTGGGCGAAACATGCGTCTATCTGGTGTCTGACTGGTCGCGCGGCATGACCGGTGAGATCCTGCATGTCGATGCGGGCTACCATGTCGTGGGCATGAAAAACCCCGAAGCGCCGGACATGACCCTCGACAAGGGTGACTGACTGGGGGCAGCAAGGCCCATGGTGCCGGGTCTTCCGTGTGATCTTGCGCCGGAGCTCATCTTCGGAAACCACTTCGCTCGAGAATCTTTGACCTTTCAGTGCGGCCATGTCACCCACGCGGCCATGCTGAAAGATGGCTTGACCCTTTACCTGATCCGCCATGGCGAAACCGACTGGAATGCCGAAGGACGGCTACAGGGCGGGCGCGACATTCCGCTGAACGACTATGGCCGCGTGCAAGCCGAGGAGGCCGGGCAGAAACTGCGCGAGGTCGCGCCCATGGCGGAAGACCTTGACTATCTGTGCTCGCCCATGTCCCGCGCACGCGAAACCATGGAGATTGCACGGCGCGCCATCGGCCTGCACCCGACCTCCTACAAGGTAGATGAGCGCTTGCGCGAAATCACGTTCGGCACATGGGAAGGCCTGACCTGGCGCGAGGTCCGCAGCCGCGATCCGGAACGGGCGCGGGCCCGCGAGAAGGGCAAGTGGTCCTATGTTCC
>JANMHN010000028.1:0-5441 GCA_031375185.1 Allobosea sp. | reverse complement strand
GGCGCATGTCAACAGATTCTGATGTCTGTTCGGCCAACGGGCTCGTGTTCACCACAGCGCGCTCGTCTGGTACGTCCTGCGGGCGCTCCTCCAACGACGAGGCAGACACCTTCTGTGTGGTGTCGTCTTGGCTGCTCGGCGCGACGGAATGCGACTGAATGCGCTCTTGCTCCGCTTGTGGGGCGCGCTCCTGAGAATCGCGCTCAGGCAGCGGAGCCGGTGGCACTGACTGCGAAGGTGCCACCTCCGCGACCTGCTGTGTGGCATCCGGCTCCTTGATGGATTCGGCTTGTGTCTCCCGCGACGACGATGGGCCTACACGTTTCGCACGCACTTCGATTGTTGCCAAGGTCGCCGCCTGTTGCGTGTCGTCCTGCGACAGCCCCTGGCGATTGGCTTCGCGCGTGGCTTGGTCGCGCGCGTCGCGCTGTTCAAGCGTCAGCGCAGCAGTGCTCTGTTCCGGGTCATTCGGGGCAATCAATGCTTCGGTCCGTGGGCGCGCACGTACCTCCTCCAGTGCCTGACGGATGTCTTCACTCGACGTGATCGCAATGATGCGATCCGCACCGTCGCTTCCTTGCTGAAGATGGGCAATCGGGCTGTCGGCCCCTACCTGCCCATTCGCTGTCCGCTTGAGCTGGGTCGGACCCGGGCCGGTGATGCCATGCGCTTCGCGCGTGCGCTGTGTCGCCAGCAGGATCGCCGCCTGCCAATCGGGCTGCAGTTCGGTGCCGACGATGCGATATCGATACATCATCTCGTCGCGCTGCGCCGATTCGGGCGAACGCAGGGCTCTGGGCTCGATGCTGTTCATCGATTGCGCATGCTGCATCGCGCCCGCCTGCAGGAGCAAACGCGATGCGTTCAGTTCAAGGCGCAGTCTGCCCTGGGCATGGTCATCGCTGACGTACTGATTGTGGTGGACCCACTCACCATCCACTTGACGTGCATAGACCTTGCCGTCGGACGCCATCAGCCGGTCCTGGTTCGTCAACGCGGTATGTACGGCATCCGGCATCTTTCCGCTGGACCCAAGCTGGACATAGGCAGCTTCGTAGCGCTGCGCAATCGCCACAGGTCCATTGACGATGTTCGCCTGCATGATCTGCAGGGATGCTTCGCTGAGTTCAGCGGCACGCTCCGACGTGGCCGGCACTTTTTCCGTGACCTTCTGTCCGTGTTCGATGATCTGTGTCACCACATCTCGTTGCCACGTCCCCGTCTGTGCATCGAGCTTCCAATCAGCAGGCGTCAAGCTGTGGCGATCCCCCGGTTCCGCATGAAGCGTAAATGGATCAAGCGGCGGCGGAACCTTGCCCATCGCCAACACCGTCGCAGCGTTCATCGCCATGAAGTTCAATTCGCGCGATTTCTCATAGCTCGCGGTGATCGGCATTGATGTCGTTTGGTCGTCACCATCCAGCGTCGTATCAGCTTTGCCATCGCGTTGCCATACGCGTCCGTTGAATGTCCAATCAATACCACTGTCGGTCTGACGGTAAATCTTGAGGTCGTTCCAGTGCTGCGCGGCGCGGTCGCCTACTTCGCTGCCGGCAACAGCGCCAACGATCACGAATCCAAGCACGCCGGGGCCGGTTTCCCAGCCCACCGCCGCACCTGCCAACGCACCGCCGGCCCAACCGCCGATGGCCTTGGCACCGTACTTTTCCAAGACCGCACGCGCAGCCTGCGGGTTGTCCAACTCCAACATCGCGGCAGCGCGATGGCCGGTGTCGGAAGCCTCGACCAGACTCAAGACACCGCCCGCAGCGGTCACGCCCAGCATGACTTTGGTGCCAGTGGACAACTGCAGCGGCGGCTCGTAGGGGCGAAGCACCACATCCGAATCGCGCGTCACGCGCGCCAACATCGCTTCGCCGCCGCTCTGCTCTACAGGACGAACATGTGGAGTCTCCGTAACAGAAACAGCTTTCGCACGCAGGCGCTGCGCCATATCGTCAGCAGGCTCAGGGGTTTGATCGGGCAGATGCACGACTTGGCCTTGCGGTGTGACGTATGTGTAATCGGGCACGAGTTGCCTGATTTCCCCGGCAGGAGTGTCGCGCCCGATCTTCGGCCAATGGCGGAAAAAGAGATTGCCATCCGTCGAATGGTGAATCACATTCATCCGGGGATCGGTGGTTTCATAGACCCGTTGGAAAAGCGGCTCGCCCGACAGGGTGTTCCGATAGTCGGTCATCAGATTGAGGCTGCGGTCGCCCAGTCCACCACGCAAGTAGCTGCCGCCGATGTCCGAATGCACACCCGCTACCGTAACGCTGAGGAAGCGTCCATCCTGCGACAGCCCCTCGGGAATAATGCGGTCCACCGGAAACAGCCCGCGACGCTCATGCGCCGCATTGATCTGGAAGCCCGAGACGACCGACGGTGGTAGCCGGCGATCAAAGTAATCTTCTAGATACCCCGTCGCAACCGGATCGTACAAGCCCACGGACATCGGCGTGTTGCCAGGGGACTGTAAATAGCGCGTGTAGGCTCTGATGGTGTTGCCATGCTCGTCCACGGACTCAACGGCGCTCTTCAAATCAGGAATGCCGCGCTCGTGGATCATCCGGGCGACGAGGGGCACTGTGCTGGCACCGCGGCTGAAACCTTCGAGGTGGAAATTGATCTTGGCCTGTGGATCTTCTCGATAGATGTCCTGCGCTTGCTCAATGAGCTGCTTATACATCTGCTCGGCGCGCGATAGCGAGGTTCGCCCGGTCGCACCGTCGATCGTATTCTCGACAACATTCTTTTGCGTGCCGGGGCCTTCTTTATACTCAACTCCTATATTTCTAACACCGGATTTTTGCAGCGCAATGACCTCATCTCGCAATTTCGCAACATTGGTCGCGTGCAACGAATCTTGTGCAACATCATTCCCCGTACCATCCAACAGTCCATAAAGCATGTGAGAATGCGGATCAGCGCGATCCCAGAGGGCGGGCGCCTTGAACTCGCGCATTTGCGCAGCAGCGCGTTCATAGCTACGAAGATGCTTCTGCGTCGCCAAGTCATGGGGCACATCGTCGTTGGGCAGACCGTCCATACCCATCCGAATCGGCTTCTTGCCAGACAGAACGCCTGTTACCTTGTTGTCAGCCGCATCCATCACCCTATCCACGACGGAACGCCGTGGCTCTTGAAACCTCGACGGCGAAGGCTCTACTGGCGGGATAGAATTCAATGTCTCCAAATGCGTCCAACCCGACTTGGCAAACTCACTTGGCGATTGCATGCGGTCGGCAAGTGGCCGGGTGACAGTTGTGAATTCTGGTGTCTTGGCAGCGACAGGCGTACCTACAAAATACGCACGGCCATCGATCTGCAACTCGCCTGCTTCTCCACGCAACGGCGTACCCGCGTAGTTCACCGCGACATTGAGCTTGCCGGTATTCTCGAAAGACCGTGCTTGAACGACCTCAAACACAGAATTGTCACCACGATGTTCCTGAAGAGCCGCAAGACGGCTGCGGTCGATGCCTTCAACAGTAGTTACATTTTCGTTCGCAATGACACACGGCAACTCAGTTGCGCCAAACACGCGATCCGGCTGCGCATAGCTCGTGATCGTTCTGACTTCGCCAACGGTCGCGCTGGCGAACTTGGCCGAAACAACGTCCCATGCGCCATTCGGAACGCGCTTTCCATCCTGATCCATTGCTCCAAACAGGAACTGATTCGCCGACGTGCCAGGATCTCTTGGACTCGTGCCGTAAATTCGTTCCAACGTATCGAAGAGGTGGTGATTTGCCCTGTCGGGAGAGTAGATGTCTAGAAACCGGAATGCCTCTGTTTTGTCGAGAACGCGAATGTCCTCTCCAGACTTCAGCAAGCCGTTGATAACATCGGTTGACCATACCTCTTCGGCAGCTTTTCCACTGTAGAGGATTGTCAATTTTCCGTCCGCGCTGACATCCAATCTTCCGACAATCTCTCTCAAATCCTCTTCAGACTTTGCTTCTGTGAGCAAGGCATTTGCTTCGGCCGAGGAAATATCCATAGGTACCTCGGCTAGAAATTGAAAGTGACAATCGTGTTGTCGATTTGACGCCTTGCGCCATCGTATCCTCTTGCAGCCAACGCTTCCTTCAAGACATGCAATACATCCTGTCGCTCCGCAGCGTCAATGTCAGGCGGATAAAAATCAATGATGTCGCTCCAGGCCACCACAAACGGAGTGGCACTCAGATTTCCGGAGCCCTTACCGATGCCCACCTTGATGAAATATCTTTTCCCATCCATTTGGAGATTGAACTCAATCCAGTAATCGCCATCCCTTGCAGGATTCGACCCGCGCATTTGGCGAAGAATGATCTGCCGCTCGCGGTCGATCGTCCAATGTGGTCTGTAGTCATCCGGTAACTCGGTTTGACCAGGATTCGCCGCGAAGTAGGCCTTGGCTAGACCGTATTTCTCGATGTCCGACCTAGAGATATATTCGTTCAAAAAAGGCATCCGCTTTCTCCGTCAGTAGGTCTTGGTCCAAGCCAGTATCAAATCGCGCAGATCGTCGCTCATGCGATCCGCAGGATCACGTCTCTGCTTCAACGCCACCCAGGCACGCATATAGACATTGATGGTGCGGTCGTTAACTTCAAGCAAAATATCGACATGACGGTGCTCCAACCCCCAGCCTTCCATCACTTCCTCTTCGCGCGCGTTGTGCAGGATCAATCGCTCAGGAAATATCTTCTCCAAATCGATCTTCGTCGTGCGCTCCACGCCATCCATCGCGGTCCAGCGAATATCTACCGGAGGCGGAAACACATCCTCCGCTGAGATGATGTACCCCGCCTTCCAATGATTCTTCCAATCTGGCGCGTAGGGCTCACCGGAAGGCTCAATGTCGTCCCGCTCCGACACTTGATGCGACTTGGCAAAAACGACACGACAGCGCAAGGTGTGATAGCACCTCGCATTAAAGCTAAACGAATCAAATCGCAACGGCCACGGTTCGCGCGGTATACGCTTCTTGAATAACTTGCCGAGAATAAACATCTCTGCACCCTCTGGATCGGTAGGAATTTCGTCTACAGCTACAGCCACTGGCGTTGGCGGCGCCGGCTTCGGAAGATTTGGCTTTCGTTTGACCTGCACCGGCAAGCCACCTATCGGCAGCGAGCCATACTCGCGCAAAGTCCGCTCGTTGGCGATCTGTGCATCCCGCATCAAATACAAATCGTAATGTTTGTCGCCATTGTTCTGTCCCAATGATATTCCTTGCATCTTGGGTGGCTTGCTGTCTTGTTCATTTGCCATCGTCCTGTCAGACCTCCAACTTGCGGACTTCCACCGCCGGCAACAGCCGGCTGGTGAACATCTTGTCCTGATAATACTTGATCTTCTCGCACAGCACCGGCTGCGGGATGCCCTCGTAGAAGAAGATTTCCTTGTCAAAACCAATCGCCTTCAACTCCTGCGGCAGCATCAGCGCG
>JANMHN010000015.1:0-11570 GCA_031375185.1 Allobosea sp. | reverse complement strand
GTTTCCCGGCCAGGAGCAGGTGCTGGAAGTGCTGGCCAAGGACGGCGCGATACCCATGGGCGAACTGGCCGCCAAGCTCAATGTGCGCCCGCCCACCGTGTCCAAGACCATTGCCCGGCTGTCAGCCCAGGGCCTTGTCCTGCGGGCGACCGATGGCGGCGACGGACGTCTCGTGCGGGTTCAGTTAACAGCGGAAGGCCAGACGCGAGCTGCAGCGCTCGGCAGCCTGCTCGACGAGGTCGAAACCGAAATGCTCGACGACCTTGACGGGAAAGACCGCAAACGCCTGCGCAAGCTGTTGCGGAAAACCGTCAAATCACTTGGCAAGGTCGGCGGAAGGACCACCCGCGATGCAGACGATGAGGCCGAGGGCGAGGAAGACGACAACTGATCGTCACCCTGCGAACGCACGCTGAACGAAAACCACGACGATCCCCGCAATCCCCATCCAGAGCACGGTTTCGATAACGCCGCGATGCAGGCGGAACAGCAGGAAAGCAGCCGAAGCTGCCAGCATCACTGCTGGCCAGATCACGGTTGACAGCACCGGCGCTGGCAAGCTCGCAAACCCGATCTGCACCTGCACCACCTTGCCGAACAGCACGCCGAGCGCAAACTTGAGCACAAGCGATGCGATCACCCCGGCCACTGCCGCCGTGATCACGCTCAAGGCACCTGCAATGCGCGGATTGCCGCGCACCCGCTCGACGAACGGGCTGCCGGCAAAGATCCAGACGAACGATGGCGCAAACGTCACCCAGACAGCCATGGTCGCGGCCAGCATGGCGCCGATGGCGGGGGCGAAGGGCGCAGGCGCGCGCCAGCCCGCCAGAAAGGCCGCGAACTGGTTGACCAGGATGGTCGGGCCGGGTGTGGTTTCCGCCAACCCCAGCCCGTCGATCATCTCGGCCGCGCTGACCCAGCCCTTGTCGTTGACGGCGGCATCGGCGAGGTAGGCCAGCACCGCATAGGCCCCGCCAAAGGTGATCATCGCCAGCTTCGAGAAGAACAGCCCGACATCGACCAGAAGATGCGCTGGACCAAGAATGAGCACCGCCAACGCCACCGGCGCCCACCAGATCACGCCCCATACCAGTGTGGCCTTGAAAGCCGCCGCCGTCTGACCGGGCACGACGGGCGCGCTGACAGACACGGCAGACGGTCTCCCAAGCCAGTGTGGCCTGATCCCTGCGAGAGCAAGGCCGGTCAGCGCGGCGGCCAGGATCACGAACGGGAAATCGACGTTGAGGAAGGCGAGCGCCATGAAACTGACGATGGCTGCGGACATGAGGAACGGCGTCTTCAACGCCCGCTTGCCGATCTTGATCAGCGCCTCGATGACGATGGCGATCACGGCGGCCTTGATGCCGAAGAAGATGCCCTCGATCAGCGCGAGATTGCGGCCCAGCGCATAAAGGAAGCACAGCCCCATCATCACCAGCGCACCCGGAATGACGAAGAGCAGGCCCGCGATCACCCCTCCGCGCACCCCGTGCAGCATGAAGCCCAGATAGGTCGCAAGCTGCTGCGCCTCGGGGCCGGGCAGCAGTGTGCAGTAGTTCAACGCGTCGAGGAAGCGCCGCTCCTCGACCCAGCGCTTGTCATCGACCACCGTGCGGTGAAGCATGGCGACCTGCGCCGCCGCACCGCCAAAGGACAGGCACCCGATCTTGAACCAGACCTGCGTGGCCTCGGCGAGTGTGGGCGGCGGAGCGAGCTCCGCCTGATGTTCCATTTCGCTGGCGGCTTGAATGGCTGCACTCATGACAAGGCCACCTTCACAGGCTTTTGCGCAGGCCAGTTATGCGTTTCCCCGGTCGCGTCCGAACACCAGCGGTAGAGCGCATCATAGACCAGCATGCCGGCCTCAAGCTGTGCGAGATCATCGCTGAACATGCGCGACAGGCCCAGCGAGATCGCCAGCAGCCCCGCAGCCTCGGGTGCCAGATCAAGCCGCGCCGTGTCCGCCCCGCGCACGATGGCGGCCAGACGGTTGAGTGGCTCGGACGTAAGGCCGAACTCCTCGATCATCACATCGAGGGTGCAAAGCTCGCCGCGATGGCTCCAGAACTGATCCACGCCATCGATGTCAAACGGTGTCGCGCCAAAGCGCTCCGCCACGCCGCGCACCTCCTGGGGCGAGACGAACAGGAACACGGCAGACGGGTCAATGAACCGGCGGATCAGCCAGGGGCAGGCGATACGGTCGATCTTGGGACGCGATCGTGTCACCCACAGCGTTGCACCTGCCCCATTGCGCGGCGGCACGCGTGCCGTGACCACCATCGGCAGCCCGGCCATGGCCCAGGCCAGCACCCCGCCTTCAAGGTTGCGTGCCTGTGCGCCGGCGTGCCTCAACCAGGCCGCCACGCCTTCGCTGAGTTTCAGGCCTTTGTGGCAGATCACGATGACCTCGCGCCCGGCCAGCTCAGCAGCGAAGTCCGCCGCCCAATCCGACACATGATGATGTGACTTGCGGACCGCGCCGGGAATGAGCCTCGGATCGGAGGCAAAATCCTCGTTGGTACAGACGTCGACCAGCACGGGGCAGTCAGGACGTCCGACAAGGCGGAACAATCTTTCAATGGAAATGACAGTATTCGACGACATGGTGATGCGCCCTTTGTTCGCTGTGAGAACGGGACGCGATGCTTGGGCTGTCGCCTGATGGGGAGATCGCAGACCCCATATGTATGAGATAAAGGAGCGCAGGCAGGCCTGTCAATCCGATCATTTTCAACATTTTTCGCATGACGGATAAAATTTGAAGTCTTTGATATGCGTTTTACGCACGGTGAAGTCTCCGGCACCGCGTTAGGCAAATCAGAGATCGCACGATAACGTTTGTCGTTAGGTTGATCTGGAGCCGACGTGACCGCGCCTGTTGCCAAATCATCATTGGACGATACCCGACGGGCAGATCAGTCCCACACAGATCAGTCCAACGCAGATCTGGCCCGCCAAGATCTGGCACGCAAGGAGAGGCTGATCGGCATCGGGCTGATGTGCGCCGCCCTTGCGATATTCTCGGTGCTGGATGCCAGCGCCAAATGGGCCTCCCAGTTCATGCACCCGATGCAGGCCGTGTGGTCCCGCTATATCGTCAGCGTCATCATGGTCACGGCATTGATCTCGCCGTGGACGCGACCGGCGGCTTACAGGACGCGCGCTCCCGGCCTGCAGGCTGCACGCTCGGTCATGCTGCTGATGTCCACCGCCATGAACTTCATCGCCCTGCAATACCTGCAACTTGCCGAAACCATATCCATCGTCTTTGCCACACCTCTCGTGATCGCCAGCCTGTCCGGTCCCTTTCTGGGCGAATGGCCCGGTCCGCGCCGCATGGCCGCGATCGGTGTGGGTTTTCTCGGCGTTCTGGTGGTGATGCGGCCAGGTGGGGATGCGCTGCACCCAGCCGCCTTCCTGTGCGTCATCGGCGTGTTCGGCTATGCGTTCTACAACCTTCTGACCCGCAAGCTGGCAAGCCTTGATTCCAGCGAGACCACAATGGTGTTCTCGGGCGCGGCAGGTGTCCTGCTGGTCACGCCGTTGATGCCCTTCCTGTGGAGCACACCGCCCGGCTGGCAAGTCTGGTGCGCCATGCTGCTGATGGGCGCCTGCGGTGCCTTCGGACACTGGCTGATCATTGGAGCCCACAGGCGTGCGCCCGCGAGTGTGCTGGCACCCTTCATCTACAGCCAGTTGATCTGGATGCTCGTTCTCGGCTGGCTTGTGTTTGACCAATGGCCTGACCGCTGGACGCTGACCGGCGGCATGATCGTGGTCTCGTCAGGACTTTATCTGCTTTACCGCGAGCGTGTCAGAGGTGCGGATGTCAACCGGGTTGCATGAAGAACACCCTGCAGGTGCGACTACGGTTTGAATATAACCTGAAAAGCTCTTCGGATATGCAGAATCTTGTTTTTGAACCGATCGGATTTCTCAAATCAGATCATTCTCGATAAAATCCCAAACACCTCTTGCATTTGCTGCAGCGCACTATAAATTGTGCATTGCAAGACGACGCCTGCGTTGTCTTGTTTGCCCTCCTTGGGCGTTTCCTCCCTAGACTTGGGCCGCACCGTCAAACGTGCGGCCTTTTTTTGTCCTGCGCCGAGAGCTCATTCCGCCGCAGCAGGAAAGCTCATCAGTCCGCTGGTCCAGGCGCTGAACATCGTGGCAAGGCCCCGGCTGAGGGCATCGTGGACGTCGCCAAACGCCTGCGTGGGTTCGATGGCCGCCTCGTCCATGTAAAGCCCGCGGTTGATCTCGATCTGAAGCGCGTGGATGTGGGTCCGCGGCTGGCCGTAATGCTCGGTGATATACCCGCCGGCATAGGGCCTGTTGCGGCTCACGGTGAAACCGGCCGCGCGCAGGGCCTCTTCCGCATGGTCGACAATGCCGAGCGCGGCGCTGGTCCCGAACCTGTCTCCCAGGATGATGTCAGGACGGCCCGCTCCTTCGCGTTCGAGCCCCGTCGACGGCATGGAGTGAAGATCGACGTGAATGCACAGGCCGAAGCGGGTGCGCGTTCTGGCGATCAACCCCCGGAGCGCTGCATGATAGGGCTTGTAGAGCGCTTCGATCCGGTTGAGTGCCTCGGCTGCCGGAATGCGACGCGGATAGATGTCCTGACCGTCACCCACGATGCGCGGGATGGTGCCGAGCCCTCCCGCCACGCGCATCGAGCGAGTGTTGACGAAGGGCGGCAACCTGCCGTCAAACATGCGCGGATCAAGCTCATAGGGCTCGCGGTTGGCATCGAGATAGGCGCGCGGAAACTGCGCGATCAGCAAAGGCACACCCAGATTCGGCACCTTGCCTGCCAGCAGGTCCACGAACGCATCCTCCGAACGCCTGAGCGCCTGCTGTGACAGGCACGCCTGCTCGATGAAGCTGCGAGGATACTGACGTCCGGCATGCGGCACCCCGACGACAGCGGGAATCACCTGCAGAAGCGGCTCTCGCACAAGGAAGGGCGTCGTGATCAGGTCAACGATATCGATGGCCGGGACAACATGTGGACCGCAAGATTTCATGTCGGCATCGAACCATGCGCGATACCACGCTGGCAAGACAGTTATGAAAGCTCCGTCCTGACGGGACAGGAATGTGCCGGATACCTTCACAAGCATCACCGTGTTCACCCCATCTTTACATCAATGGGCGCTAATGGGCTTCATGATCTGGCCAGGGATGGCGGACATGCGCCAATGTCCGCACCCGAAATTCGAGAAGCATGACCCCGATGACAAAAATTCTGCTCGCTGAAGACGACAATGACATGCGCCGCTTCCTCGTGAAGGCGTTGCAGAATGCGGGTTATGACGTGGCCTCGTTCGACAACGGCCTTTCAGCCTACAACCGGCTTCGCGAGGAACCGTTCGAGTTGCTGTTGACCGACATCGTCATGCCGGAGATGGACGGCATCGAACTGGCACGCCGCGCGACCGAACTGGACCCCGACATGAAAGTCATGTTCATCACGGGCTTCGCGGCGGTGGCGCTCAATCCTGATTCCAACGCTCCGAAAGATGCCAAGGTCTTGTCCAAGCCCTTCCATCTCCGCGATCTGGTCAACGAGGTCGAAAAGCTGATCAAGGCCGCCTGAACCATTCTCGGGGTTCGCACCCGTCAAGGCTTGCGCACCGAAGGCTTGCGCACCCCGCGGCGATTGGCTATAGCCCTCGCACCGCAGCGGTGTTCTTCACCGCTCCCAGGATTGGGCGCGTAGCTCAGCGGGAGAGCACTACGTTGACATCGTAGGGGTCACAGGTTCGATCCCTGTCGCGCCCACCATTCCTTCACCGGGGAACCATGCTGCCATGGTCAGCTGATCGGGATGACACATCGCCGTGTGCTGGTGACAGGAGGGGCGGGTTTCATCGGATCGGCCGTGTGTCGCCATATGGTTGGCCTCGGGCACCATGTGCTCAATGTCGATGCCCTGACCTATGCCGGCAATCTGGCTTCGCTCGCATTGATCGCAGACCACCCGGCATACCGCTTCGAGCGCGCCGACATACGCGATGCTGACGCCATGTCGGCCTGTTTCGAGAGCTTCAGGCCCGATTCGGTTCTTCATCTGGCGGCTGAGACCCATGTTGACCGCTCGATCACCGGCCCCCGCGCCTTCGTGGAAACCAACATCCTCGGCACCTTCACCATGCTGGAGGCCGCGCGAGCCTGGTGGACGTCGCGTCCGCCCGATGAACGCGCCCGTTTCAGGTTCCTGCATGTCTCGACGGACGAGGTCTATGGCTCGCTGGGTGAGAGCGGGCTGTTCAGCGAGACGACGCCCTACCACCCCAGTTCGCCCTATTCCGCCTCAAAGGCCGCAGCGGACCATCTGGTGCTGGCCTGGGCGCGGACATATGGCCTGCCCACGCTCGTCTCCAACTGTTCCAACAATTACGGACCTTTCCATTTTCCCGAAAAGCTCATTCCTCTCACGATCCTCAATGCGCTGAACGGCATGCCGCTGCCGGTTTATGGCACGGGCGCGCATGTGCGCGACTGGCTCCATGTGGAGGATCATGCCGATGCGCTCCTCACGATCCTTGAGCATGGCGAACCTGGACAGACCTACGCGGTCGGAGGGCGCAACGAACGCTCCAACATCGTCGTGGTGATGACGATCTGCGCTGTGATGGACAGGCTGCGGCCGGCCGGCGCGCCTCACGGGAGGCACATCGTCCACGTCGAGGATCGCCCCGGTCACGACCTGAGATATGCGATCAATGCCACGAAACTCGAGAGCGAGCTTGGCTGGAAGGCCCGGCACACCTTCGAGACGGGCATTGAAGAAACCGTCATGTGGTATCTCGAGAACGAGTGGTGGTGGCGTCCGCTGCGGGACAAGGTCTACGCTGGAGAGCGGCTTGGCGTCCTGGGGGGCACAACGGCATGAAAGGCATCATTCTGGCCGGGGGCAGCGGCACGCGCCTGCACCCTGTCACGCTGGCGGTCTCCAAGCAGCTCCTGCCTGTCTATGACAAGCCGATGATCTACTACCCGCTGTCCGTGCTGATGCTGGCCGGCATCCGCGATGTGCTGATCATCTCGACGCCGGACGACCTGCCTGCCTTCCGGCGGCTTCTGGGGACGGGCGAACGATGGGGAATGCGGTTTGTCTATGACAAACAGCCGGTACCGAACGGCATCGCGCAGGCGTTTGTCATCGGAGCCGATTTCATCGGCGATGACCGGGTGATGCTGGTTCTGGGCGACAACATCTTCCATGGGGCTGGCCTCACGGCCTTGCTCGAAAGCGCCGTCCAGCGCACCGGCGGCGCGACCGTATTCGCCTACCATGTGCAGGATGCCGAGCGTTATGGTGTCGTCACCTTCGGCGATGATGGTCGCGCTGAGGCCATTGACGAGAAGCCTCTCAAGCCGATCTCGAAATGGGCGGTCACGGGCCTTTACGTCTATGACAACGATGTCATCTCCGTCGCATCGGCGCTTCAGCCTTCGCGGCGCGGCGAATACGAGATCACGGATGTGAACCGGGCCTATCTGGAGCGCGGCCTGCTCAACGTGGAGCGCATGGGGCGCGGCTATGCCTGGCTGGACACCGGCACGCCTGACTCGCTGGCCGACGCATCCAGCTTCGTGCGCACCATCGAAACCCGCCAGGGCACGAAGATCTGCTGCCCGGAGGAGATTGCCTTCGAGCGCGGCTTCATTGACCGCGCGCAACTTGTGGAACTGGCCGGGCTGCTCGGCAAGAGCCCATATGGCCGCTATCTGCAGGGCATTGCCAATCAATCGGGCATGTGACGGAAACAGCATGAAATTCAAGCACTTCGACATATCCGGGCCGGTGCTGATCGAGCCGTCGCGGATCGCTGACGAACGGGGCTACTTCCTTGAAACCTTCCGTCTGGACATCTTTCATGCAGAGGTCGGCCCCATCGCTTTCGTGCAGGATAACCACTCCCGCACCCATGCCAAAGGCACCGTGCGCGGCCTGCATCACCAGCATGCCCCGCGCGAGCAAGGCAAGCTCGTCAGGGTGGGGCGTGGTGCCATTCTTGATGTCGCGGTCGACATCAGGCCCGGCTCCACAACCTTCGGTGGGCATGTCGCGGTGGAACTGTCGGAGCACAACAATCTGCAGCTCTGGGTGCCGCCCGGTTTTCTCCACGGTTTCTGCACCCTGACAGATGATGTCGATGTGCTTTACCGCGTGACAGACCATTACAGTCCCAAGCATGACAGGTCTGTCCGCTGGAACGACCCTGACCTCGGCATCCCATGGCCTGTCCAGCCGGAAGCCGCCATCCTGTCTGCCAGGGACCGCAACGCGCCCTTGTTTGCCGATGTCCGGAACCAGTTGACACGCAGCACCTGACAAGCTGCTTCAGGCGGCGGCCCAGAGCTGGCCGCCCGTCATCGGGTGGGGAACGCCGGTCGTGGTCGGCAGGCTGAGCGGCAGGCCGAGCCCCGAGCGCACGGCCAGGTAGCCGAAACATTGCGCCTCCACGAAATCACCGTTCCAGCCTTCATCCTCCACCGGGTCGACCGGCACGCCCAGCCTTTGGCCAAGCCCGGCGATCAACGTCCGGTTGTGCCTGCCTCCGCCTGCCACGAGCCAGCGCGACGGCGCATGCGGAACATGCCTGAGTGCAGCCACAGTGGCCTCTATGGTGAAGGCCGCCAGCGTCGCCACCGCATCATGATCCGGCAAACCATGGACGATCCTGGCGCGCGCATGGAAATCCTGCCGGTCGAGCGACTTGGGCGCTGGCTGGGCAAAAAAGGGATTGTCCATCAATCGCGCCAGACAAGCCGGGTCCACCCTGCCCTGGGCCGCGATCAGGCCACCATCATCATAGGGCTTGCCGAAACGCGCCATCACCAGATCGTCGATCAGGGCTGATGCAGGCCCGGTGTCGAAGGCAATGATGGTGTCTGCGCCAATGTAGGTGACATTGCCCACGCCGCCGAGATTGAGCACCATCACGGGCCTGGGCAGGCGCGCAGCCAGCGCGGCATGATACAGCGGAACCAGCGGCGCGCCCTGCCCGCCGCTCGCCACATCGGCCTGCCGGAAGGCATCGACAACAGCAATGCCGAGAGCACGGGCCATCAGCTTGCCCTGACCGAGTTGGCGCGTGAAGCGCCGTTCGGGGCGGTGATAGACCGTCTGGCCGTGCAAGCCGATGAGGTCCACATCCGAGGGCGCGATGCCCTCATCATCCATGAAACGTTTGATGGCCAGGGTGAACACGTCGGTGACACGCAGGTCGAGGGATGTCAGCGGGTCATGTTCCGCAAGGCTCGGATCGACCAGCAACGCCTGCAGATCGCTGCGCAGATCGGGCGGATAGGGCAAGGTGAGGCCAGGACCGGCCTCGACCACGTCGCGTCCGTCGGTCCTGACAAGCGCCACGTCGATACCGTCCATGGATGTGCCGCTGATGGCACCAATGGCCGTTGTCAGCCGCGTCATCATGATGTTCCCATGCTGGAGGCGAGCATGTTGCCAAACTGTCTGGCGCATCATGCCTGGCAAATAATGCGCCGGAATAAGAGCCTAATTCGAGACTGATGCGGTTGCAACCGGACGACCTGCCCTCAGTCACGGGCATGACTTGCAGGCATCGGCGCAGGCCCATCCGCCCTTTGCTCCCGCAGCTCGACCATGAAATCGTAGCGATCGCCGCGATAGGCCGAGCGCGTGAACTCGACAGGCATGCCGCTGGGCAGGAAGCCGCGCCGCTCGATCCTGAGGATCGCGGCACCGACAGGCACGGACAGCCACCCGGCCTCTTGCGCGGTTGCCAATGAGGCCTGAAGCCGCTGCAAGCCGCGCACCGGCTTTGTCCCGTTGAGGTCAAGTGCCGCATAAAGCGACACGCCGATCTCATCGGTCGATGGCAGGCAACGTGCCGGAATGACGGCACACTCGATGGCGAGCGGTTCGCCGTCCGCCGTCCGCACCCTTGTGATCCGGTGAACAGGCTGATCCGGCGACAGCGCCAAGGCCATGGCTTCATCGGGCGTCGGCAGGCCGGTGGTTTTCTCGATCCAGATCGAACCCGCCTCTTGTCCGCGCATCGCCATGTCTGCTGAAAACCCGGCCAGAAGCGCAGCGGGCTGCTCGATGCGGGGCGCGATATAGGTGCCTGAGCCATGTCTGCGCGACAAAAGTCCCTCGCGCAGCAGGACATCCAGCGACTTGCGGACCGTGACGCGCGAAATGGCCAAGGCATCCGCCAGTTCGCGCTCGGAGGGCAAAGCGTCACCCGTGCGGATGTCGCCATTCCTGACCTGGATGCGGATCATGTCCGCCAGTTGCAGATACAGCGGCAGGGGGCTGCCCGCATCAAGCTCGCCCTGTGCAATTGTCAGCATCACGAGGCGCCGCCTGCCAGTTCGGACAGTGCGGTGCGCAGGTTGCCGCCGCTGCGCCGGAGGATCAGCACAGCTTCATCGAAGCTGTAGCCCAGCACCACCAACGTTGCGGTCTTGATGTCGCCATGGGTGGTCTGGAGCGCGGCTGCGGCCTCGGCCTGGCCGCAGCCCGCAATGCGCGCAACCATGCGTTCGGCCCGGAGCTTCAGTTTGGCATTGGCCACATGCATGTTCACCATCATGCCGCGATAGACCCGCCCGAGCCTGACCATGATGCCGGTGGAAATCAGGTTGAGAACCACCTTCTGCGCCGTGCCCGCCTTCATCCTGGTGGAGCCGGCGATCAGCTCGCTGCCTGTCTCGACACAGACCGGAAACCTCGCCGCTGCCAGCAAGGGCGCATCGGCGTTGTTGGAGATGCCGATGGTCACGGCCCCGCGTGCCGTTGCATGGCGGATCGCTGCGACCGTGAACGGCGTCGAGCCGCTGGCCGCCACCCCGATCACCACATCGGACGGACCCGCACCGGCCCGCTCAATCTGGGCGACACCGTCCGCCCCATCATCCTCGGCCCCTTCGACGCTGGATATCAACGCGCCTTGTCCGCCAGCTATGGCGAAGACGATGCGCTCCAGCGGCCAGTCGAAGGTCGGCGGCAGTTCGGCACCGTCCTGCACGGCGACCCGGCCGGATGTGCCCGCGCCGACATAGATCAGCCGTCCGGTCTCCCCCAGCGCTTCCGCGGCGGCCAAAGCCGCCAATGTCACGGCGGGCAGCGCCGTGCGCACGGCCGCGACAGCCGCCATCTGGCCATCCCACATCGCCTCCATGGCGCTGGCGAAAGGCCAGGCATCAAGATCAGCAAAGCGTGGATCGACATCCTCGGTGGCCATGCTCATCCCGTCCACTGCAAACCAGTCATCGTCCTGCTAGTCCAATCCTGCCAGTCATCGTCCTGCCAGTCACAGTCCTGTCTGATCCATCATCATGCCAGTGGCCATCTCGGGCAACCATCACGCTTCAGCTTTCGCGTGGATGATGGCCCCCGACACGGCATCGCCATCGGGGGGCTTGAGGCGTCGGCGCACATCCGGAGACAGCCACGGTTCGATGGGGCTGGCCAGTCCGCCCAGCAGCGCAACGCGTGGTGCGCCCTGCTCGAACAACGCCCTGACCAGAGCATCGATCTGTTCTGCGGCGGCCTGCAC
>JANMHN010000008.1:0-49169 GCA_031375185.1 Allobosea sp. | reverse complement strand
GCATTCCGGCATCGTCGTGCAAAAGATGAGCGAGCGCAAAGCGGAAATGCTGGAAATGCGCCCCTCCGGCGGAAATCGCCTGCGCCTCGTGTTCCATGCGCCGACGCGCGGCCTGATCGGCTACCAGTCCGAATTGATGACCGACACGCGCGGCACGGCGATCATGAACCGGCTGTTCCATGCCTATCAGGCCTACCGTGGCGAAATGGTCGGGCGCACCAACGGTGTCCTGATCTCGACGGACGCAGGTGAGGCGGTGGCCTACGCCCTGTGGAACCTCGAAGACCGCGGCCCGATGGTGATCGAGCCAGGCTGGAAGGTCTATCAGGGCATGATCATCGGCATTCACACCCGTGACAACGATCTCGAGGTCAATGTCCTCAAGGGCAAGAAGCTGACCAACATCCGCACCACCTCCAAGGACGAAGCGGTTCGCCTGACACCGCCGATCCGCATGACACTCGAACGTGCGCTCGCCTGGATTCAGGATGACGAACTGGTCGAGGTCACACCGAAGTCGATCCGGCTGCGCAAGATCAAGCTCGACCCGAATGAGCGCAAGCGCACCGAAAAGATGAAGATCGCCGTGGCTGGCTGATCCGGATTTGCAGAGCTGCAAGTCCGGGCTTGCCGCATCACGTCCGGACTTTGCCGCCATCACATGCCATAACTTGCGCCTGACCCCGTCACGCGCAGGCTTTTCATGCCAAGTCATCCTCCTGTCCTTGAAGCTCTCGATGCGCCAGCGCATATCGGCAGCGTGACGCTTCTGGTCCATGACCTGGGCAAGGTGGTGGCCTTTTATGAAAAGGCGCTCGGCCTGACGGTCAGTTCCCCCTCCACCGATCATGTGAACATGAGCACGGCAGATGGCACTGTTCTGGTCAGACTTGTGCATGCACCTGACCATCGCGGGCCGGACGCCCGGGCAGCGGGGCTGTTTCACACGGCTTTTCTGCTGCCGTCACGTCGCGATCTGGCTAACTGGCTGGCGCATGCGCAATCGCTGGGCTTCCAGATCGAAGGCGCATCCGACCATCTTGTCAGCGAAGCGATCTATCTGTCTGATCCGGAGGGCAACGGCATCGAGGTCTATGCCGACCGCAAGCGGGCCGACTGGCCGCGCGAGGCCGGCATGATCAAGATGGCGACATTGCCGCTGGATGGCCCATCGCTGATGGCCGAACAAGGCGGTGATGTTGCGGGCTATCGCTTTCCGCCAGCTGGCCGCATCGGGCATATCCACCTGAAAGTCGGCGACCTTGCCATGGCAGAAGCCTTTTATGTCGAAACGCTTGGACTCAAGGTCATGGCGCGCTATCCAGGTGCGAGCTTCATGGGCTGGGGTGGCTATCACCACCACGTCGCGATCAATGTCTGGCAAAGCCGACATGCCGCGAAACGCTCGGCTGCGACAACCGGGTTGGCCCAATTCGAGATCATGACAGATGCCGACAGCGCGCTGCCTGCAGACTTGATGGCGACAGGCGAAGACCCGTCCGGCAACCCCTTCACGATCAGCAAGGCCTGATCAGGCCAGAGCGTCGATTTCCGCATCGCCCAGATGTCCGGGCACGATGGCGAGTGGGATGGGGAAATAACCCGCAGAGCGTCCCGCAAGCGTGCTGACCAGCGGCCCCGGCCCTTCTGTTTCGGTGCCTGCCGCCAGGATCAGAATGGCGATATCCTCGTCCTCCTCGATGAGCTTCAGGATTTCATCGGCTTTCTGGCCGGTCCGGATCAGCTTTTCGGGCTCCAGACCGGCAACGGCGCGCACGATGGCAGCTCCGGCCTCAAGCTGCCGCTCGGCCAGCGCAAGCGCCTCGGCCTCCATCACCTCGCCCACGCCAAGCCATTGCGTGAACTCGGGCGGGGTGACGATGGCAACCAGAAGCACGCCAGACCCGATGCGGGCTGCTCGTCTGGCCGCGAACCGGACCGCCCGGCTGCATTCTGCCGTGTCATCGACCACGGCCATGAACTTGGGCCTGTGGCCAGGTTCATAGGCCCGCCGCGCTGATGGTGTCATGGTGTGCAATCCCGCCGCCTTATCGGCAATTGAGACGACAGGCGCGGCGAAAGCAAGGCGGTGACATCTTACCGTTTGCGGACGAAGCCGACGATCTCCCTGACATCAGCCATCGTCTCCACGGCGATCCCGCGCGCGCGGTCCGCGCCATCAGCGAGGACGCGGTCAATCTCGGCGGGATCGGACAGCAGCCGCTTCATCTCGCCGTTGATCGGCGAGAGCTTTGCCACGGCCAGATCGACCAGCGCAGCCTTGAACCCGGAAAACTGTGCGCCGCCGAACTGGTCGAGCACCAGTTGCTTGGTGGTGTCCGCCAGACCCGCATAGATGCCGACGAGATTGTCGGCTTCCGGGCGGGCTTCAAGCCCTTTTTCCTCGGATGGAAGCGCCTCGGGATCGGTCTTGGCCTTGCGGACCTTCTGCGCGATCGCGTCGGCGTCATCGGTCATGTTGATGCGCGAATAATCCGACGGATCGGATTTTGACATTTTCTTCGACCCGTCACGTAGACTCATGACGCGCGCAGCCGGTCCGCCGATCATCGGCTCGGTCAGTGGAAAGAAGCCATCTTCATGGCCCTGCGCGGCAATCTGCGCGGCAAAATCCGTGTTGAACTTCTGCGCGATGTCACGTGTCAGCTCCAGATGCTGCTTCTGGTCCTCGCCAACGGGCACAGCCGTCGCCTTGTAGAGCAGGATGTCGGCGGCCATCAGCACCGGGTAGCCATATAGCCCGACAGAGGCGTTCTCGCGGTCCTTGCCCGCCTTTTCCTTGAACTGGGTCATGCGGTTGAGCCAGCCAAGCCGGGCCACGCAGTTGAAGATCCAGGCGAGCTCGGCATGCTGGCCGACCTGGCTCTGGTTGAACAGAATCGAGCGCTTTGGATCGATTCCGGCTGCGATATAGGCCGCCGTGACCTCACGGATGGCACGTGTCAGATCAGCCGGATCCTGCCAGACCGTGATGGCGTGCATGTCCACCACACAGTAGATGCAGTCATAGCTGTCCTTCTGGCTGTCCTGCATCTGGACCCAGCGCTTCAATGCGCCCAGATAATTGCCCAGGTGCAGGGTGTGCGTGGGTTGCATGCCGGAAAAAACGCGGGGGGCAAACTGAGGCATGGGAGTTCCGTTCGGGATCAATCCCGCGCCTTATGCGCGAAGCGGACTTGGACTGACAAGAGCGCTGTCAGAGGTTTGCATCAGTGGTTCGTACTTTTCGCATCTTTCCTCCGAGCAATTGCGACCTCAACACGCCAAAAGCGACAGCAGCGGTGCCATAGACCATGATCCCAGCCGCACACAGGCCAATCAGCAGGGTAAATTCGTGCATACCGGCTGTGCGGCCCACCAGCATGTCGCGCATGTCGCCGCCGAGCCAGCTGACGGCTCCCGCCATCAGCAAGGCTGCGCCAAACATGGCCATCATGACCCGCAGAAGGGCAGCACCAGGTGCCCAGAGCCGCTGTTGCACCAGCAAGGCCCCCAACAGAAGGCTCTGCGTCCAGAAGGCGAGCGATGCAGCCAGTGCGGCCCCTGTCGCGGGCATGCCCGGAGCCAGCACCATGCCGCCAATGGCCGCGACTGCAACCGAGACAATACCTACAAAAAGTGGTTTTCCGGGGTTCTGACGCGCAAAATAGATCTGTGAGAGCACTTTCGCGATCACGGCTCCGGGCAACCCCACGGCAAAAGCTGCGAGGGCCGCCGCGGTCCGCTCACGGTCTACAGGCCCGAACATGCCGCGTTCAAACAGGACAGCGACAATCGGCTCCGCCAGCACAAAAAGCGCTGTTGCGGCAGGGAGCGCCAGAAGCAGGCCGAGCGCCAGCGCGCCGTCAACCGTCCGCTGACGCCCTGCCACATCATGTGCCGCCTCGCGCGCCGCAATTTCCGGCAGCAGCACCACACCCATTGCGACCGCGACAAATCCGAGAGGGAGCTGGAACACGCGGTCCGCATAGTAGAGCCACGACACGGCACCGGGCTGGGCAGAAGCGATCTGCGTGGCGACCAGAAGCACGACCTGCGAGGTGGCACTGGCCAGCAGCGCAGGTACGCCAAGCAGAACCAGCCGCCGCATGGGTGCCGACCAGCCAAGCCTGAAGCGCGGGATGCCGGGTTTTTTCCAGCCAAGGGCCCAGAACACCAGCAGAAGGTGCAGCGCGCCCGCAACCGAGACCGACCAGGCCAGCGTCTTGGCTGTTCTGAGTGTGCTGTGTCCTTGCCACTCCGTCCAGAGCAGGGCGCTGATCACGACGACATTGAGCGTGATGGGCGCGAGCGCTGCGATGGCAAAGCGTTTTTCAGCATTCAGGATCGCGGCGATCAGCGAAGCCATCACCGTGAAGCCGATAAAGGGAAGCGCCAGCCGCGTGTAGCTCTGCGCCAGCTGATACGTCAGAGGCGCATCCTTGAAGCCGCCAGCCAGACCGAGCACGAGCCAGGGCGCGATCAGTTCGGTCAGTGCAACGACGATCAGCAGGACAGCCGCGAAATTGCCTGCGGCCTCACCGGCGAAGCGTCTTGCCTCGCCATCACCCTGTGACGATTTGAGGTCGAGGTAGACCGGGACAAACGGCGCGTTCAGCCCGCCCTCGCCCAGAATGCGGCGAAACATGTTGGGCAACCGGAAAGCCACAAGAAACGCATCCGCGATCGGACCCGCACCCAGCGCCCGCGCGATCAGGATGTCACGCACGAAACCTATGATGCGCGACAGGACGGTGGCCAGACCGACAATCGCCGTGTCCCGCGCCAGCCGCGCAGATATCTCGCCAACATTGCGGTTCATTCGCACCAGCCTAAAGGCAGAGGTTGATGGCACGAACAAAACATGATTCACTCTTTTCAGGAGATGCCCTATGAGCGACTTTCAACGCGAAAAATTCAAAGCCGTGGTCCATTATGCCATAGAAAGAAGCAACTCTGATTTTGGCAAAGTCAAATTGCACAAGGTTCTCTATTTTGCAGACATGCTGCATTTTATTGAACATGGAGTACCACTGACAGGTGTTGATTATGTCAAACAAAAGTTTGGTCCCGTTGCCAGACACTTGAAATGGGCACTCGATCAACTGACATCTGAAGGAAAGATCAGCATCACGGTACAAAGTTATTTCGGGTTTCCGAAATTTGATTTCGCTGTCCATCAGCCCTGTGAAAGCAATTCATTGTCGCATGACGAAAAAAACTTGCTGGATGAAGTCGTGCGCTTCGTCGCAGACCATAACGCAACTTCAATCTCGGAGTTAAGCCACAACGAAGCCTGGGAAGCCGTCGATATGGGAGATGTCATCCCATATGAAACAGCATACTGGTTGGTCCCTATGGAGGTCACAGACAGTGACATTGCCTGGGGACGCGCCCAGGCAGCCAACATCTTGCGTGCAGATGTCCTGTGAATGATCCTATCTGGCAAGAGATGGCATTGGCTGGATTGCAGAGACATATTCCAGCTCAGCATCACGAGAGTGCCAAACGGTCAATATCTCTGCTGATCATTTTGCGAAGCAGCAATATGGTTCGTCTCCAAGCCTCCGAGGCGCAACGTGATCTCTATGTCATGTCAACATTTGCTGGCACGGAACTTCGCGTCTTGATCGAAATGTCTCCCACGCCCATCATCTGGAATGTCGGCACCAAGAGTGAACCCGTCACAGGATGAACCGCGACAGATCCGTGTTCTTCGACAGATCGCCAACGCGTTCCTCGACATAGGCCGCATCGATGGTGATCGTTTCACCGCCTCTGTCGGGCGCGGTGAACGAGATGTCGTCCAGGACGCGTTCCATGACGGTTTGCAGACGTCTTGCGCCGATGTTCTCGACCGTGGAGTTCACATGCACGGCCACACGGGCCAGCGCATCGACGGCGTCATCGGTGAAGACCACCGTCAAGCCCTCCGTGCCCATCATCGCCACCGATTGCTTGACCAGGCTGGCCTCGGTGTCGGTCAGGATGCGCTTGAAGTCATCGACGTCGAGCGGGAGCAATTCGACGCGAATCGGCAGGCGGCCCTGCAGTTCAGGCAGCAGATCGGACGGTTTCGCCACATGGAAGGCACCTGACGCGATGAACAGGATGTGGTCGCTCTTCACGGGGCCATGCTTGGTCGACACCGTCGTGCCCTCGATCAGCGGCAGCAGGTCGCGCTGCACGCCTTCGCGGCTGACATCGCCGCCGCTGCGCCCTTCGCGGCTGCAGATCTTGTCGATCTCGTCGAGGAAGACGATGCCGTTGTCCTCGACCTGGCGGATGGCTTCCTGCACCACGGCATCCTGGTCGAGCATCTTGTCGCTCTCCTCCTGCACCAGCGGATCATAGGCTTCCTTGACGCTCAGGCGGCGCGGCTTGCCGCCCTTGCCAAAAGCCTTGCCAAAGATGTCGCCGATGGAAATCGCCCCGATCGATGCGCCGGGCTGGTTCGGCAATTCGAACATCGGCATCCCGCCGCCCGAATTGTTCGGCAGCTCGACCTCGATCTCCTTGTCGTCCAGTTCACCGGCCCGGAGCTTGCGGCGAAACGAGTCACGTGTGGCAGGGCTCGCGGTCGCGCCCACCAGCGCATCGAGCACGCGCTCCTCGGCGGCGGCATGCGCCTTGGTCTGCACCTCCTTTCGCTTGGCCTCGCGCACCAGACCGATGCCGATCTCCAGCAGGTCACGCACGATGGACTCGACATCGCGGCCGACATAGCCGACTTCGGTGAACTTGGTGGCTTCGACCTTCAGGAACGGTGCATTGGCGAGGCGCGCGAGGCGGCGCGAGATCTCGGTCTTGCCGCAGCCTGTCGGCCCGATCATCAGGATGTTCTTAGGGGAAACCTCATCGCGCAACGGGCCGACAAGCTGCTGACGCCGCCAGCGGTTGCGCAGCGCGATGGCGACGGCGCGCTTGGCGTCCTTCTGGCCGACAATGTGACGGTCCAGTTCGGAGACGATCTCGCGGGGTGAGAAGGTTGTCATGGACGATGTCCTCGCAGAGAGGGGGTCAAGGGTGCGTCGTATGCCATCAAAAGCACGCGGCCAAATTCGGTATCGCGCTCGCCCAACGCCGTGAAACCCGCCTTCTCATATGCGCGTATCGCTCTTGCGTTGGCCGGGTCAGGATCGGTGACAATGCGGGTGTAACCCTCGTCGAAACGGGCTTCGACAAAGCGACGGATAAAGGCGGGGCCATGGCCCTGCCCAAGATCCGAGGCATTGCCGATTGATTGGTCGATACCCCCGGTTCGTGGAGGCTGGTCCGCATACGGATGACTGGCTTCGTCGTGGGGTCGGTAGAGCTGGATGTAAGCCAGAGGACGGCCATCCACCGTGACCAGGTACGGATCGGTCGAAGGATCGGCCAACGTGGCTTCGATTTCTGCAGCCGCCGCAGCCGGATCGCCCCACCACTCCTGCAAATGCGGCGCAGCCAGCCACTTCCGCATCAGCGGAAGATGGCATGGTTGGAGAGCCTCAAAAGCATAAATGCGGCTCATGCCACATCCAGCTGCTCGATGACGAGCGAATGGTTGGTGTAGACGCAGATATCGCCCGCGATCTTCATCGCCTTGCGCACGATGTCCTCTGCACCAAGATCGCTGTCCGCCAGCGCGCGGGCCGCCGCCAGCGCATAATTGCCGCCGGAACCGATGGCCATGATGCCGTCGGCAGGTTCCAGCACGTCGCCGGTTCCGGAGAGCAGGAGGCTGACCTCCTTGTCGGCCACCAGCAGCATGGCTTCGAGACGGCGCAGGTAACGGTCCGTGCGCCAGTCCTTGGCGAGATCGACGCAGGCCCGCATCAGCTGGGTGGGATATTGATCGAGCTTGCCCTCCAGCCTCTCGAACAGTGTGAAGGCATCGGCGGTGGCGCCGGCAAAACCAGCGATCACCGCGCCCTTGGCCAGATGTCGCACCTTGCGGGCATTGCCCTTGATGATGGTCGGCCCGAGGCTGACCTGCCCGTCACCACCAATCACCACCTTGTTGCCCTTGCGCACCATCAAAATCGTGGTGGCGTGCATGAGTGGAAGAGCGCCGTGCTCCATCATTGCCTGCTCCATCATCGCGAATCGCACATCTGCGCCACGCCTCACCACATGTAGGGGGTTCGGCGCGCTTCACCAACGGGCTGATGGCGTGGCTGCGCTCATAACATTGGCCTTGCCCGCAAAGCCCTGCTAGAGCATTGCGCACAAAAGTGGGCACCGGTTTTGTGAAATCGCAATGCTCAATTTTATCATCATCGACCGCAGATTTGTGATCCTCAGGGCAAAGCGATGCGCACCGGCACCATCACGCGCAAGACGGCGGAAACGGACGTGGCTGTCTCGGTCAATCTGGACGGCACCGGCAATGCCGACATCAAGACCGGCGTGGGCTTTTTCGACCACATGCTGGAGCTGTTCGCGCGGCATGCGCTGATCGATGTCACGGCGCACGTGACGGGTGATCTTCACGTCGATTTCCACCATACCGTGGAAGATACCGGCATTGCGCTCGGCCAGGCCATTCTCGCCGCCATGGGTGAGAAGAAGGGCCTTGCGCGCTATGCCGACATCCATCTGCCGATGGATGAGACGCTGACGCGGGTGGCGCTCGATGTGTCGGGCCGTCCGTTCCTGGTGTTTCGCACGACGTTCCCGACACCGAAGATCGGCGAGTTCGACACCGAACTGGTACGCGAGTTCTTCCAGGCCTTTGCCATGAATGCCGGCCTGACACTGCATGTCGAGACGCTCTATGGGGCCAATTCGCACCACATCGCCGAAAGCTGCTTCAAGGGTCTGGCGCGCGTCCTGCGTGCCGCACTCAGCGTCGATCCACGCGAGGGCGGGCGCATTCCCTCCACCAAGGGCGCATTGTGAGGGCTGAGACATGGCGTTCTACACCGTTCTGACCCCGCCACATGATCCCCTTGTCAGCCCTGCCGACCAGCAGGGCCGGACCATGTTCCTCAAGGATGGCTTTGTGCTGTGGGCTTTCATCTTCACGGGCCTGTGGCTTTTGTCGAAACGGCTCTGGCTGGCTTTCGCGATCTTCCTCGCCATCTGGGCCGCCATCGGCTTTGGCGGACGGGCGATCGGCATCAACCCGCTTGGGCTGCTGCTGGCACAGGCCCTGATCGGCCTGTTTCTGGGTCTTGAGGGCCATGCGTTGCTGGAGGGCAAGCTCCTGCGCAAGGGCTGGACCCTCGCAGGTGTTGTCGAAGGCCGGGACATCGACACCGTCGAGCGCCGGTTCTTCGAGAGCCTTCCCGCGATGCCTGATGCCACGCCGATGCGGGCCTACCCGCCGTCGCTGACGCCGCAGACCACGCAAGGCGTGCTCGGGCTGTTTCCTGATGCGACGGCCCGCTGAGCGATCCATGCAGACGGTCGCGATCATCGATTACGGCTCCGGCAACCTGCATTCCGCAGCAAAGGCTTTCGAGCGGGCCGCGCGCGAGGCGGGTCTGGAACGCGCGATTGCCGTGACCAGCGATCCGGACGTCGTGCGCAAGGCAGACCGCATCGTTCTGCCCGGCGTGGGCGCCTTTGCCGATTGCAAGCGCGGACTGGCTTGTGTCAGCGGCATGATCGAGGCGCTTGAGAACGTCGTCATCACCAATGGGCGCCCTTTTTTCGGCATCTGCGTCGGCATGCAACTCATGGCGAGCCGGGGACTGGAGCATGAGATCAGCACCGGTCTTGGCTGGATCAAGGGTGATGTCGCGGCCATCGTTCCGCACGATCCTGTTCTCAAGATCCCGCATATGGGCTGGAACACGCTGGATGTGACACGGCCGCACGCCCTGCTTGAGGGTGTGACAACCGGCCCTCAAGGCTGGCACGCCTACTTCGTGCATTCCTTCGCCCTGGTGCCGTCTGGCAGCGCCGATCTGATCGCCACCACCGACCATGGCGGCGCGGTGACGGCGATTGTCGGGCATGGCAACATGATCGGCACGCAGTTTCACCCCGAAAAGAGCCAGAAGCTCGGCCTGAAGCTGATCACGAACTTTCTGGATTGGCGGCCATGATCCTGTTCCCTGCCATCGACCTCAAGAACGGCCAGTGTGTGCGCCTCAGGCAAGGCGACATGGAGCGGGCGACCGTGTTCAATGACGATCCGGCGGCGCAGGCGCACGTTTTCGAGGCGCAGGGCTTCCGCTGGTTGCATGTCGTCGATCTCGATGGCGCCTTCGCAGGCAGGCCGATGAATGGCGCTGCGGTCGACGCGATCCTCACCGCCGTGTCCTTTCCCGTGCAGCTTGGCGGCGGCATCCGCGATCTTGCCACCGTCGAGGGCTGGCTCGCAAAGGGCATCGCCCGAGTCATCATCGGCACTGCCGCCTTGCGCGATCCGGCCTTCGTCAAGGCTGCCGCGCGCGCGCATCCGGGGCGGATCGTGGTCGGCATCGATGCGCGCGATGGCTTCGTTGCTGTCGAGGGCTGGGCCGAAACATCTTCGCTGAGTGCGGTCGATCTGGGCAGGCGCTTCGAGGATGCAGGGGTCGCTGCCATCGTCTACACCGACATCGCGCGCGATGGCATGTTGGGCGGCATCAACTGGGAGGGCACGATCGGACTGGCCGATGCGCTCTCCATACCTGTGATTGCATCGGGCGGGCTGGCCTCGATGGCAGATGTGCAGCGCCTGATGCAGCCGGATGCGGCCATCCTCGAAGGCGCGATCACCGGGCGGGCGCTGTATGACGGCAGGATCGATGCCTCGGAAGCGCTGGCGATGGTCGCGATGCGGAGTGCGGCATGAGCCTGAAGATCCGCCTCATTCCCTGCCTCGACGTGAAGGACGGCCGCGTGGTCAAGGGCGTGCAGTTCGTCAACCTCGTGGATGCAGGCGACCCGGTCGCGGCGGCACACGCCTATGACGCGGCCGGGGCGGACGAATTGTGCTTCCTCGACATCAGCGCAAGCCACGAAGGGCGCGGCATCCTGCTCGATGTGGTCACACGGACGGCGGAAGCCTGCTTCATGCCGCTGACCGTGGGCGGAGGGGTCCGCACAACAGACGACATCCGCCGCCTGCTGCTGGCCGGGGCAGACAAGGTCTCGATCAACACGGCAGCCGTCACGCGGCGGGACTTCGTGCGCGAGGCTGCGACAAAATTCGGCGCGCAATGCGTCGTTGTGGCGATCGACGCCAAGCGCGTCTCCGCCCAAGGCAGCCCGGCCCGTTTCGAGATTTTTACCCATGGCGGGCGCGAGGCAACAGGCATCGACGCCGTGGCGTTCGCGCGCGAGGTCGCAGAGCTGGGCGCCGGTGAACTCCTGGTCACATCCATGGACAGGGACGGAACAAAGGCCGGATATGACAACGAACTGACCCGCGCCATTGCAGACGCCGTGAATGTGCCGGTGATCGCATCAGGCGGCGTCGGTTCGCTCGACGATCTGGTGGCGGGCGTGCGCGAAGGACATGCCAGCGCTGTGCTCGCTGCCTCGATCTTCCATTTCGGAACCCATACACTTGCCGAGGCCAAGGCGCACATGAAGGCTGCCGGGCTCGCCGTCCGGCAAGATTGAGGATCAGCCGATGACAACTGTCTTCACCCTTGCCGATCTTGCCGCCATCATCACCGAGCGCGCCAAAGCCTCACCAGAGGAGAGCTGGACGGCGAAGCTGATGGCATCCGGCCCTGAGCGCATCGCCAAGAAATTTGGCGAGGAAGCTGTCGAGGCCGTGATCGCAGCCGTGCAGGGTGACAAGGCGGCCCTGACGGCGGAGGCAGCCGATGTGCTGTTTCACCTGCTTGTCCTGCTCGAAAGCCGGGGCATCGCGCTCGACGATGTGATGAGGGAACTGATGAGCCGGAACACGCAGTCAGGACTTGCGGAAAAGGCCGCAAGACGGTCTAAGTGACATGGTAAGAATTGGTCTGGTCGCCTGCGCACCGGGCCATCCCAAACAGGTTCGGCTTCAGAGCCCCTCTCCGGTTGTTGCGTTTACAGAGAGCCGCATGGACCAGCGCATCACACATTCCAGCGAGATCAACGCCAACGGGGGCGAGCCAGACCTTTCGCCCTATCGCGTGTTCTCGCGCGATGAATGGGCGCATCTGCGCGCCGACACTCCTCTGACGCTGAATGTCGACGACATCGAGAAGCTGCAATCGATCAATGATCCGATTTCGCTGGACGAGGTCGTGTCGATCTACCTGCCGTTGTCCCGCCTGCTCTCGGTTTATGTCGCGGCTGCGCAGGGCCTGTTCAAGGCGACGCAGCGCTTCCTCCAGGCCGAGGCGGAGGTCAAGGTTCCCTATGTCATCGGGCTGGCCGGCTCTGTGGCGGCCGGCAAATCCACCACGGCGCGCGTGCTGACGGCACTGTTGTCGCGCTGGCCCAACACGCCCAAGGTCAAGCTCATCACCACGGACGGCTTTCTCTTGCCCAATGCAGAGCTGACGGCGCGCGGGCTGATGGAGCGCAAGGGTTTTCCCGAAAGCTATGACAGTGCGCGGCTCTTGCGCTTCCTGTCGCAGGTCAAGGCTGGCCTGCCCGTGGTCAAGGCTCCGGTCTACTCCCATCTGGTCTATGATGTTGTACCTGGCGAGGAGATTGCCGTCGAGCGGCCCGACATCCTGATTGTCGAAGGGCTGAATGTGCTTCAGCCCGCCAGATTGCCCAAGGACGGCTCGACCATTCCGTTCGTGTCGGATTTCTTCGATGTGTCGATCTATCTGGATGCTGACGAGGAAGACCTGCGCAGGTGGTACATCAACCGCTTTCTCCTCTTGCGGGAAACCGCGTTCCGAGACCCGCGCTCCTTCTTCAGGAAATATGCCGACCTGTCGGAAACCGAAGCGCTCGAGATCGCCGAAAGCCTTTGGAACCGCATCAACCTGCCGAACCTTCGCGAGAATATCCTGCCCACGCGCCAACGCGCCAGCCTGATCCTGACCAAGGGCGCGAGCCACCGCATCCAGACTGTCGCGCTGAGACGGCTTTGATCGTCTTTTTACTGCCCAATACCCTCATCCTGAGCCTGCCCGAGGATGAGGGTCCAGCCGGTCCTGTCTGGAATTCATCCTGCGACGGGCTCCAGATGAGGATTGTTGTCTCAGGCATGTGCTGCGACCATGGTTGAAACACTCCTCTCGCTTGCCACGATGGCGACGTCCGCCTTCCTGGCAGCCACCATCCTGCCATTTCCATCCGAGGCCACATTTGCGGGGCTGCTGCACCGCGGGCAGGTCAGTCCGGTTGCCTTGCTGACGGTTGCAACCATTTTCAATACGCTTGGCTCTATGGTGAACTGGTGGGTTGGCAAGCTGATCGCCAATGGCGGCATCGGGAAGCTGCCTCAGAGATTGCGGCCAGACGCAGTGACGCTGGAGCGAGGCGAAACCCTGTTTGCGCGCTTCGGCTGGCTGGCGCTGCTGTTCTCATGGCTGCCAGGGATCGGTGATCTCGCGACCATCGCAGCAGGCGTGTTGCGCTACCCGCTGCCGCGCTTCGCGCTCATCGTCGGCATTGGTAAATGCGCCCGTTATGCAGCGATCTGGGCTGGCTGGATGGCTGTGGCCGGTTGATCCGGTTTGCCCGCAGCCAGCAAATGAGCTACGGCCCAGACGCAGGCTTCAACTCGCACAAGGACACAAGCAATGAACATCGAACGTTTTGGCGTCGGCACCCGCATGAGCATGGCTGTCGCGCATGGCAACACCGTCTATCTGGCCGGCCATGTCGCCAGCAATCCCAAGGGCACCTCTGTCACCGAACAGACACAAGACATTCTCAACCAGATCGAAGCCAGGCTGAAGGAAGCCGGCAGCGACAAGAGCAAGGTGCTCTCGGCCAACATCTGGCTGACAGACATGTCAACCTTTGCCGAGATGAACGCTGTCTGGGATGCGTGGGTCGTCCAGGGCCACACACCTGCCCGTGCCACGGTCAAGGCAGACCTTGCCACGCCGGATTACAAGGTCGAGATCATGGTTGTTGCCGCGCGCTGAGACTGGTGCAGCGGTCAAACCCGATGACCAGTGGTGTTTGGAGCCTTGCGCGCGCACAAGGCAGTTAACCCGACTTTATGCGCAGGGCTCTGTGCCACATCAGCCCAGATGGAAGACACGGCGGGGATGCAACTCGCCGTGGACCACCTCGCCGATGGCCACAAGCTGTCCCTGGCAGAACACGGCTACGGCCTCGGCAGCGACGGGCGCTTCTGACCCGCGCAACAGGCAGGACTGCCCCCGTTGCAGACGCCCCGCGTCGTTGCGGCTGATCGTGATGGCGGGGATTTCGCCAAGCGCACGATCAACTGGCCTGATCAGCGGCATGACATCGGAACCATCCCTGCGGGCCTGATCGAACACGGCCAGCGGCGTCGCATCGGCTTCGGTGAACGGGCCGACCCTGGTGCGGCGCAGAGCCGTGACATGTCCGAAGCATCCCAGCAGGCGGCCAAAGTCACGGGCCAGCGCCCTGACATAGGTGCCTTTGCCGCATTCAGCTTCGAAGGTCGAGGTTTCGCCATCATGGGCGGTGAGCCTCAGCGCATCGATCTCGACCGGGCGCGCCTGAAGCACCACGTCCTCACCGTCACGGGCAAGGTCATAGGCGCGCTCGCCAGCGATCTTGATCGCGGAATACTTTGGCGGCACCTGCATGACCGTGCCGGTGAAACCGGGCAGGATGGCTTCGATGGCAGCCTGGTCAGGGCGCTTCCCACTGGTTTGAACAACGGCACCTTCGGCATCGTCGGTAGCGGTTTCCGCGCCCCAGGTCACGGTGAAGCGGTAAGCCTTGCGACCATCCATCACGAATGGCACGGTCTTGGTCGCTTCACCCATCGCGATCGGCAGAATTCCTGATGCGAGCGGGTCCAAGGTGCCGGCGTGACCGGCCTTCTTGGCATGAAAGGCGCGCTTCACCACCGAAACGGCATGCGTCGAGGTCTCGTTCACCGGCTTGTCGAGAATGATCCAGCCGTGAATGTCGCGCTTCTTCGGTCTTTGAGGTTGTCCAACGGGAGCCGCAATGGCGGGCTGATCATCCATCACTCATCCGCCTCGTGGTCACGTGGCCGGACCAGATCGCGCCGCACCTTGTCCGAATAGAGCAGCTTGTCGATGCGCAAGGCTTCATCAAAGCTCTCATCACGGCGAAAGCGCAGCTCAGGGGCGAACTTGAGGTTCACGCGGTGCGCCATCTCCCCGCGCAGATAGCGCTTGTGCTGATCGAGCGCCGCAATCACGGGCTTCTCATCCATGCCGCCCAGCGGCATCACATAGCAGGTCGCGAGCTTGAGATCCGGCGACAGGCGGACCTGCGTGACGGTGACGACATATTTGGCCAGCACATCGTCATGGATTTCCCCGCGTGCCAGCATGGCAGCCAGTTCATGCCGGATCAGTTCGCCAACACGAAGCTGGCGTTGCGAAGGGGCTTTGGGACTGCGGGATGGAGGCTTTGCCATGATGCACTCTCCGGGCTAGATCATCTTGGCCAAATGCCGGATGGACGCATGAACATGAAGAGGCCCTGACCACGAGGATCAGGGCTTGTCTGTGAGATCGGCAAGCACACGTCAGAGCGTGCGCTTGATCTCTTCGACGCGGTAGCATTCGACCACGTCGCCGGCCCGGATATCCTGGTAGTTCTCGAAGGACATGCCGCATTCCTGCCCGACCTGAACCTCCTTGGCATCGTCCTTGAAGCGCTTGAGCGTCGAGAGCTTGCCTTCATGGATGACCGTGCTGTCGCGGATGAGGCGGACATGCTGGCCACGCTCGATCGTGCCTTCGGTCACGCGGCAACCGGCAATCTTGCCGAACTTCGTGATGTTGAAGATTTCGAGCATGGTCGCGGTGCCGAGCATCGTCTCGCGCAGGGTCGGCGCGAGCAGGCCAGACATCGCCGCTTTCACATCATCCACAAGGTCGTAGATGATGTTGTAGTAGCGGATTTCGACACCGGCCCTTTCGGCTGCCTCGCGCGCTTCCTTGTTGGCGCGGACGTTGAAGCCGATCAACACGGCGCCGGACGCCTGGGCCAGCGTGACATCGGATTCGTTGATGCCGCCGACGCCCGAGAGCAACACACGGGCACGCACCTCGTCTGTGCCGAGCTTGTCGAGAGCGCCGACGATGGCCTCGACCGAGCCTTGCACATCGCCCTTGACCAGAAGCGGAAATTCCTTGCGGCCAGCACTGGCCTTCAGATCCCGCATCATGTCGACAAGCGAACGTCCTGCGCCCGACGTACCGCGCGCAGCAGCAATATCGCGCTTCTGACGGACGCGGTAATCGGTGATTTCGCGGGCGCGAGCCTCCGACTCGACAACCGCAACACGGTCTCCAGCCTCTGGCGTGCCGTTGAAGCCGAGAACCTCGACCGGCTGGGAGGGCGGCGCTTCCTTCATGGTCGCGCCGGTATCACCGATCAGGGCGCGGACACGTCCCCATTCGGAACCAGCCACGATGATGTCGCCTGTGCGCAACGTGCCGCGCTGGACAAGGACGGTGGCCACCGGGCCACGGCCACGGTCGAGCTTGGCCTCGATCACCGTGCCTTCGGCAGGGCGCTCGGGATTTGCGGTCAGATTGAGAAGTTCGGCCTGCAGCGCGATGGCTTCGAGCAGCTTGTCAAGATTGAGCCTCGTCTTGGCTGACAGCTCGATCTCCAGAACATCGCCGCCCAGGCTCTCCACCTGTACTTCATGCTGGAGAAGGTCGGTCTTGACGCGTTCGGGCCGTGCATCAGGCAGATCGATCTTGTTGATCGCCACGATCAGCGGAACCTTGGCGGCCTTGGCATGGTTGATGGCTTCGATCGTCTGCGGCATGACCGAGTCGTTCGCGGCAACCACGAGAACCACGATGTCCGTGACCTTGGCGCCACGAGCCCGCATCTGGGTGAAGGCGGCATGGCCCGGCGTGTCGATGAAGGTGACGCGCGCGCCTGATGGCGTCGGAACCTGATAGGCCCCGATATGCTGGGTGATGCCGCCTGCTTCGCCCGAAACCACATTGGTTTGGCGGATCGCATCGAGCAGTGAGGTCTTGCCGTGGTCGACATGGCCCATGATCGTGACGACAGCCGGACGCGGGCTAAGGGCACCGTCATCATCAGGAAGGTTGAACAATCCGTCTTCGACGTCGGCTTCCGCAACGCGCTTGACCGTGTGGCCCATGTCCTCGGCGATCAACTGGGCCGAATCAGCGTCGATCACGTCGGTGATCTTCAGCATCTGGCCCTGCTTCATCAGCAGACGGATCACATCGACCGCACGTTCCGACATGCGGTTGGCCAGTTCCTGGATCGTGATCGTTTCAGGCACCACCACTTCGCGGGACAGTTTCTCCTTTGGTTCACTGCCACGGCGGTTGCCGCTCATGCGCTGCACGCGGCGGCGGAAGGCCGCCACCGAGCGCATGCGCTCGGCATCGGCATCCAGCGCGTTGGTCAACGTCAGACGGCCACGACTCTTGTCGCCAACCTTGGGGACGCGAACCTCGGTCGTGCCGGGCTTCGGCGCGCCGCCGGGGCCACGGCGGACGCCAACACGATCATCCTCGTTGCTGCGCGGACGACCGGCACCGGGCGCGGCGCGGCGCGGCGCGCTCAGATCGACCGGCGGCGGCTCTCCGGGACGGAGCATGCGCGCACCCGTGCCAGCCCCGAACCCGCCAGCCGGACGGGGTCCGCGAGGACCATCGCCATCGGTGCGTGGGCGATAACCACCTTCAGGGCGTGGCGCGCCCCCTTCAGGACGGGGACCGCGATAGCCGCCTTCCGGACGAAAGCCCTCAGGGCGGGGAGCACCGCCATCGGGGCGGGTGCCGCGATAGCCACCTTCGGGACGCGGGCCGTCCGTGCGTGGGCGAAAGCCTCCCTCCGGACGGGGACCATCGGGACGGGGACCGCGAAAACCGCTGTCCGGACGAGCAGCGTCAGTCCGCATCGCAGGGCGCTCGCCTTCGGGCCTGGCGGGGCTGTCCTCGCGTGGACTGCGCGGCATGTCGATGCGCGGCGGCCGACCATCCATGCGGAACTGGCGGCCATCATTGCGTGGCGCGCGGGTGTCGGCCCCACGAATGTCAGAGGCGGCAGGGCGTGGCGCAGGCGTCTCATCGCCAAGGCGACGGGCCGCTTCCTCGCGGCCACGGCGGCGGAAATCATCTTCGGCACGCTTGCGCTCTTCTTCTTCACGCTGCCGTGCAGCCGCGGATTCACGTTCGGCACGCTCGCGCTCCTCGCGTTGCGACCTGACGAGAGCTTCTTCGGCTGCCTGACGGCGCCCATCATTCTCGCGGCCACGGGAATCGGCGAGTGCGCGGGTGCGGGCATCCTGCTCGTCAGCAGACAAGGTCCGCAGGACCATGCTGGCCGCTGGCTTCGGCGCAGGCGTTGCCGCGACAGGAACAGGTGGAGGCGCGACAGGCGGTGGCGACACCGGCCTGGCAGGCACCGGCGCACGGTATGGGACTTCGCCCGGACCCGAGATGCGCCGCTTGACCTCGACAACCACCGAATTCGAGCGGCCATGCGAGAAGCTCTGCTTCACGGTGCTCTGCTCGACCGGACGCTTCAAAGTCAATGTCTTTGGTGGCGCAACGGTGAGTGTCTTGTCGCCGGGATTCTTTTGATCGGTCATTCCGATGTCGGTCCTGCTGTTACATCTTGGGGCTCGTTCGCGCTTGCGGTCAGGTCTGCTTGAGGGAGCGGTCTTGTCCGGAAATGCACAAGTCGACGCCAGCGATCGAGAAAAGCCCCTGCCGCCGCGCCATCTTTGACCGCAGCATGTATCACAAGGTCCCGCCCCAACGCCAATGCCAAATCGCCGCTCGAGAAACATTCGGCCAGAGGTATCCGTCCGGCAGCCTGACCATGCCGCCGATGGGCGACCTGGGTGAGCTTTCGCCTGCCATCGTCGGCTCCGTCGGTCGCCTCAATCCAGACCAAAGGGCGTGAATTGCCCCCAAGTGCCGATTCCACCTTGCCAAATCCGGTCACGACAAGGCCAGCCTTGTTGGCAAAGGCGAGTGACTGCAGCGCATCACGCACCAGAAGCTGGTCAATCTCGTCAGCAAGGGTCTCTGGCACGTTGACCTGTGCCTTGAGTGAGCGCCCGAAAGCCTTTGTCTTGACAGCCTGCTCGACGGCCGCCCTCGACAGGGCTGTCCAGACACCGCGGCCGGGCAACTTGCGCCTGATGTCAGGTGTCAGCCGCCCCTCCGGTCCGACCACGAAGCGGATCATGTCGCCAACAGGCAAGGTCAGCCGTGTGGCCACACAGCGTCGTTCACTACCGGTCCTGTCATCAGCGGGTTCGCCAGCCATCGCGCCTGATCCTTGCCGACGCCAGCCCTGCTGCCGGATGCGCTTCAGGCCACCTCGGCCTGTTCATCATCCGGCTCCGCCACCGGGGCTTCGATCCAGCCTGCCTTGACGCGCGCCTGCATGATCATGGCCTCTGCGTCGTCCCGCGAGATGTCGAAATTGTCGAGAAAACCGGGATAGCGGGTGTTCTCGCCCTGTTTGCGTTCGGTATAGCCAACAAGGTCATCGGTGGCGCAACCCGCCAGATCCTCGATGTTCTTCACCTCGTTCTCGCCAAGCGCAACCATCATCGCCGTGGTGATGCCATTGATCCCGCGCAACTCATCATCAACGCCGAGCGCCTTGCGCTTGTCGTCGAACTCGGCCTCGCGTTCAGCCAGAAAGCTCTGCGCCCGGTTCTGGATCTCGGTCGCGGTGTCCTCGTCAAAGCCCTGGATGCCGGCAAGCTCGCCGAGATCGACATAGGCGACCTCCTCGACGGTGCGGAAGCCCTCCGATGCGAGCAACTGCCCGACAACCTCGTCGACATTCATGGCGGACATGAACAGTTCGGTGCGGACAAGGAACTCTTTCTGCCTGCGCTCGGATTCCTCGGCCTCGGTCAGGATATCGATGTTCCAGCCGGTCAGTTGCGAGGCCAGGCGGACATTCTGTCCCCGGCGCCCAATGGCCAGCGAGAGCTGTTCATCAGGCACAACGACCTCGATCTTGTCGGCTTCCTCGTCGAGCACGACCTTGGCGACCTCAGCAGGCTGCAGCGCATTGACGATGAAGGTCGCGATGTCCTGCGACCACGGGATGATGTCGACCTTTTCGCCCTGCAATTCACCCACCACGGCCTGCACGCGGCTGCCGCGCATGCCGACGCAGGCACCGACCGGGTCAATGGAGGTGTCACGGCTGATCACGGCGATCTTGGCGCGCGAACCCGGATCGCGGGCGACGGCCTTGATCTCGACGATGCCATCGTAGATTTCCGGCACTTCCTGGCCAAACAGCTTGGCCATGAACTGCGGATGGGTGCGCGAGAGGAAGATCTGCGGGCCGCGCTGCTCGCGGCGCACATCATAAACGTAGGCGCGGATGCGGTCCCCGACCTTGAAGGCCTCGCGCGGGATCAGCTCGTCACGGCGCACGATGCCTTCGCCGCGGCCCAGATCAACGAAGACATTGCCATATTCGACGCGCTTGACCGTGCCGTTGATGATGTCGCCGATGCGGTCCTTGTATTCGTCATACTGATGGTCACGCTCGGCTTCGCGCACTTTCTGCACGATGACCTGCTTGGCCGATTGCGCGGCGATGCGGCCGAAATCGAAAGGTGGCAGCGGGTCGGAGATCACATCACCGGCCTCGGCGGCCGGATTTTTGCGGCGGGCCTCGGCAAGGCTGATCTGGACAGCGTCGTTCTCGACCATCTCGACCACCTGAAGATGGCGCGACAGGCGCAATTCGCCCGTCTTGGGGTGAATTTCGGCGTGAACATCCGTTTCGGCACCGTAGCGGGAGCGAGCCGCCTTGGCGATGGCGTCCTCCATGGCACCGACGACGATCTGCCGGTCGATGGATTTCTCGCGGGCGACCGCATCTGCGATCTGCAACAACTCAAGGCGATTGGCGCTGACGACCATGGCTCAATGCTCCTCTTTATCGGCATGAAGACGCGCTGCCTTGCCGGCAGACACACGCTTGGGTTTCAATTTCGGCTTTGGTTTGGGGCCGGGTGCAGCCTTGCGGCGCTCCACGGCTTCAGGCTCGGGCATGGCGGGCTCCAGCCCGTCCTTGCCACGCTTGAGGGATTCGGCAATCAGGGCATCGGTCAGCACCAGCCGTGCCTCGGCCATGTCGGCGATCGGCAACGAGACGATGCGCTCGGAGCCTTCAGGCGCATCGGGCAGTTCCACCAGCGCCTGCGTGCCGTTGGTCCCGCGCAGGAAACCCCGGAAGCGCTTGCGGCCACCGGCAGGCACGGCCATCTCGATCTTCGCGTCGTGCCCTGACCAGCGAACGAAATCGCCCGCGCGAACCAGCGGCCTGTCGATGCCAGGCGATGACAATTCGAGATAGTATGCCGTGCTGATCGGCTCCTCGACATCAAGGGCCGGAGACACGGCGCGGCTCACGGCCTCGCAATCATCGACACCCATCGAGCCATCGGGACGCTCTGCCATGATCTGCACGGTGCAGCCGTTGACGCCGTTGACGCGGACACGCACGAGCCTGTAGCCCAATTGCTCGATCACGGGCTCGACAACGCCCGCCACGCGGGCGGCAACGCCATTTTCCACAATCAAACGCCTGTCTTGGTCTGCCATCAGAAAAACCAGCTTGATGCCTGTGATGATGAACGGATCCAGTCCTACCCCGGCAGGATACAGGCAACAAAAAAGAGCGGGCTTTTTGGGCCCGCTCTTGATCATGGCTGTGAGCCTAAACCAGAGCTTTCAACGTACATAGATGAGAACCCGCCAAGGTTCAAGCCAGCATCGCGGCCTCCATGCCACGTGATCATCCCCATCGGCACATCATAAGCGAGATAACGCGGTTTCCGGACCATCATGCTAACCGACTGGTGAGAGTTGCACGCTAGGGTGCCGTTGCAATGCAAAAGGCTTATTCCTCACCATGACCAGTGTCAGCGCCGTCCTCTCGGAACTCGACAGCGCCCTCATGTCGCAGACAGAGGCACAGGCCGCCAGCACGACGGCCCGTGTCACCGACATGTTCGTGTCGGTTGCTGGGGCCTGCAGCGATGACCAACTCGGTGTGTTCGATGTCGTGATCGGTCGGCTCGCCGCGCGTGTCGGGGCACGGGCGCGGCTTGACCTGTCGGAGCGCCTTGCCGACCTTGGAAGAGCCCCGATTGGGGTCATCCGCCAGCTTGCCCTCGATGACATCGCCATTGCCCGGCCGGTCCTGACACGTTCGGCATTGCTGGGCGAACAGGATCTGATCGCGGTGGCTTCGGAAAAAGGCCAGGATCACATGCTTGCGATCACCGAGCGGCCACATCTGAGCACCAACCTCACCGACTATCTGGTGGTGAAAGGCGACCGTGTGATCACGCATGCCCTGGCCAGCAACCAGACCGCGCTGTTTTCAGGGCGCGGCATGAGCCTGATGGTCACGCGGGCCATCTCGGACGAGGCCTTGCAATCCGCGCTTGGCGAACGTTCGGACATTCCGGACCCGCTCAAGACCAATCTTGCGAATGCGGCCCGCGACAGCGCCCGCCGCCGCCTGATGGCCAAGCCCGTGCCAGTTGCCCTGACTGTCTCTCAGATGCCGGGCGATGCCGATCTGCCAGGTGAGGCGGACTTGCGCAGGGCTGCGGTCACGATGATCGAAGACATGCAGGCCACCGGCAAGCTGACGGAAGCCGTGCTGGCAGGCCTTGCGGCAAGCGGCAAGACCGATCACGCGATCCTTGCCCTGTCGGCGCTTGCAAAAATTTCCACGTCGGCGGCAGAGCAGGCCATCAACGGATCCGACCGCGATGCCTGCCTCGTGATCGGCAAGGCCATGAGCTGGAACTGGACGACCATCAAGGCGCTGCTCGGCACACGGCCCGCCGCCGACCAGCTTCCCCACCTGATGGACCGCGCCCGTGTCAATTACGAGGCCTTGTCCGCCACGACAGCGACGCGTGTCCTTCAGTTCATGCGCGTAAAGGAACAGACCGGCAGATAACGGATCAGCTTCCGGGTAGGGCAGGGCTTTGTCTGATGACAGATATGTAGGACGGCACGCGGCCTGCCAGTACGGCCTTGGCCTCATAGCGCGTCCTGACCCAACCCTTGAAAGGCTCGGTCCAATCACGCGCCTGCTCGGCTGTCCAGCGCAAGCCAGGCTCATCCGACAGGCGCAGAAGTGTCCAGCCGACATAATCGTCGATGTCGGAGGCGAAGCGGAAGATCCCGCCAGGCATCAATGTGCGGGCCATCTGGCGCAGTGTCTGCGCAGATACAAAGCGCCTCTTGCGCTGCCGGCGCTTGGGCCATGGGTCCGGGTAAAACAGGTCGATGCGCGCGAGGGAGGCTGCCGGCATCCGCTCGAGCAGGGGTGCGGCATCATCAGGCCAAAGCCTGATGTTTGCCAAGCCTTCGCGCTGGATGCTGGACAGCATCTTGGCCATTCCGTTGATGAAAGGCTCGCACCCGATGTATCCGACATCGGGTTCGGCCCGGGCGGCGGCCAGCAGGTGCTCCCCTCCGCCAAACCCGATTTCCAGCCTGACCTCGCGCACCGGGACAAGGAACAGGCCCTTCAAATCAGCGGGAAGCTCCTCCGGCAGGACCAGCCTCGGCAGAAGGGTCTGGAACAGGTCGGCCTGACCGGCACGCAGTTTCTTGGCCTTGCGCCGGCCAAAAAAAGAACCGCCCGCGACCTGGTCGTCGCGAGCGGTCTGAGCTGAACCGGCCCTGTCAGTGACCATCAGGCAATTGCAGCCTTCAGCGGCTTGACAAGATCGGTGCGCTCCCACGAGAAGCCGCCGTCGCGTGTCGTCTTGCGGCCAAAATGGCCATAAGCCGAGGTCCGGGCATAAATGGCCTTATTGAGGCCGAGATGCTCGCGGATGCCGCGCGGGCTGAGGTCCATGACCTTTGCGACCGCTGCCTCGAGCTTGTCATCTGCAACCTTGCCGGTGCCATGCGTGTCCACATAAACCGACAATGGCTGCGCCACGCCGATGGCGTAGGACAACTGGATGGTGCAACGATCAGCGAGTTTGGCCGCAACGATGTTCTTGGCCAGATATCGTGCCGCATAGGCCGCCGAACGGTCGACCTTGGTGGGATCCTTGCCGGAGAAGGCCCCACCGCCATGGGGTGCTGCGCCGCCATAGGTATCGACGATGATCTTGCGGCCCGTCAGGCCTGAATCGCCATCCGGTCCACCGATCAGGAACTTGCCCGTCGGGTTGATCCACCACTTGCAATCCTTGTCGATGGTGATGTCGGCGAGGGTTTCGCGGATCACCGGCTCGACCACCTTGCGCACATCCGCTGAGGTCATGCTCTCGTCAAGATGCTGGGTGGACAGGACGATCTGGGTCACGGCGGCAGGGCGGCCGTTCTCGTAGCGGATCGTCACCTGGCTCTTGGCATCAGGGCCGAGCTTGCCGCAGCCACGCTCGCCCGCCTTGCGCAGACGTGTGAGGTTCTCGAGGATCTTGTGGGCGTAAAAGATCGGAGCCGGCATCAGATCGGGTGTTTCCGTGCAGGCATATCCGAACATGATGCCCTGATCGCCCGCACCGACATCCTTGTTGCCGGCGGAGTCGACGCCCTGCGCGATATCAACCGATTGCGGGTGCAGGAGGACGTCGATCTTGGCAGTCTTCCAGTGGAAGCCATCCTGCTCATAGCCGATGTCGCGGATTGCGCGGCGCGCGACGGACTTGACCTTGCTCTTCATGGTCTTCTCGTCAAGCGAGGTGCGGACCTCGCCTGCAATGACCACGCGATTGGTGGTGGCGAGCGTTTCGCAGGCCACGCGGACCTGGCTGGCCTCCATGCCGGCCTTCGCGGCTTCACGGAAGAAAAGATCGACCACCTCATCAGAAATGCGGTCGCAAACCTTGTCAGGATGGCCTTCAGAGACCGATTCACTGGTGAAAAGATAGCTCGAACGGGCCACGACGCGTCCTCTGGTCTGGGTGTGAAACATGCGGGATCATGCAAGGATTGCAGCCACTGCCGTCAAGGCTGTGGCGGCGCGCTTCTGACATTGCTGACACGGCGCGTCAAGCGGACTGACCGACAAGTCGGACGATTGTTCGTTACACCGAACGAAAGAACCCGCATTCAGGCCTGAAACAGCCCCATCAACGGCGGGAGCCCTGTTTCACGAGATCGTTCATCCCGCAGGCGGACTAGAGGCGAGGGCTTCGACCAGATCGATCAGCCGACGCCGGACCTGTGCATCGGAGATTTTTACGAAGGCGCGGGTGAGTTGCACCCCTTCCGAAGTGGCCATGAAATCCGAGACGAAATTGGGCTGCGGCATTTCCCCGAAACCAGCGGCCAGACCGACATCGCCCGAGGGAGCGCCATCGAAGAAAAACTCGACCGGAACACCAAGTATCTTGGAAATCTGCTGCAGACGGCTCGCGCCGATGCGGTTTGCGCCCTTCTCGTATTTCTGGATCTGCTGAAACGTGATGCCGAGGCTTTCGCCAAGCCGTTCCTGACTCATGCTGACCAGCAAGCGGCGCATCCGGACACGCGCACCCACATGCCGATCAATCGGATTGGGGATTTTCTTCGGCACCAAGGACATGATCTGCGCAAACCCCACCAGAGCACCGCTTCCATCCTGTCAGAAAAGATGGAACCATCAGATACATCAGCGTCTTCGTTGCCTGTGCGAAAGAGCAGCGGCAAGCAAACACAGCGCGATCATCAATCCTGCCAGCAGGTTGCCGACTCGCGAAAAGGTTGTAAGGCCGATTGCACGAGGAAGTCCAGTGTCAAGCACACCGTCCGTGCCAAGCGGCAAGCTGCCGATCACGCGCCCATAGGCATCGATGACCGATGAAATCCCGTTATTGGCAGCGCGTATCATGGGAACACCTTCCTCGATGGCACGAAGACGTGCCTGCCGGGCGTGCTGGTAGGGTCCGGGTGTCTGGCCGAACCAGGCATCGTTCGTGACGTTCAGCAGAACCTGGGGGCGACGTGACGGCGCGGCGTCGCCTGTGTCCGGCATCACGGCTCCGGGGAAGATCGCCTCGTAGCAGATCGTGGCAGCGATGGGCGGCAATCCGGGAACATCGAGCGCCACGCGTCGGGAAGCAGGGCTGAAACCACCCGGAATGGCGACAAAGGCCGTCAGGCCAAGAGCTTGGAGGAGGTTCTCGAAAGGCGCAGGCAGATATTCTCCGAAGGGAACCAGATGATGCTTGTCATAGGTCGCGATGATGCCGCGATCCCTGGTGATGACCTCGATGGCATTGAAGATCGGCGATCCGGCCTCGCCGGGCAGGCTTGACCCCGCACGGGCAGCGCCCGTGATCAGCGTTACGCCCGGTGGCAGGGCCATGGTGATGCGCTGGAGAGCCTGCGGAGTACGTCCCAGCAGGAAGGGGAATGCCGATTCTGGCCAGATCAGATGCGTCACGTCCTGAAGTCCGAGTGTGCGCGGTGACGTGGCACGGTCGGAGATGTCAAGATAACGGTCGAGGATCTCGCGGGCTTTCTCGGGACGGAACTTGTCATCCTGGGGCAGGTTCGGCTGCATGATCCGAAGCTTGACGCCTGCCACCAGCGGGCTGGGCTCCGTCGGAACACGCAACCAGCCAAAGCCGGCCATTGCAAAGACCACCATGACGGCGAGAGTGGCCGTGATGCGCCGTCCGCGCCCGGCTGGCAGCGTCACCAATACCGCGGGCACCGCGCCGAGCGCCACTGCGAGCACCGTCAGGCCGTGAAGCCCGAACAGCGATGCGGACTGGCTGAACAGCGCGTTTTCAGCAAGGGCCTGACCATAGGCATTCCATGGAAAGCCCGTGAACAGTTCTGTCCTGGCCCATTCACTGAGCGACAGCGCGCCGGCCAGGGCAAGGATTCGGCTGCTTCCGTCACGCCAGAGAAGCTGCGCAAGCGCAAAGCCGAAAGCGGGGAAAAAGGCCAGCACCATCGGCAAGCCCAGAACGCCAAGCGGCATCGCCCAGGCAAACTTGTCAGCCTCGACAAGAAAAGCAGCACCAAGCCACCACAATCCGGCGACAAAGTAGCCAAAGCCCCAGAACCAGCCATCGATGAAGGCCTGCTTCACGCGGTTCAGAAGGCGCGGCGATGCCACACCATCGAGAAGCCAGACCGCCACCGCAAACTGGATGACCAGCACAGGCCAGATGCCGAACGGAGCCAGCGCCAAGGCGCCGGTGGCTCCACCGATGACGGAGATCATGCCGCGCCGCCAGCCCCAGCTCAGCATCACGGCTTCAGAAAGCCTCGAGATCATCATCCTGATGGATCCCGGCTGCCTTTGTTCTTGCTTGTTGCGTCCTGCCCGCCCTCTTCGGCCGCGAGCGACGGACGGTGGATCCGGACACGCTTGAGACGCCTGGGATCAGCATCAAGAACCTCGAATTCGAGGCCGTCCGGTCCCCTGATCAGTTCACCCCGCGCCGGGACACGGCCCACGATGCTGACGATCAGCCCACCCAGCGTGTCGACATCCTCGGCCTGACGGGCCGAAACAAGGTCAACTCCGAGCGCCTCCGAAATATCTTCGAGCGGCACCCGGCCATCTACCACAAACCGGCCGTCTGTCAGCCGCGAGATGCCGGTGACAGGCACCTCATCATGTTCGTCCTCGATATCGCCAACAACGATTTCCACCAGATCCTCGATAGAGACCAGCCCATCCGTGCCGCCGTATTCGTCGATCACAAGCGCCATGTGCGTGCGGGTCGCCTGCATCCGGACAAGCAGATCGACAGCCGGCATGGAGGCCGGCACATACAGAACAGGCCGCAGGATGCGGGCGCTGGCGAGCTTGGCCGACAGATCGACCGCGCCAAGGTCAAGCCCTGCCGTTTCGCCCCCGGCCTTGCGGCGGCGGCGGCGGCTGGCCTCGGCGCGCGCGGCAATGAAATCGAGGAAATCACGGATATGGACCATGCCACGCGGATCATCGAGCGATTCGCCATAGACAGGCAGCCGTGAATGTCCGGCGGTCCTGAACAGGCTGAGCAATTCGCCAAGGGATATTTCGGCAGGGGCGGCCACGATATCGGCACGCGGAATCAGCACATCGGCAACCCGTTTGGTCCGCAGGCTGAGGACATTCGAGAGCATGATCCGCTCTTGCGGCGACAACTCGGCGTCACGGCCGTTCTGGGCCAGCACGCCTTCGATCTCATCGCGCAGGGAAGGGCCACCCTTCAGCTTCAGGGCACCGAGAAGGCGTGCAAGCACGCCAGTCTGGGATGGGGCCGGGCGTTCGCTACTGGGTCGACTGTCGTCGGTCATGACGGGACTGGAATGGCCTGAAGCTGATCGGCTCGTCAAGGATTATCCGCGTAGGGGTCGGATATGCCAAGTGATCGGAGGATCATGCGCTCATGGTCCTCCATGATCGCGGCTTCTGCATCATCAAGATGGTCGAAACCGAGCAGATGCAGGAAACCATGCACGACCAGATGGAGCAGGTGATCGTCCAGGGTCTTGCCATCGGCATGGGCTTCGCGGGCCACCGTTTCAAAGGCAACCGCGATGTCCCCCAGCATGGGGGCCTTGCCAAGTCCGGCAGGTGTCGTTGCAGGAAACGACAGGACATTGGTGGGCCTGTCCTGCTGTCGCCAGCTCCTGTTGAGTGTTGTCACGGTAGCATCATCGGTCAGCAGGATGCTGACCTCCGCGCCTTTGCGCAGTGCAATGTCGGCATGATGTGCCGCTGCATGGATGGCAGCACCGATGCGTGCCTCAAGGTCTTGGATCTTGAGCCAGTTGTCGCTTTCGATGCCGATGTCGATCTCGAGATGGGCTGCGTCCCTCAACGCAGGCCGCCGCGTTCAGCCGGGGCCGGGGCGTCGCGGGCCGCGTCCTCGTAGGCCTTGACGATCCTGCGAACAAGATCATGCCGGACGACGTCAGCTTCGCGGAACAGCACATGCCCGATGCCTTCGACGCCCGACAGCAGCTTGACGGCCTCGACCAGGCCCGATTTCTGCTGAGGCGGCAGATCGATCTGGGTCGGATCGCCCGTGATGATCATGCGCGAACCCTCGCCAAGGCGTGTCAGGAACATCTTCATCTGCATCGAGGTCGTGTTCTGCGCTTCGTCCAGCAGCACCACGGCATTGGTCAGCGTCCGCCCACGCATGAAGGCCAGCGGCGCAATCTCGATCATGCCGGTCTGAAGGGCGCGCTCGACATTGCGGGCCTCCATGAAGTCGTAGAGCGCATCATAGATCGGCCTGAGATAAGGATCGACCTTGTCGCGCATGTCCCCCGGCAGGAAGCCGATGCGCTCGCCCGCCTCCACGGCCGGACGCGACAGGATCATGCGCTCCACCACGCCCTGCTCGATCAGCGACACGGCGTGGCCAACCGCGAGCCAGGTCTTGCCTGTGCCCGCCGGTCCTTCGGCAAACACCAGTTCATTGCGCTTCATGGCGCGCAGATAGGCATCCTGCGCCACAGAACGCGCCCGCACCGGGCCACGCTTGCGCGTGACCACCGCATCGAACGAGACACCGCCCGCAGCATTGGGCGCAGGAAACAGCGATCGCTGCAACGCGCTCTCCTCGATGGCACCATCCACATCGCCAGGGCCAACGCCTGCGCCCACCTTGGCGCGGGCATAAAGCAGGTTCAGGACAGACTTTGCCCGCTCGGCCGTTTCGGAAGGGCCCTTGAGAATGACATGGTTGCCGTTGGCATTCGCAACGATCTGGAGTCTGCGCTCGAGATGGGCCAGATTCTGGTCATATTGCCCGAACACGACACCGGCGAGGCGGTTGTCGTCAAAGGTCAGGGAGACCTCGGTCACTTCCCGCACCACGGCAGGCAAAACGTTCACGGAGGGACGGATCAAGCCCTTCGGGGGCGTCAGATCAGATCGTGCCAAGCGGGGGGAACTCCTTAGCTTGTTGTGGCTGGGCTTGTTGTGGCTCGGACCAGTCTTGCGAATCAGTCCGCTTCCGCACCAGATTTCACCGAAACGAAAGTCGCGAACAGAGTGTTCGTCGATTGCGCCCGAATGTCCACTGCAACAATGTCGCCGATGTGACAGTCGGCATCCTCGATCTGGACGGTTTGAAGCCAGGGCGACTTGCCTGAAAGCTGCCTGGCATAGCGCCCGTGCCGTTCGACCAGAATGTCGACACGCTGTCCGATGGTCGCTGCATTGAAAGCCTGCCTGTGCTCCTCCACCCTGGCCTGCAGGATGGCGAGGCGCTCGGATTTCACATGCTCCGGAACCTGAAGGGACGAATCCGAAGCCGGTGTGCCGGGACGGGGCGAATACTTGAACGAATAGACCGACGCGAAGCGGACCTCGTCTATCAGCCGCATCGTGTCGGCAAAGTGGGCATCGGTTTCGCCCGGAAATCCGACGATGAAATCCGACGACACTGCGATGTCGGGGCGTGCCGATTTGACCTTATCGATGATGCGCAGATAGGTGTCCCTGTCGTGCTTGCGGTTCATTGCCGCAAGCATGGCGTCCGAGCCGGACTGAACCGGCAGGTGCAGGAACGGCATCAGCGCCGGCAGATCACGGTGGGCCATCACCAGGTCGTCATCCATGTCGTTCGGGTGGCTTGTCATGTAGCGCAGGCGGACAAGGCCCCTGACCTCGGCCAGGCGCGACAGCAGACGTGCGAGCGACCAGTTGCTCCCGTCCGGCCCTTCGCCATGGTAGGCATTGACGTTCTGCCCGATCAGCGTGATTTCGCGGACACCGCCCTCCACAAGCGCTTCCGCCTCCGCCACGATGCGTCCGACCGGGCGCGACACTTCCGCGCCACGTGTATAGGGAACAACGCAGAAGGCGCAGAACTTGTCGCAGCCTTCCTGAACCGTGAGAAAGGCCGTGACCCCGCGGGCGCGGGTGCGAACCGGGTCCGGCTTTGGCAGGAAACCGAACTTGTCATCGACCGGGAAATCCGTGTCGACCACCTTGCGTCTGGCCGCGCGGACCAGGAGGTCAGGCAATCGGTGGTAGCTTTGCGGGCCGACAACAAGATCGACAGCGCTCTGGCGGCGCTGGATTTCGGCCCCTTCGGCCTGCGCCACGCAGCCTGCCACCACGATGGTGGTGTTCTTGCCCTGCTCCAGGCGGGCAGCCTTGGCCTCGCGCACCCTGCCAAGCTCCGAATAGACCTTGTCGACGGCTTTTTCGCGAATGTGGCAGGTGTTGAGGATGACCAGCTCAGCCTCGGTCTGATCCGGTGTTTCGCCGTAGCCTTGCACGGCCAGGATATCGGCCATGCGCTGCCCGTCATAGACGTTCATCTGGCAGCCATAGGATTTGATGAAGACCTTTTTCACCGGCATTGTCCTGAACAGGCCCCGTGACGAAGGGCCATCGCTGCCGTTCCCTACAGCATCGCGGACCAAAGCGGGAGACGCTTTGTAGAACACATCTTATTGACGCGGTCGCCCTGTGAAGTGCCTGATGGCAGCCTCCCGCACGGTGGCTTCCGCCAGCATTGCGGCCTCCTTGCGCGAATGCTCGCGGCCCATCCGGATCGGCTCGCCCCAGACCAGCCTTACATCCACCGGCCCGCCATTGAAAATCTCGCGCAGGTGCGGTCCCAGTTCCATCTCGCCATACCATGCCAGCCTGGCACGCTCCGCCCTGCCGCCGGAAATGCCGTGCCGTCCGATATACAGCACAGCCAGGGGCTGGACGAGGACTTCGCCCTTGCCGTCAGACCCGAGCGCTTCCTTGACCGCGCCCAGCAGGGACGAGCGGAACGGCAGGATGCGGGTGCCATCACCGGTGGTGCCTTCGGCGAACAGCACGACGCAATCGCCATCTGTCAGCCGCATGCCCATCTCCGAGGCTATGGCCGCCGTGTGGCTGCGGCGCGAACGGTCGATGAAGATCGTGCGCTGGAGTTTCGCCAGTGCGCCAATGCCAGGCCAACCCGCGATTTCGGACTTGGCAATGAACGAGACAGGACGCACCGAGCCGATAACGGGAATGTCCAGCCACGAGACATGGTTGGCGACGATCAGGGTCTTTTCCTGCGGGCCGGGCGGGGTACCCTCGACCATCACGCGCAGGCCAAGAATGCGGCATATGGCGCGATGAAACAGCAGAGGAATGACATGGCTTCTGGCCGGGACAAACCGGTTCACCAGGATCTGGACCGGAACGCCGACAAGACCGATGAACCCGATCAGGCCGATCCTGGCCAGGGCCTTGATGGTCCATGCGGGGGGTTTCAGCCCGTTGATCGGCGGTGTGGTCATGGCGGGCTTCAATCGAGATTGCGTCTGAGGATAAGCGCAAGGGCGCGCGTGCCGTCCGGTTTGGGATAATATCCCGGCCTTTCGCCGACCTTGATGAAACTGAAGCGGCGGTAGAGCTGCAGGGCGGCCTCATTGCCCTCATCGACTTCCAGGAACAGGGCTGCCGTTCCGCGCCTGACGAGATTGGCCATGTGCTGCTGCAGAAGCATGGCACCGTAGCCCCGCTTGCGCTGATCGGATGACAGGCAAATGGTCAGGATCTCCGCTTCATCGGCTGCAAGCCGGGAAATCACGAAACCGGATGGAAGGCCCGAATCACCCAGGAACACACCGTCCGAGAGGATACCATCATCGGACAGCATCCGGGCCACATCCGGCTGATCCCAGCCCCGTGCGAAGCCTGATTGGTGCAAGGCGGAAACTGCGGGCGCATGCTCTGCCGACAAGGGCCCTATCCGTACACGGTGACGCTTGAAACGGTGCGCAAACAGGCGATCAAGCAGGCTCATGGCTGGTTTACGAGCCTTTGCACCTTGCCATTCTCCTGCGCATGGGCCTCAGGAGCGCGCATGTAGAGGGGTTTGGGCAAAGCCGTTGCCGGATCGGCCACCAGTCCGAGACGGGCGACCCAGAGAATGTCGGGCGCAGGAGCTGCGTTGACCACAACCGCATCCAGTCCCAGCGACCACGCTTCCTGCGCCACCAGCATCGCGCCGGGACCAACCAGGCTGACCGGCCCCGCCCCGATGGTGCGGACCGCATCCTTGAGCGAACACAGCCGCGCCGGTGCTAGCAGCATGCCGCTGGCGCCGATGGCCTGAAAATAGACCTGTCCGTGGCGTGCATCGATCGAAGCTGCGATGACGCGCCCTGTTTCGCGCCCGACGAGCGGTGCGCAGCAGGCCGCCAGTGTGCTGACACCCACAACAGGCTTGCCGGCACCCAGGCCGATGGCCCTCGCAGCCGCCATCCCGACCCTCAAGCCCGTGAAACTTCCCGGCCCGATCGTGACGGCGATCCGGGCCAGCGAGGCAAAACCGCCATCGAGCTTGTCCATCACGCGGGCGACCAGCGGCATCAATGCCTCGGCATGGCCGCGTTCAAGATCAAGACTTTCAAGGCTGAGAGGCTCGGCGCGTCCATGCTCGATCACGCAGGCGGCGCAGGCACCCAGAGCAGTGTCAATGGCGAGAACACGCATGACTGGAGTGCCGATACCCTTTAGATAGCCTGCACTTCACGAACATCGGGCAAGAAGTGTTTCAGAAGGTTCTGGATGCCGTGCTTGAGTGTGGCTGTCGAGGAAGGGCAACCCGCGCAGGAACCCTTCATGGCCAGAAACACGATGCCGTCCTTGAAACCCCGGAAGGTGATGTCGCCGCCATCGCCGGCAACGGCGGGACGAATGCGTGTTTCGAGCAGATCCTTGATGGTCTCGACCGTCTTGGTGTCTTTCTCATCGAAAAACTCCCCGTCCTCGTCAGACACCATCGGGTGATCACCCTGCACGATGGGCAGTCCCGACAGGAAATGCTCCATGATCGCACCAAGGATGGCGGGTTTCAGGTGCTGCCATTCGCCATCGGCCTTCGTCACAGTGACGAAATCAGAGCCGAAAAACACGCCGCTGACGCCGGGAACACCAAACAGGCGCGAGGCAAGCGGTGAGCGCTCCGCCGTTTCGGCATCACGCATGTCAAGCGTGCCGTCTGCCATCACGGTGCGGCCGGGCAGGAACTTCAGGGTCGCCGGGTTTGGCGTCGCTTCGGTCTGGATGAACATCCGGTTTCTCCTTCATCTCGTGCCGGTTCAAGGCCGGCCGATCACGTTATCTGAACATAAGCGTGCCGACATGGCCTTGCCAGTCCTGAATCAGGTCCGTCGCATTTTAGATCAGAACCGTCCAGCGAACTGCGCACTCACAAAACGGTGCCCGCTTTTGTGCGCAACGCCTTGAAATACCCATGGCGGCGTGTGGGACAGCACCGTCAACCGTTCAATCAACCTTCACGTTCGCCTTGATCGCCACCTCGGCCCAGCGTTGCGTTTCCGCAGCGATGTGCGCCGCAAATTGGCCTTGCGTCGAGCCGACCGCTGTGACGCCGACATCGCTCAGCTGCTTGACCACCTCGGGCAGCTTGAGGATAGCCTGCACCTCGTCGGACAACCGGTCGACAATGGCTTGAGGGGTTCCGGCGGGTGCGAACAGGCCGTGCCATGAGGTGGCGGCGAAACCGGGCAGAAACTCGGCCACGGCCGGCAGGTCAGGCGCGGCGGCAATGCGCGCCGGTGTCGCGGTGGCAAGGGCCCGGATGTTGCCGGCCTGCACCTGCGGCCAGGCGATGGTGATGTTGTCGAACGTCAGCTGCACCTGCCCGCTGATGATGTCCTGCGTCACCTGCGCGCTCGAACGATACGGCACATGGGCCATGTCGACGCCCGCCATCAGCTTGAACAGTTCGCCTGCCATGTGGGTCGAGGTGCCCGCGCCGGAGGAGGCAAAGTTGAGCTTGCCGGGGTTGGCCTTGAGATAGGCGATCAACTCCGGCACGGTCCTGGCCGGAACCGCATTGTTGACCATCAGCAGGTTGGGCACGCTGGCGACCAGCGACAGCGGCGCGAAATCCTTGATGTGGTCAAAGGGCATTGCACGGTAGACATTGGGATTGATCGCATGGGTGGAGACCGTGCCCATGCCCAGCGTGTAGCCATCCTTGGCGGCTTTCGCGACCTGATTGACACCGATGTTGCCGCCCGCTCCCGCCTTGTTCTCGACGATGAAACGCTGGCCCAGGCGGTTGCTGAGCCGCTCGGCCAGGATGCGCCCGAGCAGGTCGGTGGTTCCGCCCGCACCGAACGGCACGATGATCGTCACCGGCTTGTCGGGGTAGGGGGTCTGAGATTGCGCAGGCAGCGCGGATGCCATGAACGCGGCGGCCACCAAAGCCAGTGCGGCACGGCGGGCCAGATTGATCTTTTGGTCCATGGTTGCTTTCCCCTGTCCTGTCGTTTTTGTGTCGGCTTTTTCGCGGTCGACAAAATCTGCCTGTTAAATTAGCAACGTGTGGGACAGTTTCATGCGGGGTGATCGATGGCAAGCCACAGAAAACGCCCTGAGGAGTTGCGCTCGCACCGCTGGTTCGGCACCACCGACATACGCGCTTTCGGGCACCGCTCGCGCACATTGCAGATGGGGTTTGGCCATGACGAGTTCATGGGCAAGCCGGTGATCGGCATCCTCAACACCTGGTCCGAGATCAACCCGTGCCACCTGCATCTGCGGGAACGGGCGGAGGCGGTCAAACGCGCAGTCTGGGCGGCGGGCGGTTTTCCGGTCGAAATCCCGGTCATGTCGGTATCGGAGCAGTTCCAGAAGCCGACGACGATGCTTTACCGCAACTTCCTTGCCATGGAGGCGGAGGAATCGATCCGCTCGCACCCGGTGGACGGCGCGATCCTGCTCGGCGGCTGCGACAAGTCCACGCCGGCGCTGATCATGGGCGCGGTCAGCGCCGGCCTGCCGTTCATCTTCGTGCCGGCCGGGCCGATGCTGCGCGGCAACTTCGCCGGCAAGGTGCTTGGGTCTGGCTCGGATGTCTGGAAATACTGGCACGAAAAGGAGGCCGGCAACATCACCGAAGGCCAGTGGCGCGACATGGAAAGCGGCATCGCCCGCTCCTTCGGGACCTGCATGGTGATGGGCACGGCGGCCACGATGATGAGCCATGCCGAGGTGCTGGGCCTGACGCTGCCGGGTGCCTCCGCCATCCCGGCGGCGGACTCAGCCCATCCCCGTATGGCGGCAGCGGCTGGCAAGCGCATCGTCGAGATGGTCTGGACAGATCTGACGCCGGACAAGATCCTCACCCGCAAGAGCTTCGAGAACGCGCTGGTGCTGCACATGGCGATGGCGGGCTCGACCAATGCGATCATCCATCTGATCGCCATGGCGGGCCGCGCCGGGATAGATCTCGCAATGGCCGATTTCGATGCCGTGTCGCGCCATGTGCCGGTATTGGCCAACGTGCGCCCTTCAGGCGAAGCGCTGATGGAGGATTTCTTCTATGCGGGTGGCCTGCCGGCGCTGCTCAAGCAACTCGCACCCAAGCTGCACCTGGGCGAGATCAACGTCATGGGCACGACCCTTGGCGAGGTGATCGACAAGACCGTGATCTACGACGAAGAGATCATCCGTCCGCTGGGCAAACCTGTGACCACGGCCAATGGACTTGCTGTCCTGACCGGCAACCTTGCCCCGCGCGGTGCCGTCATCAAGCCCTCAGCCGCAGAACCGCGCCTGCTGAAGCACACCGGTCCGGCGCTGGCCTTCGAGACCTATGACGAGATGATGCGCGCGGTGAATGACGAGAGTCTCGATGTCACCGCCGACCACGTCATGGTGCTGAAGAATGCCGGCCCTGTCGGCGGCCCCGGCATGCCGGAATGGGGCATGCTGCCGATCCCGAAAAAGCTGCTCAAGCAGGGCGTGCGCGACATGCTGCGCATTTCGGACGCGCGCATGAGCGGCACGTCCTATGGGGCCTGCATTCTGCACGTCTCGCCCGAGGCTTACGTCCGCGGCCCGCTGGCGGCAGTCCAGACCGGCGACCTGATCAGCGTCGATGTGGACGCACGCACGCTTCACCTGCACCTCGACAGCGGCACCATCGCTGCGCGCCTCGCAGCCTGGACGCCGCCGCCCCGCGATTATCCGCGCGGCTGGGGCAAGATCTCCGCCGATCAGATCACCCAGGCCGACAGGGGCTGCGACTTCCGTGACCTTGAGGGTACAGCCGCCATCGTCGAGCCTGAAATTCATTGAGTGAGATGACGACCATGAACGGGAGCCAAGGCATCCAGCGTCTCCTGATCACGGGAGCTGCCGGCCAACTCGGCAAGCTCGCGCGGGCCCGGCTGCATGGGCGATACCCGGTGCTGCGCCTGTCCGACATTGCGGACATCGCACCTGCGGGCGAAGGCGAGGAAGTCATGCCATGCAATCTCGCCGATCCGTTCGCTGTGGCAGACCTCTGCGACGGCGTTGACGCAATCCTGCATCTCGGAGGCCGTTCGACCGAAGCTGACTGGCCGACGATCATGGCCGCAAATATCCATGGGGTGGTCAACCTGTGGGAAGCGGCACGGCGCTCGGGCGTCAGGCGCATCCTGTTTGCCAGTTCCAACCACGCCATCGGGCTGTATCGCCGCAGCGAGACCATCGACCATCGGGATCGCATGCGGCCGGACAGCCGCTATGGCGTCTCGAAGGTCTTTGGCGAATCCCTCGCCGAACTCTATGCTGTGAAGCACGGGCTGCGCGGTTTCTCGATCCGGATCGGCTCCTGCTTGCCCGAGCCGCTTGATGCCCGCATGCTCTCGACCTGGCTCTCGCCGGATGATTTTATCCGCCTGATCGAGGTCGGACTTCAGGCTGACTATGTTTACGAGGTTGTCTACGGCGTCTCCGCCAACAGCCGTGGCGGCTGGTGGGACAACGCCAACGCCTTCCGGCTGGGCTACCAGCCGAAGGATGATTCCGAGCGTTTCGCTGCCAAGGTCGGTCATCTGACCTTCGACCATCCAGCGGCTGAACTCACCCATGGCGGCACCTACGTCTCCGCCGAATTCGAAGGAGGGGACAATGCCGTCGCCGCCCGATTGCCCTGATCCCCGAACCCCCGGAACCAGATCGATGCCTTTGTCCGATACGACGCGCGCCAAGCTCATGACAGTCTCGGTCGCGACCTTGTGTACAGCCCTGTTCAAGCGAGGCCTGCGCAACCAGTTCATCCAGGATGTGCGGCCCCTGAACATGAGCCTGCCCAACATGGTCGGCGAGGCCTTCACCTTGCGCTACATGCCCGCCCGCGAGGACAGAAATCCCTTGTCTGTCTTCCAGGACAGGGCCCATCCGCAGCGCAAGGCTGTTGAGGATTGCCCGCCAGGCGCGGTGATGGTGATCGACAGCCGGAAGGATGCCCGCGCTGCGTCGGCGGGCGGCATCCTGGTGTCGCGCCTGATGAAGCGCGGTGTTGCCGGTGTGGTGACCGATGGCGGCTTTCGTGACAGCCCGGAAATTGCCGGGCTTTCGATCCCCGCCTATCACAGCCGTCCGTCCGCGCCGACCAACCTGACGCTGCACGAGGCCATCGAGATCAACGGCCCGATCGGCTGCGGCGATGCCCCCGTCTTTCCTGGCGATGTGATCGTGGGAGACCGTGAAGGGGTGATCGTCATTCCGGCGCACATGGCGGACGAGGTCGCGGTTGAAGCAACCGAAATGACCACCTTCGAGGATTTCGTCACCGAGAAGGTGCTGGAAGGCCGTTCGATCCTCGGGCTTTATCCTCCGACGGATCCTCAATCCAAGGTCGAGTTCGACGCATGGCGTACCAGGCGGCAGATCATCGCACGTTGAAACGACAACCGTCACGGCACGGAACATGATCGATCATCATATCTTGGATCATTGCTCCAGCAGCCCTTGCGCGCACGTTCCTGATCATTGTCTGAGGAGAGCCAACCGTTCAAGGGCGGCATCAAGGGTCGCATCATGCTTGGCAAAGCAGAACCGCACCACACTTGTCACGCCGCGATCCGCATAGAACGCGCTGACGGGAATGGCAGCAACGCCGAAGCGTGACACCAGTCGTTCGCAGAAGGCCGTGTCGTCGCTTTCTCCCAAGCCGGTGATGTCGATGTTGACGAAATAGGTGCCCGCACTCGGCAGAACCGTGAAACCAAGCTGCTTCAAGCCAGCGCTGAACCTGTCGCGCGACCGCTGCAAGTCAGCCCTCATGCCCTCGAAGTAGCCATCATCCTTGGCCAGTCCGAACGCGACCGCCGCTTGCAGGCTTGGGGCCGTGGTGAATGTCAGGAACTGATGGGCCTTGGACAGAACACGCATGAGGTCGGCAGACGCCATGACGAGGCCGACCTTCCAGCCAGTCAGCGAAAAAATCTTGCCTGCGGACGAAATCTTGATGGTCCGCTCCCGCATGCCGGGCCGCGACAGCATCGAGATGTGTCGGTGCCCGTCAAACACCACATGCTCCCAGACCTCGTCACAGACGGCTATGGCGTCGAAGAGCTGGCAGTAGCGGGCCAGAAGGTGCAGATCCTCCTCAGGAAACACGGTGGCTGTCGGATTGAGCGGATTGTTGAACAGAGCAAGCCGCGTGCGGTGCGAGAAGGCAGCGGCGAGTGCCTCCTCCGTCAATCTGAAGTGCGGGGGCTTCAATGTTACAAACCTGGGAATGCCGCCTGCACGCAGCACCAGCGGCAGGTAGGCGTCATACATCGGCTCGAACAGGACAACCTCGTCGCCCGGCTCGATCAGCGCGAACAAGGCTCCGGCAATGGCTTCCGTCGCCCCCGATGTCACCATGATTTCGGTATCAGGATCCAGTTCAAGGCTTTGCCAGTGCCTGTAATGGGCGACGGCGGCAGCCCTCAGTTCCGGCAGGCCCATCATCGGCGGATACTGGTTCCAGCCGTTGACCACCGCGTCAGCCGCTTTCTGCCGGACATCCAGCGGGCCCGGATCGTCAGGAAAGCCCTGGCCGAGGTTGACCGCCTTGTGCTCGCGGGCCAGGCGCGACATCACTTCGAAGACAGTTGTCGGCAGATTGGCGAGGATCGGGTTCATCGTGTCTGGCGCAATGGCAGGAGCGAGGGGTCAGGCGAGGCCGTTCTGGGCAGCCAATTGCTTCAGGCTGACATGGGAACGGGCCCCGATATGGGAAATGACCTCGGCAGCGGCGAGCGCTCCCAGACGCAGGCAATCCCGGTGGTCACGGCCATGTGCCAGACCAAACAGAAAGCCTGCGGCAAACAGATCGCCCGCACCGGTCGTGTCGACCACGCGCTCGACCGGATAGGCGGGAACAGACACCGTCTCGCCGCGCGTCACAGCCATGGCACCATGTTCCGAGCGCGTGACCACCGCGAGGACGTTCTCATTCCTTATGGCCTTGACCGCCGTGTCGATGTCACCGGTCTGGAAAAGGCTTTTCAGCTCGTGTTCGTTGGCAAAGATGATATCGACCACGCCATTGCGGATCAATTCGAGGAACTCGTCGCGCCAGCGATCAACGCAAAAGCTGTCCGACAAGGTCAGTGCAACCCTCGATCCGGCGGCATGGGCGATCTGCGACGCCTTCCGGAAGGCGTCCTTGGCAGCCGGCGGATCCCACAGATACCCTTCGAGATAGACAATCTGCGAGGAACGCACCTGTTCGGGGTCCACATCATGCGCGGACAGACCCTGGCAAGCCCCCAGATATGTGCTCATGGAACGCTGGCCGTCTGGTGTGACCGCGATCAGGCAGCGGGCCGTGGTGGGGCCTGCGGTAGCATCCGCAGTATCGAAGGCCACGCCAAGCGAGACGAGATCATGCCGATAGAGCTTGCCGAGCTGGTCATCGCGCACCTTGCCGATGAAGGCGCCCTTTCCGCCGAAGGAGGCGATACCCGCAGCGGTATTTGCGGCAGAACCGCCCGAAACCACCTGGCCAGGCCCCATGGCTTCGTAGAGCGTCTCGGCCCTCGCCTCGTCAATCAATGTCATGCCGCCTTTCTGGATCGCGTGCGATACCAGAAAATCATCTTCGGCCGTAGCGATGACATCGACGATGGCATTGCCGAGGGTCAGGACGTCATGACGAAAACCGGGCATGGATGATCTCGCGGCAAGAGAAACGAAAGCTCAAGACTGAAGACCCGATCACCTCAGGACCAGAGCCTTGTAGCGAATGCGCGTCTCGCATCCGCCAGAAGCCCGGTCAACCGTTCTCGTGTTTTTTGGTGGCGGCAAAGGGGGAAAGTCGAGGCGTCGAGGATTTCTTCATGGATAACTTTGGCATTGATGATTTTTCCAGCGTAGCCGTCTCAAGCAGGTCGGTGAGCCGTGCAATGGTTTGTGCATCCAGGACGCGAATGTCCCGCGCCAGCCTGTTGGCGAGGTAGGTAGCCGCAGGCTCAAGGCCAGCCGTGTCGATCACGGCGCGGGGATCGGACAGATCGGCAAGCCGCACCAGTTCATCAGCATCATCCCAGATCACGCCAAGCGCATGGATGACACCTTGCACCAATGCAAAGGTCGGGCGCCCGCGCCTGCCATGCTCCAGAGCGGAGACATAGGCGCTCGACACGCCCAGCCTGCGGGCAAAATCCTGCAATGACAAACCCTGATCCTGCCTGATCAAGCGGACGCGTGCGCCAAACGGTGTCATCGCGGCACGGTCTCCTTCAGCCGTCTCAGGCGAACATAGAGCGCGCCTGATCCGCCATGGTTGAGGGCCGCATCCTCGAAGCCCAGAACCGTGGCCCTGAGATCAGCCATCCGCAGCCAGTGCGGAACGGTGCGTTTCAGGACTCCGCGCTCCTCGCCGCCAGCGCTTGTCCCCGCCCCGCCCTTTCCGGTGATCACCAGAACAAGCCTCGAGCCCCGGCTCTGTTCGCTGACCAGAAAAGACCTGAGCCTGTCATGCGCATCGGACTGCCTCAGGCCATGCAGGTCAATGACCGCCTCGAGAGGATGCTGTCCGCGGCGCAACGCGGTCAAGACGCGCCGCTCGAGGGGAACAAGAGGCGCGAGTGACGGGAGTTTGCCGGTCAGCGGGCCCGTCCCGGACAGCCGGGAGGGACTGCCTGGCCCGGAACGGGATCCTTTCACGGCCAGCTGAACATGCGTCCCGTCATCCGTGACTGTCTTTTCAGGCACCAGGTCAGATGTCATGTCAGCAAGCAGGCTGACCATGCTTTCAGCGACGGGCTTCTGGCGTTTGGTCGCAGACCCGGCAAAAGGTTTCACGGTGCGGGCGACATGCGTCCACAGCGAGATTTCGTCACTGGTCAGGTTGCGTTCGCGGCGGCGGCGCATCACGGCCTGTCCATCAGCTTGGCCAGCATGACGTGCCGCTCACGGGGCATCGTCACGCGGCCACAGGATCGTGGCCTCCACATCATGCCGGGTCAGCCCGGCGACATACCCTGCCTCAAGCCCAGACCCGAAAAACAGGTCAAAGCGTGCCGCACCCACGATGGCGGAGCCCGTGTCCTGGATGATGCCAAGTCGGCGCAAGGGCTCGGTCTTGCCGCGCACCTGCGTCGGGATCACGCCATCAAGCCAGACTGGCAACCCATAGGGCCAGATAGCCCTGTCAGCCGCCACACTGCGATGGGATGTCAACGGAATGCCCGCGCCGCCGATGGGGCCGTCCTTGGGATCAAGTTCGCTGGCCAGCCGGAAGAACACAAAGGACGGATTGTTCCAGATGAATACCCTTCCCCAGTCGGCATCTGCTTTCAGCCGCGCCACCAGACGATCCATGGTCATCTCGGCGGGTGGAATCTTCTCGGCTTGCGACAACAGACGGCCGAGCGAGACGTATGGATGGCCGTTACGCCCGGCATAGGCGATGCGGACAACCGAGCCATCGGGCAGACGCAGCCGCGCGGAACCCTGCACCTGCATCACGAAGCGGTCGACCGGATCACGCAGCCAGGCGATGACAGGCCAGTCCCTCGCCACGGTGCCGGTATCGATGTCGCGGCGGTCGGGATAAGCCAGCATCCGCCCGTTTTCAAGGCGGCGCGCAGCCTGCAATCCCGCTGGCAGGCCTGGAATGACAGCACCTGCCTCAAGTGTCACAAGGTCAGAGGGCCGTCCGTACATTGGGGTCGGAAACTCGGCATTTCGGGTCAACGAACCAGGATATTCAGGCTCGAAATAGCCCGTGAGGAACCCGGACGAAGCGATGCCGTCCGGCGAGCGCGGCGTGATCCTGACAGGCGTGAACCAGCGCTCGAAGAAGGCACGCGCAGTGCCGTCATCCTGTGGCTGCAGGGACAAAGCAGCCTCGCAGGCCCGTGCAAGTGCGGGAGGAGCTGGCAACCCCGCGCGCAGCGGTGCTGGCTGGTGACAGCCACGCAGGAAAGCCCTGAAAGCGTCGTGGTGTCGGTCCTCGGCCCAAAAGGGCAAAGCTGCGAAGGTCACAACAGAACTGCTGGCGCCGGGCAGCGACGGCATCTGGCCGGACGCGTGGGACGAGACAGGCGATGCGAGGCTGAAACCGGCCACGACAAGACATCTCCCCAGCGCGCGTGCTGCGTTCAGAGACCGGATTCGGTTGCGACAAGCGTCCATGTGGGATCACGCGATCCAAGCTGGCGTGAAAATGTCCAGGTTTCCGTGACATCGACAACAGCATCGGCGCTTCCGTCAACAACCTCGCCAGCCTTGTTACGGACCACGCTGATCAGCTTCGGCGCGAAACGGACCGTGACCATGCCCATCTTGCCTCGCACCTCTGCGGCGGTGATGTCTGCCTTGCTCATCGAGACGAATGTCGTTTCCGCAACTTCAGAGCGCTTTTCGCGCTCGGTGATGGCCTGTTCAAAATCCTCGAAGACCTCCTTTGAAAGAAGACCCTTCAAAGTCTTGCGATCACCGCGCGCATAGCTTTGCACGATCATCTCGTAAGCAGCTTTCGAGCCTTCCAGGAAGGCACTCGCATCAAAATCGCGCTCCACGCCGGCAATGGCATCGAGTCCTGTCGCAATCTGCGAACCGGGCTCGGTTATGCCTGTCCAGCGAAAAGGCTGCTCCGCTCCTGCGTCATTCGCGGCCGTTCCCGGCAGACGGATCACATTGCCATCGTTTGCCGGAGGCGAACCTGTCGGCTTTTTCTGGAAAATGTCACCGGGTGGCTGCTCATGGCCGGTTTTCGTGCCAAGCACAGACCGGAGTTTCCAGGCGACAAAAACCGCCAATGCGATGAAGACCAGTGTGAAAATGTCGAAGGAACCCTGCATTTCTATCGATGTCCTGCCATATCAATGATAATCTTGCCGTTTGATCCCGCAGCCTAGAGCACGACGCCCCAAAGGGGAATCGGGTTTTCCCGGTTTGGTCCCGCCAGACGCGATTTCGGCGATCACATTCTGGCGGAGGGATAGGCAAGACATGCCCGCTCTGAGTTGGCAGTGACGTACCATCCCGAGCAAGGGGTCACAAGCCGGGCGCTGCATGGCATGATCGTTTCCTTGTGGCGTCGGCTGGTTCGTGCTAGCCGCGCTGCGGACAGGGCTTCCATCAGGCTGCGGGCTTGAGGGCTTTCTTCAACAGATCAACCCATTCAACGGCGACAGCACCATGGCCAACGACGCAACAAACGGCGCAGCACAACAGACGGCAGGCCCTTCCCTTTCCGCGCTGGTGCAGTACGTCAAGGATTTCTCGTTCGAGAACCCCAACGCTCCCCGCATCTTTGGCAACCAGCAACAGAACCCGCAGATTTCACTGCAGGTGAATGTCAGCGCCACCCAGCTCAGCGAAACAGATGTCGAATCCGTGCTGACGCTTGAGGGCAAGGCCGAAATCGCACCTGACACCCTGTTCGTGTTCGAACTGTCCTATGCCGGCATCTTCCGGATCGCAAACGTGCCTGCCGACCAGATGGCTCCTGTGGTCATGATCGAATGTCCGCGGCTGCTGTTCCCGTTCGCGCGACAGATCGTGGCGGATGCCGTGCGCAATGGCGGCTTCCCGCCGCTCTACATCGATCCCGTGGATTTTGTCGCCCTCTACCAGCAGCGCATGTCCGAGCTGCAAGCTGAAGGTGCCTCCGCACCCGCCTCGTGACCTCGTGGCGAGCGCCGCGTCTGCGATCAGCCGGTTTTCCACACTGGTGTTCCGGCCAGGGTCCCGATGAACAGCTCATGGGCTTCGCGCTCCTGCTCCGTCAGGCGTGGCTGCAGCACAGATGGCCTCACAGGGTGCCCGCCCGGCTGGCTTGAAGGACCCGCTGCGCTCTTGTCGCCTCGGGGCAGATCAGGCGCGGCAAGACCGAACGTGGCCTGCCGTCCTCCAAGCAGTTCGACATAGACTTCCGACAGGATTTCCGCATCGAGCAAGGCACCATGCTTGACTCTCCGGGAGGTGTCGATGCCGTATCGGGAACACAGGGCATCGAGGCTGTTCGATGCTCCAGGGTGCTTGCGACGGGCCATGATCAGCGTGTCGACGACCAATTGTCCGTCCAGCAACGGCTTGCCGGCGCGTGCCAGTTCCATGTCGAGAAAGCCGACATCGAACGGTGCGTTGTGAATGATCAGCCTGGCACCCGCGATGAAGGCCAGGAATGGTTCCGAGACGGCCGCAAACAACGGCTTGTCGGCCAGAAAAGCATCCGACAGGCCATGAACACCGAAAGCGCCCTCGGAGACTGGCCGCTGCGGGTTGAGATAGGTGTGAAAGGTTTTTCCCGTCGTGCAGTGATTGATCAGCTCGACGCAACCGATCTCAACCACGCGATCGCCTTTGCGGGCATCGACACCTGTCGTTTCGGTATCAAGGACAACTTCGCGAATCATGATGTCATGTTCCGGCCTGTCATGTTCTGGCTTCGTGTTTCAGGCTGTGATGACACAGAGGCGACGATGGCAGCAACCTGAGCCCTGGCGTCATCAAGGCCTTTTCCCGTATCGATGATGTAGGTGGCCCTCGCACGTTTGTCCGCATCCGGCATCTGCCGGGCCAGGATGGTCTCAAATCTGGCTTCGGTCATACCGGGACGAGCAAGCACCCGGGCGCGCTGAACGGCAAGCGGAGCTGTGACCACGGCCACCGCGTCACACCGCGCGGCGCCGCCGCTCTCGAACAGAAGGGGTATGTCCAGAACCACCAGTGGCGACCCGGCGGCTCTAGTATGTCTCAAAAAAGCCTGTTCGCGGTCACGCACCAACGGGTGAACGACCGCCTCGAGCGCGGCCAGCCGCTGCGGGTGGCCCAGCACCGTTGTCGACAGCCGCTCACGGTTGATGGTGCCCTGCCCGGCTTCGTCGCGGTCGACCACATCCGGAAACAGGGCAGCCACGGGTTTCACCGCTTCAGCGCGATACAGTTCATGCACGGCCGCATCGGCGTCATGGACGGGAACACCGAGATCGCTGAACATCCGGGCTGTTGTGGATTTGCCCATGCCGATCGATCCCGTGAGGCCCAGAACCATGGTCATGTCGGCTTCTCCAGATGGCGAGGGGCGAGATCGGCCTCGACCATGGCCCGCAAACCGGATGAGACCACCGGCGGCGCGCCGAACCAGAGGCCGAAAGCCAGCGCCGCCTGATGCAGCAGCATGCCCAGCCCGTCTACGGGTTTCGCGCCACTTGCTGCCGCGTCAGACAGGAAACGCGTCAGAAGTGGCACGTAGACGGCGTCGCAGGCGATCCTGGTGCCGGCATCGGTTGGCCAGTCCAGCTCCAGAGGAGGCTGGCCGACCATGCCGAGTGACGTCGCATTGATCACGATCTGGCTGGCACGCAGCGCAGCTGCACCTGGCGGCCAGGCTTCGCGAAGCAGCCTGTGGCTGCCGGGATGCTGCGAAAACGCGGCAAACAGGGCCGTGACACGGTCGGCTGACCGGTTGGTGACACGAATTGTCCCGGTCTTGCGGCCGAGGAGCCCATGGACAATGGCGCGTGCCGCACCGCCCGCCCCAATCACCAGCACATCCGGCTGGCCTGCGTCCCAACCCGCTACGTCCTGGTCCAGATGTGCAAAAAAGCCTGGCACATCCGTGTTGGCACCCCACAACTTGCCGTCTTTCATGAACACCGTGTTGACCGCACCCATGGCCTCCGCGTCGGGCGTGATGGCATCCAGATGAGGCAAAGCGACCTGCTTCAAGGGAATTGTCAGGTTTCCGCCGACAAACACACCGGCCCTGACCTGATCGAGCAGTGCCGGCAGTTTTTCCGGTGTCGTCTCGATACGTTCGTACAGGGCATCCATGCCGCGTTCGCGCATCCAGTGACCGTGGATCATTGGCGAGCGCGAATGGGCTATCGGCGAGCCGGCGACGAAACAACGATCTGTCATGCGTGTCTGCCTCATGTCCGTCATGTCGCGACCGCGCCCATTTCGCGCAAGGCGTGAAGCACGCCGAAAAGCGGCAGGCCAAGCACGGTGAAATGATTCCCGTCAACCTTGTCGAACAGGTGTACCCCAAGATGTTCAAGCTGATAGGCGCCGACACTCATGAGCGCTGTAGCACCCGCCGCATCGAGGTAGCGTTCGATGGCATCGCCAGACAACGCACGCATCCGGAGCCTGGCTGTGTCCAAGCCACGGGCGAGCACAGACCCGTCCCGCACCAGGCTGAAGCCTGATGTCAGCACATGCTCGCGTCCGGACAGGCTGGCGATCTGGGCACGCGCCGCTGCCCTGTCAGCCGGTTTGTGAAAAGCCTGCCCTTCACAGGACAGCGTCTGGTCAGATCCCAGCACAAGCCTGCCAGGATGGCCAGCCGAGACGGCGAGCGCCTTGGCATCAGACAAGGCACAGGCAACAGCGTCCAGGCCAGCTCCGGCCCTGGCAAGCGCCCTTTCGATCTCCCGTTCATCGATATTCGCGGCAACATGTTCGACGACAATCCCCGCATTCGACAGCAGGGACCGCCGTGTCAGGCTCCCTGATGCCAGCAGCAATGGGGAATCATACAGCCACAAGGTCTGTGCAGTCATGGCGAGCCTCGCTCCACGGGAACTACATCGCGATGAATTTGAGACGATGGTCGCGCAGCAGATCAAGAATGGCTGCGGCGGTTTCCTCGATGGAGCGCCGCGTGACGTCGATCATGGGCCAGCCGCGTCTGGCAAACAACTTGCGCGATGTGGCGATCTCTGCCGCGACAGCCTCGTGATCGACATAGGAGGTGTCATCGCTGGCATTCAGGGACAACAGCCGGTTCTGCCGGATCTGGACGATCCGTTCTGGCGCTGCGACCAGACCGACGATAAGGGGTTTTCGCAAGGTCTCGAGCTGTGGTGGCGGTGGCACGCCCGGCACTAGCGGTATGTTGGCCGTTCGCACACCACGATTGGCCAGATAGATGCTGGTGGGCGTCTTCGAGGTCCGGCTCACGCCGAGCAGGACAATGTCCGCAGTTTCCAGGTCATCGGTCATCTGTCCATCATCGTGCAGCATCGTGTAATTCATGGCATCGATGCGCTTGAAATACTCTGCGTTGAGCATGTGCTGGGCGCCGGGACGGGCCGAGGAGGCTGCTCCAAGGTAGGATTGAAACAGTGAGAGGATCGGGTTGAGGATCGACATGCTCGGAGAGCCCACCTGCGCGCAGAATGTTTCCAGACGTGTCGCGAGCACCTGTTCCACGAGTGTGTACAGGACGATGCCCGGCGCTGTCTCGATCTCGCTCAGCACGCGTTCAAGCTGCACCTCGGATCTGACCAGTGGGTAGACATGTTCGATGGCCGATATGCCTTCATATTGGGCCGCTGCTGCGCGGCTGATCGCTATCAGCGTTTCACCCGTTGCGTCAGAGACAAGGTGAAGGTGAAAATAGCTGCGCACGATCTCAAGCCCTTATCCACTGGGTTGCGCATAGCGATGGGGAGGACTGTGGACAAGGGCCATAATGAACGATGGGGGCCGGGTCACTTGATTGAGAAGATGCCTGACATGACAGGGAATGCCAGGCTGTGGATGAATCGATGGGTATAACCTCGTCCTGGTTTGATAACATCCTGTTTCGGTCCTGTCTGCGGAAATGAACAATGATATCAATGATCGGGACCCCTTGTCTTGGTCTGGATTGATCCTCGTCCAACCATCCAAGCTGACGATTTCCTGTTGATTGTGTATGAATAATCCCTGACAACGCCTTTGCCCCCATCCAACAGAAACAACAGACGTTCAGAGTCAGAAATGTTTTATACGACAAGGACAGGGGATAACGCATGACGACGACCTTGATGCGCCTTTTCAAGGGCGAGAAGCTTGTAACGCCCCCCATCTGGCTCATGCGGCAAGCTGGCCGTTACCTGCCGGAATACCGTGAAACGCGGAAACAAGCCGGTTCCTTTCTTGACCTGTGTTTCAATACGGATCTTGCAACTGAGGTG
>JANMHN010000100.1:0-29235 GCA_031375185.1 Allobosea sp. | reverse complement strand
ACCGTGCCGGTCGGCCCATGGCGCTGCTTGCCGATGATCAGTTCGGCCTTGCCATGGATGGCTTCCATCTCGGCCTGCCATTTGAAATGCTCTTCCGTGCCGATCTTGGGTTCGCGGTTCTTCACATAGTATTCGTCGCGGAACACGAACATGACGACGTCGGCATCCTGCTCGATGGAGCCGGATTCGCGCAGATCCTGCAATTGCGGGCGTTTGTCGTCGCGTGATTCCACGCCGCGCGAGAGCTGCGACAAGGCGATCACCGGAACATTGAGTTCCTTGGCCAGCGCTTTCAAGCCGGTCGTGATCTCTGTCACCTCCTGCACGCGGTTGTCGCCCTTCTTGTTGGAGCCTGACAGCAATTGCAGATAGTCGATGAACAGGATGTCGAGGCCGCGCTGGCGCTTGAGCCGCCGGGCCCGCGCCACCAGTTGCGCGATCGAGATGCCGCCGGTCTGGTCGATATAGAGCGGCATCTTCTCGATGTCGGCGGCCACGTCAGACAGGCGATAGAATTCCTGTTCGGTGATCTTGCCCTGCCTGATCTTGTAGGACGAGATGCCGGATTGTTCGGCCACAATGCGGGTGGCAAGCTGTTCCGCCGACATTTCCAGCGAAAAAAAGCCGACGATGGCACCATTGATGGTTTTCAACGCACCGTCGGGCTGCTTTTCACCCTTGTAGGCCTTGGCCATGTTGAAGGCGATGTTGGTCGCAAGTGATGTCTTGCCCATGGCCGGACGGCCCGCGATGATGATCAGATCCGAATTCTGGAATCCGCCCATGCGTTGATCAAGATCGCGCAGGCCGGTGGCAATGCCGGACAATCCGCCATCACGCTCATAGGCGCGCGCAGCCATGTCGATGGCCGTGGCCATGGCCGAGGAAAAAGCCTGGAAGCCGCCCTCGTAGCGGCCTTTTTCGGCCAGTGCGAAGAGCTTGCGCTCGGCCTCCTCGATCTGCTCGCGCGGCGGGTTGTCGACAGGCGAGTCATAGGCGACGTTGACCAGCTCCTCGCCGACCGTGATCAGGTTGCGGCGGATGGCGAGATCGTAGATCGTCTGGCCATAATCGCCAGCGTTGATCACGGTGGTCGCTTCGGCGGCCAGGCGCGCGAGATACTGGCTGACCGTGATGCCGCCAAGATCGGCATCGCCCAGAAAGGTCTTGAGGGTGATCGGATTGGCGATCTTTCCTGCCCTGATAAGGCTCGAGGTCGTCTCGTAGACACGCCTGTGGACATCCTCGAAGAAATGTTCGGGCAGCAGAAAATCCGACACGCGGTAAAATGCGTCGTTGTTGACCAGCAGCGCGCCAAGCAGCGCCTGCTCAGCCTCTATGTTGTGTGGGGCAACCCTGTAGGTCGCCTCCAGTGCGGTATCGAGTTTGGCTGCAAGGGCCGTCACATTGGACATGGAGTATTCCGGTTGAGTCGCCCTGCTGAGTGTACCATTCAATGCGGCGGCGAAAGGTCAAAAGCGGAGCCGCACACCAATTCACAGGCCCAACAAAAAAGGCCGCCCTGGAGCGGCCTTTCCTTGCGTGTGACAGTTTCGTCGCAACGCTCTTGCAGCGTCGCGGAAAACCTCACATTTCGGCGTTCGGGCCGGCTTCTGCGAGAGCTGCGCCGATTTCGAGGCCGAGATCGTCAAGGTTGAACTCCTCGCGCACATTGGTTGCTTCGCCGCGGGTCTGGCGCTCGGCTTCCTCGGCGCTGCGGGCGACGTTGACGGTGATCTTGGCTTCGACCTCTGGGTGCAACACGACAGACAAGGTGTAAAGACCAAGGCTCTTGATCGGCTTGGTGATGATGACCTGTCCCTTGTCGACCGTGAAGCCGCCCTCATGCAGGACACCGGCAACGTCACGGGCCGAAACCGAACCATAAAGCGAGCCGGAATCGCCAGCCTGGCGGATGAGCACATAGCTGGTTCCGTCGAGCTTCTCGGCCACGGCTGCCGCTTCGTTCTTGGTATCGAGATTGCGCACCTCAAGCTGGGCGCGCTGGTCGGCGAAGCGCTGCTTGTTGGCTGCGGTGGCGCGCAGGGCCTTGCCGCGTGCGAGCAGAAAATTGCGGCCATAGCCATCGCGCACGCGCACGACCTCGCCCATCTGGCCGAGTTTGGCAACGCGTTCGAGCAGGATCACTTCCATGGGTCTTCTCCTAGTGGTTCAGGTGGTGGGTGGGTTGAAAGGGGGGCGGGTGCCGCGTCTTGCCCGAAGGCGGAACGCGCAATCGAGAAAACCAAAGATGGCAATGAGCGGAACCAGGAACGTCGCGCCGATGCCGATGAAAAGACCGAGATAGAGTGCGAACAACAGGCCGCCTCGCATGGGCTTGCCCATCGACATCTGATGAATTCCGGCAAGCCCGTTGAGCAGGAAGGCCGTGGTCATGGCCCCCAGGATCGCGATGCCGAAGAAGCCGAAGAAACGCGGCATGAAGGCCAGGAGGACTGCGGCACCGGTCACCCAGACCGCCTCCATGGGCAGGGCAAGTGACGGAATGGATGGCCAGGGCCGCGGCAAGCGTCCTGACATATGCACGGCTTTTGCGGCCAGCCAGAGGTTTGCCGTCAGGATCAGGAAGGTGAAGGCTGCGGCAGCAAAAGGGGCCAGGATGGTCAGATTGTAGGCCGCATCTTCGATGCTCGTACCTTGGGGCAGGCGCGGTGCCGGTATTCCCGGCACATTGCCGGATAGCATGACCGTCAAGGACCGCTGCATCGCAGCGCTGTAGGTCTCGAAATCGCCGACCGTTGCCATGGCGCTGCCCAACGTTACGAGCGCGGCTGTGCCGGCGAGCCAGAGCAGCAGGCGCCCGATCGGATACCACTCGGTTTGCCCGTCATCGAGCGGGCGGCCCAGCAGCGCCATGTAGGCGATGGCCCAGGCCGGAAGGGCAAAGGTGATCGCGTAGGCAATGCCGAACTGGTAGCGCAGCAGGACAGCAAGTGCGATTGCGCCAATCAAAGCGCCGATCAATCCGGCCCGGTGCCGCCAGCCAAGGGCCGCGATGAAAACCGGCAAGGGAGCCATGAAAAACAGCAGCATTGCCAGTGGCGATCCTGTGATCACCACTGCAAACAGGAGCGCGGACACAAGTCCTGCGCCGATGCCGGCAACGAGGTAGCCCATCATCAAGTCCTGCTGTCCCGCTGCTCGGACCATTCCGGCAGGGTGAGAAGCGCTGGGCGCTTCAACGATCCCGGCGGGTTTTCACCGCCGGGCGACGTTCGTTGTCATTGCGAGCGCAGCGAAGCAATCCAGAAGCAAGCAAACAAGACGGGATTGCTTCACTACGCTCGCAATGACGGGATCACATCAGCTGATCACGTAAGGCAAGAGGCCCAGGAAGCGGGCGCGTTTGATGGCGGTCGCCAGTTCGCGCTGTTTCTTGGCGCAGACGGCCGTGATGCGGGATGGAACGATCTTGCCGCGCTCGGAAATGTAGCGGGAGAGCAGCTTGACATCCTTGTAGTCGATCTTCGGAGCGCCTTCACCCGTGAACGGGCAGGATTTGCGGCGACGGAAGAAGGGGCGACGGGCACCTGCGGTCATGATCAGAACTCCTCGCCAGTGGTTTCATCGTCATCGCGGCGGCGCGGCGGGCGGTCATCGCCAAAACGCTCACGGTCGCGGCGCTCGTCACGCTCGCGCTTCTGGAGCATGGCCGACGGGCCTTCTTCATGCTCTTCGACGCGTATGGTGATGAAGCGCAGCACATCTTCGTTGATGCGCATCTGGCGTTCCATTTCGGCAACGGCAGATGCCGGACCCGAAATGTTGAGCAGCGAATAATGCGCCTTGCGGTTTTTCTTGATGCGGTAGGCGAGGGACTTCACGCCCCAGTATTCCACCTTGCCGACCTTGCCGCCGCCTGTTTCGACAATTCCGCGGAACTGGTCGATCAGGGCCTCGACAGCCTGCGCGCTCACGTCCTGGCGCGCCATGAAGATATGTTCGTAAAGAGCCATTGGCCTTCCTTTATGTGTCAACACGCATGCCCGGCGCAAAGCCCTTCGAGCCAGATCCCACATGAGGAAGGCCCGATTTGCTGTTCGAAGGCGGAGACACGGGGCGGCGGGAAACATTCCCTTCACGAAACCCTTTCGAGGTCCCATGCGCCCGTTCAGCCCCCAGCCGGAGCAAACGATGATCGGCACATAGCCGAACATGCTCTGCCATGCAAGCATGAAGGTTCTGCCATTCATCCCGGCCTGTCAAAGCAGGTGCAGCGACGGTCGTTTTTCAGCTTCCATAAAGATATTGGGGCAGCCACAAGGTCAGCCCTGGCCAGATATACATGAAGATCATGCACAGGATCACAATCAGCATGTAGGGCATCATCCCTGCAAAAATCTGGTTGATGGTGACATGGGCAGGCGCAACGCCCTTGAGATAAAACGCAGACATGGCAACCGGCGGAGACAGGAACGCCGCCTGCAGGTTCACGAACACCAGCACGCCCCACAGGATCGGATCAATTCCGAAATGCTTGAGCATGGGCAGGAAGATCGGCACGAAGATCACGATGATCTCGGTCCACTCCAACGGCCAGCCCAGAATGAAAATGATGAGTTGCGACACGATCATGAACTGAAGTGGCGACAGGTCCAGCGCCAGAACCCATCTTTCAAGCAGAGCTTGCCCGCCAAGAAGCGCAAAGACGGCGGAGAAGATGGCGGAACCGACAAACAGCCAGCACACCATGGATGTGGTTTTTGCAGTGAGGAAAACCGCTTCCTTCGTTCGTTTCCAGTTCAGGCTCCTGGCCTGGAACGCAAGTAGGAACGCCCCTGCAGCGCCGACAGCTGCAGATTCCGTTGCAGTTGTGATGCCGAACAGGATGACGGCCAGAACAACGGCTGTCAGGATGCCCAATGGAGCGACCGCATCGGTCAGCAGCCGGATGACCTCGAGCCTGTCAGGCGACATGCGCACGTAATAGCGGATCATGATTACCGAAGCTGCGAGTGCAAGCCCGCCATACCACCAGTAGAATGCGGCAGCAGGCCCTTTTTCGGCATTTGTCAGCTCCGCAACAGACAGTTCGGGCGTGCCAAGCTGCTCGACAGCCGTGACCGCCTCAATGACGCTTGCCTGCTGGTGGATGACGACGTACCACCACACCGTGACGAACAGCACTGTTACGATCGTCAGCGGCACCAGCGCGTAGGCGAAGGCCTGGGCGACGTTTCGGTAAGATAGAGGCGTGCCATCCCTGACGATGCCAAGCGCTTTGGCCGGCTGCGCCATGGCTTTGCACAGCGCCAGAAACATGCTCCCGCCATAGGCATCACGCAGGGACAGCGTCCAGTCCGGAACCGGCACCCTCGTGGCGGCCTCTGGAAGTTTCGGCGCAACCTTGGGGTTCAGCAGCGCCCACCCGATGATGTAGAGCAGATACAGGAACGCCAGAAAGAAGCCGGGGAACATGGCAGCTGCATAAAGTTTGACGACGGATTGGCCAGCGACGGCCGCGTAGACAATGATCATCACCGAAGGCGGGATCAGGATGCCGAGCGTGCCGCCAGCCGTGATGACGCCAGCCGCAAGCCTGACATCATAACCGGCCTTCAGCATCGGGTTGAGCGCAATTACACCCATCAGCACGACGACGGCGCCGACCAGCCCGCTGGCGATGCCCCAGAACGTGCATACCAGCAGCGTCGCAACGGCAAGTGCGCCCGGCACGTTCCGGAAGGCCAGCTGCACCGCGTAGAACATCTTGTCCACCAGCGCGCCACGTTCCATCACGTAGCCCATCAGCACAAAGAGCGGGATCGAGATCAGCACGTCATTGGTCATCGCGCCGTATGTGCGCTGCACCATCAGGTCGAAGATGCGGTTCTGAAACCACACCTGTGACGGGTCATAAAACGCGACATAGCCGAACAGCATGCCGAGCCCCATCAACGTGAAGGCTGTCGGAAATCCCAGCATGATGACCACGACGATGAGGCCGAGCATGCTGAGGCCAAGGGCTGGATCGCTCATGACTGCTTGTCTCCACCGAGGCCGCGCTGGCGGGCCGTTTCGTCAATACTGTGGGTTCGTTCGATCGCGGCGAGGCGGGTTGCCTCGTCCACATGCTCGCTGGCAGCAAGCTGTTCCTCGACGACGTCGATTTCGGACACGTCTTTCAGCCGGCTGGGCCATGCGCCGGTCTTGATGCACATCACGCAGCGCAGCATTTCGGCGAGACCCTGAAGCAGAACCAGCGCACCGGCAACCGGGATGACGGCCTTGAAGTGATAGACGGGCGGGCCATCCGCCGTGACGTTGGAATGTTCGTTGATGCGCCAGGAATCTGCAGCGTAATCATAGCCTGCGTAAACCAGCGCGCAGATGCCCGGCAGGAAAAACAGAATGTAGAGCGCCAGGTCAAGCGAGGCCTGTGTGCGCGGTTTCATCGACATGTACAGAAAATCGCCGCGCACATGCCCGTTTTGCGCCAGCGTGTAGGCGCCGCAGAGCATGAAAAGCGTGCCATACAACATGTTGCTGGCGTCAAAGATCCACGCGGTCGGTGCGTTCAGTGCATATCGCTTGAAAACCTCGGCGCAGACGAGAAGCATCAGGCCGATGATGAGCCACGCTGCCAGCTTTCCAAAGAAGGTGCTGATCCCGTCACAAGTGTGCAAAATGCGCTCAACGGTCATGGCGCGCTCCTTGAGCAAATGACGCTAGATGAACACATCTGGCGTCAAAATACATGATAAAACAATGAGGTGGAGGCATTTTCGTATGTCGGGACTGTGCGCGCTCTGGCGAAAAGACGATGGCCTGCACATACCGTGCAGGCCATGCCAGTTCACCAAACCGGAATATCAGAGCTTGGTGCCAACACCATTTGGGCCCCAGTAGTGGTCAAAGGCCATCTTGCGGTTGACCACCGTGTCCTGTTCCCAGCGCGTCGCGCGGCGGGCAAACGCCAGCTGGGACTGCAGGATTTCTGCAAAAAGCGGATTTTCCGCAGCCTTTTTCTTGGCCACCTCGTCGTAAAGTTCAAGCTGGCGCTTCAGGACGGCATCGGGTGTCTTGAAGAACCGGACTTTGTCCTTCGTCTGAAGCTCGATGTAATCCTGCGAATAGCGGTCAATGGCCTTCCACGACATCTCAGCCGATCCAGCCTCTACCGCGTTCGTGATGATGGCCTTCATCCGGTCTGGCAGGGCGTCGAACTTTGTCTTGTTGAACATGATCTCGAATTGCTCAGCATTCTGGTGGTAGCTCTGCAGCATGCAGATCTTGGACACGTCGGCGAAGCCAAGCAATTTGTCGGATGAGGCATTGTTGAATTCGGCTGCATCCAGCAGGCCACGGTCCATTGCCGAAACAATTTCGCCACCGGGCAAGGCATTTACCGCCAGGCCCATGCCTGTGAAGATGTCGATCGAAATGCCGACGGTGCGATACTTCAATCCTTTCAGGTCATCCAGCTTGGTGATCGGCTTCTTGAACCACCCGAGAGGCTGCGTCGGCATCGGGCCGTAGGGGAACGACTGCACGTTCGCGCCGATGGAGGCGTACAGCTTTGCAAGAAGTTCCTTGCCTCCGCCGTATCTGTGCCACGACAGCAGCATGTTCGCATCCATGGCGTAGGCCGGGCCCGATCCCCACAGTGCCAGTGCCGTCTGCTTGCCGTAATGATAGACAAGGACGCCATGGCCACCATCCAGGGTGCCTCGCGACACCGCATCGAGCAAACCGAACGCCGGAACAACGGCACCTGCTGGCAGAACCTCGATCTTTAAGTCCCCGCCGGTCATGTCGTTGACCTTCTTGGCGAAATCAAGGGCGTATTCGTGGAAGATATCCTTTGCAGGCCATGTGCTTTGCCAGCGCATTGTGATGGGCCCGGACTGCTGTGCCATCGCTGGCGCAGTCACGCCGACAGCCGATGCTGCCAGAGTGCCCTTCAGAAATTTGCGGCGTGAGTGTGCATTGGTTTTCGTTGTGGTCATGTCCCGCTCCCAGGTTCGTGCGCCGGTTCACGTTTGGCGTCTTGCATTGAAAAGAGCAGCAAGTTTTGGGCAGTGCAAGGGGAATTGTGACGAGGGATGTTGACGCATCCCATCTGGCGCAATTTGCTTGCGCTGCCGTGCTGCGCTTGCGCCCGTGGCCTTGACGGCAGCGTGCAAAAACGTCAACTGCCCGCCACTTCGGATCGCAAGGGCAATGCCATGAGCATCAGCAGACACACAGCATTGATCTGCCCCGGCCAGGGCAGCCAGGCGGTCGGCATGGGCAAGGCGCTGGCAGAGGCTTTTCCGATTGCACGCGCGGTGTTTGCCGAGGTTGACGAGGCGTTGTCGCAGAACCTGTCAACCCTCATGTGGGATGGCCCTTCCGAGGAACTGACGCTCACGGCCAACACGCAGCCTGCTTTGATGGCGGTGTCTGTCGCCGTCGTCCGGGTGCTTGAAGCCGAGGCGGGGCTTGATCTCAAGCGCGATATCGCTTTCGTCGCGGGTCACTCACTCGGGGAGTATTCCGCGCTGGCGGCTGCGGGTGCCTTTTCCATTGCCGACACGGCGCGCCTGCTGCGTATCCGCGGCGATGCCATGCAGAAGGCCGTGCCAGCCGGGCAGGGTGCCATGGCTGCGCTGATCGGCGTCGAGCTTGAGGAGGCGCGCGCCATCGCGGCGGATGCGGCACAGGGCGAGGTCTGCCAGGCCGCAAACGACAATGGCGGCGGCCAGGTCGTGCTCTCCGGCTCGAAGGCTGCCGTCGAGCGCGCCATGGCCATAGCCACTGAGCGGGGCGTGCGCCGCGCGGTTCTGCTGCCTGTGTCCGCCCCCTTCCATTGCGCGCTGATGCAGCCGGCTGCCGACGCGATGCGCGAGGCCCTGGCGGCGGTTGCCATGCGTCCGCCTGTCGTGCCGGTGATGGCGAATGTCGGGGCGGCTCCTCTTGTCGATCCTGCCGCCATCCGCAACAGCCTGGTGGCGCAGGTCACAGGCACCGTGCGCTGGCGCGAATGCGTCGAGGCCATGATAGCCGCCGGTGTCACCTCGTTCATCGAGGTCGGCTCGGGCAAGGTTCTCACCGGGCTGGTCAAACGGATCGCCTCGGCAGCGACGTTGGCCTCCATCGGCGGGCCGGACGATATCGCGGCCTTTATCGCCGCACGCAGTTGAGAGAGGATCACATCATGTTTTCACTTGCAGGCAAGACCGCGCTCGTCACGGGAGCTACCGGCGGCATCGGCGGTGCGATCGCCCGTGCTCTCGCGGCTCAGGGCGCGCGGGTCGCAGTGTCGGGCACACGCGTCGAGGCGCTGGATGCTCTCGTCGCGGAGCTTGGCGATGGTGCGGTCGCCTTGCCGTGCAATCTTGCTGATGCGGCTTCGGTCGAAGCGCTGATTCCGGCTGCGGACGCCGCGATCGGGCAGGTCGACATCCTGATCAACAATGCCGGCATCACACGCGACAACCTGTTCCTGCGCATGAAGGATGATGAATGGGATCAGGTCATCGCCATCAATCTGACCGCCTCGTTCCGGCTCATGCGGGCATCTGTCAAGGGCATGATGCGCCGCCGCAATGGCCGGATCATCTCGATCGGTTCGGTGGTCGGCACCACCGGCAACCCTGGTCAGGGCAACTATGCGGCCGCCAAAGCGGGCCTGATCGGCATGTCGAAGGCGCTCGCCGCAGAGATCGCCAGCAGGGGCGTCACGGTCAATGTCATCGCGCCGGGCTTCATCGAGTCGCCCATGACAGCCGCTCTGAACGACAAGCAGAAGGAGGCCATCTTGTCGAATGTGCCCGCTGGGCGGCTTGGGCAGGGTGCTGAAATCGCCGCCGCCGCTGTGTTTCTTGCCAGCGCGGAAGCGGCTTACGTCACCGGGCAGACGCTGCATGTGAATGGTGGAATGGCAATGATCTGAAGAGGTTGGGTGCGCTGGGTGTCAGTTGACGACGGTGCGCCGAAACGTCTCGCCAGCACTCAAACAGCATGCTATTCACCAAAAGCTGGGCGTTGGGGGCTTGACGCGCAATGCGGTGTTGGGCTTTTGCAGCAATCGATATCCATTCAGCATGCCTCAAAAGGGGTAGTCGGGTGGCGTGTTTCAACTGCCACTTCATTGTGATGTGTGGCAAAAACGGAATGAAGAGGACGTGTCCATGAGCGATGTCGCGGAGCGCGTAAAGAAAATCGTCGTCGAACATCTCGGTGTTGATGCCGAGAAGGTTGTCGCCGGTGCCAACTTTATCGATGATCTGGGTGCTGACTCTCTCGACACTGTCGAGCTGGTCATGGCTTTCGAGGAAGAGTTTAACGTCGAGATCCCGGACGACGCTGCTGAAACCATCGTCACGGTTGGCGATGCCGTGAAGTTTCTTGAAAAGAGTGCTGCTGCCTGAGCAGCCCACCTGTCGGTTCTCCCCAGTTTCGAATTTTTGAGATGGAGTTCGAAGCATGAGGCGGGTCGTGGTGACAGGGCTGGGCACGGTTTCGCCGCTCGCATGCGGTGTCGAGGAGACGTGGTCGCGTCTCCTCGCCGGTCAAAGCGCAGCCCGCAGGATCACGGGTTTTGATGTCAGTGACCTGCCATGTCAGGTTGCTTGTGTTCCGCCCAAGGGCGATGGCTCGGGCGGCACTTACAATGCCGACGATTGGATGGAGCCGAAAGAACAGCGCAAGGTCGATGAATTCATCGTCTATGCCATGGCCGCGTCCACACAGGCACTCAGCGATGGTGGCTGGAAACCTCTGACCTATGAAGAGCAGACCACCACTGGTGTCATGATCGGCTCAGGCATCGGCGGCATCGGCGGCATCTACGAAGGTTCGATTATCCTGCACGAAAAAGGCCCGCGCCGGGTCTCGCCTTTCTTCATTCCAGGGCGCCTCGCAAATCTCGCCTCGGGTTATGTGTCCATCACGCACGGGCTGAAAGGCCCCAACCATGCGGTGACGACAGCCTGCTCGACCGGTGCCCACGCCATTGGTGATGCGGCGCGCATGGTGGCGCTGGGCGATGCTGAGGTGATGCTGGCTGGCGGCACCGAGTCTGCCGTCAACCGTGTCGGCATTGCCGGGTTTTCCGCCTGCCGTGCGCTGTCAACGGCCTATAACGACACGCCGGAACGCGCCTCCCGCCCCTATGACAAGGGCCGCGACGGATTCGTGATGGGCGAGGGCGCGGCTGTGGTCATGGTCGAAGCGCTCGACCATGCGCTGGCGCGTGGCGCGAAGATCTACGCTGAAATTGTTGGCTACGGCATGTCTGGCGATGCTTTCCACATCACGTCCCCCTCCGAAGATGGCGATGGTGCCTATCGCTGCATGAAAGCTGCCCTCAAGCGTGCGGGCATGGAGGCTTCGCAGATCGACTACATCAATGCGCATGGCACCTCGACCCCGCTGGGCGACGAGATCGAGCTGAGGGCCATCGAGCGGCTGCTTGGCGACCATGCCGCACATGTCTCGATGTCATCCACAAAGTCGGCTGTCGGCCATCTTCTTGGTGCGGCCGGCGCACTGGAGGCGATTTTCTCGATTCTTGCGATCCGTGATGGCATCGCGCCTCCGACCCTCAATCTGGATAACCCTTCTGTCGAGACGAAAATCGACCTTGTTCCCCATGTTGCCCGCAAGCGCAGCATCAATGTCGCCTTGTCGAATTCCTTTGGTTTTGGTGGGACCAACGCATCGCTTGTCTTTCAGCGCTACACGGCATGATGAGGTCTGTATGATGAGGTCTTGCGGGCTGGCACAAAGCCCGGTTTTGCCGCATTCTGCTGACATGGCTATCATCGGCCAGCACAGGCCGTGTTCATGAATTTGGGATCGCAGTGCCATGAGTGACATGCCGTCAGGCCAGCGAAACGCGTCGGAGATAACAGAAACCCAGCGCGCTTCGCCGCGCAGCCCGTCAGAGGCGATGAAGCCGAGTGCCGCGCCTCCTCCGCCAAAGAAAGTCAGGCGCCGCAGGGGAGGCTTCATCGGCTTTCTCAGCGCGATGTTCACGGTAGGGCTTGTTCTGGCCGTTGTGATCGGAGGCGCTTTCATCGTCATTTCCCGGCAGGGCAACGAGGCTGGCCCGCTTGCCGCCGACAAATCCATCATCATTCCGCCAGGCAGCGGCCTCAGCGAGATCGCCGAACAGCTTGACCGCGAGGGTGTCATCCGCAACCCGCTGATGTTCCGCCTGTCAGGCTATATCAATGGAGCCTGGTCGCAGCTCAGGGCTGGGGAATACCTGTTCAAGGCCAGCATAAGCCCGCGCGAGGCGCTGGATGTGCTGACAAGCGGCAAGCCTGTTCTGCACTCCGTGCTGGTGCCAGAAGGGCTGACCAGCGAACAGATCGTCGCTCGTCTGAAGGAAAACGACCTTCTGACCGGCGAGATCATCCAGACACCGCGCGAAGGCGCGCTGCTGCCTGACACATATCGGATCGAGCGCGGCACAAGTCGGCAGCGACTGCTTCAGACCATGGCGGAAAAGCAGCGCGAGGAACTGAACAGGATCTGGGCACGGCGGGTGCAGGACATCCCGGTCAAGACCCCTCAGGAGCTTGTCACGCTGGCCTCGATTGTCGAGAAGGAAACAGGGCGGGCAGATGAAAGGCCGCGTGTCGCGGGCGTGTTTGTCAACAGGCTCAACCGGAAGATGAAACTGCAGTCGGACCCCACCATCGTGTATGGCCTTGTCGGCGGCAAGGGCACCCTTGGGCGAGGCATCCTGCGGACAGAGATCACCCAGCCCACGGCTTACAACACCTACGTCATTGACGGACTGCCGCCCGGGCCGATCGCCAATCCTGGCCGTGCCGCGATGGAGGCGGTTGCCAATCCGTCGCGCACCCGCGATCTGTTCTTCGTGGCTGACGGCACGGGCGGGCATGCCTTTGCCGAAACACTTGACCAGCATAACCGCAATGTCACGCGCTGGCGTCAGATCGAGGCCAGCCGCCGTGAAGCTGGCCGTCCGTCGCCTGAAGCCAGCGTCGACAAGGTCGATCCGGCACCCGTTGCGCCGGCACCCGCCACGGCTCCCGTGCTGCCTGAGCGCCGCACGGACGCCACTGATCCCGCAGGAGCAAGCCGCGCGGTCGGCTTCACCGACACGACCCAGCCCGCTGATCTGGAAACATTCCCGGTTCCCGCTGGCAGGCGTGCCGGCATGAACCAGCCTGCTCCTGTTTCAGGGCGCACGGCTCCACAGCCTGTTCAGGGCTCGCAAGGCGGACAGGCGCGCTCCCGCGCGTTCGATGCGTCGGAAGGGACATCGCGTGACCCGTTGCTGAACCGCAGTTATGACCTCAATTCGCCGAAAGCCATTCCGGCCTTACGCCCATAACCCATTTCCAGCCAGCCTGCGCCTTTGTCTCACATCGCATTTGGATGCTCGGCGTTTTTCTGCGAAACGGTCTGGAGCTTCACAGTCAACACCCGATTCCGGATGCGATCCCATGATGTCCAGCATGACAGGCTTCTCGCGTGAAGCTGGTTCCTTCGGGGTGTTTGCCTGGGCATGGGAAATCAAGTCGGTCAACGGCCGCAATCTGGATATCAGGGTGCGTGTTCCCCCTAGCTACGATGCTGTTGGCGAGGAAGCCCGCAAGATCGTCAGCGCCGCGATCGTGCGTGGTGCTGTCCAGGTCGGCTTGACTATCCAGCGGGCGGAAGCCCGCAGACCATCGGTGCGGATCAACCGCGATGTCTTGATGTCGCTGGTGGAAGCGCTCAAGGCTTTGCCTCCAAGCCTTGCCGTTCAGCCCGCCACCATGGATGGACTGTTGCAGGTGAGAGGTGTCGTCGAGGCGGACGAGCAGGACGATCTGACCTTGTCCGCAGAGTTCCAGGCGGCACTTGTTCACGGCATCAGGGCTGCGACCTCATCATTTGTCGCGGCACGGCACCAGGAAGGTTCCGCGCTGGGTGATGTTCTCGACAGGCAACTTGCCCGCATGCAGTCGCTTGTGGATGCGGTTGAGCATCACCCTGCCCGCACGGTTGATGCGATCAGGGCACGGCTGCAGTCCCAGGTGGCCGCCATCATGGCGGGCGGCCCGTCCCTGGACTCGGCGCGCCTGCATCAGGAAGCTGCTTTGCTGGCGACGAAAGCCGATGTGCGCGAGGAGCTTGACCGGCTGGGCGCGCATATCGCGGCCTCGAAAGACCTGTTTGCACAGGGCGGTGCCATTGGACGGAAGCTGGATTTCCTGGCCCAGGAATTCGGGCGCGAAGCCAGTACCTTGTGCGCCAAGGCCAATGGCATCGCGCTGTCCCAGCTTGGCCTCGAATTGCGGGCTGTCGTGGACCAGTTCCGCGAACAGGCCCAGAATGTGGAGTGAGCGACGTGTCAGCCATCAAGCGCCGGGGTCTGATGCTCATCCTGTCGTCACCATCAGGTGCCGGCAAGTCGACCCTGACACGCCAACTGGTCGATGACCAGCGTGATGTGAGCCTGTCGATCTCCGTGACCACCCGCGCCAAGCGGCCTTCCGAGATCGAGGGCAAGCACTATCACTTCGTCTCTGTCGAGGCGTTCAAGTCGCTGCGTGATCGGGGTGATCTGCTTGAAAGCGCCGAGGTTCATGGCAATTTTTACGGAACCCCCCGGCGGAGCGTGGAAGCGGTGCTCGGCAGCGGCCGTGATGTGCTGTTCGACATCGACTGGCAGGGCACGAAGCAGATCATGGCCCGGATGCGGCGCGATGTGGTGGCTGTGTTCATCCTGCCGCCGTCGATGAGCGAACTGAAGACCCGCCTTGAGCGCCGGGCTGAGGACAAGCCCGAGATCATCAGCCGCAGGCTGACCAATGCCCGTGAAGAGATCGCGCAATGGGGGCTTTACGACTATCTGATCGTGAACGACGATCTTGAGCGGGCCTTTTATGACGTCAAGGCCATCCTTGCTGCCGAGCGGATGAGGCGCGAGAGACTGGTCGGCGCGCAGGGTTTTGTCACTGATTTGCTGGCATGACCTAGGTTATGCCAGAGGCACGCAGAGCCGAGACGGCGTTCGCCAGACGGACGAAACCCGCGACCGGAATGGTCTCCGCACGGGCTGTTTCCGCAATGCCCGTTTGCGCGAACAGGGTTGGAAGGTCCACGCCAAGGGCCTTGAGCGACTGCCGCAGCATCTTGCGACGTTGTCCGAAGGCAGCAAGCGTCACGCGCCCAAGTTCGCGCTGGTCGCACGGCGCAGGCGTTGCGCGTGGCACCAGATGCACAACGCTTGATATGATCTTGGGGGGTGGCACGAACGCGCTTGGCGCGACATCGAAGAGGATGGAGGCTTCCGTGCGCCAGCCGCAGAGCACCCCAAGGCGCCCGTAATTGTTCTGGTCCCTTTCGTCGGCGACAATGCGTTCGGCCACTTCGCGCTGAAACATCAGCGTCAGCGACGAGAACCATGGCGGCCAGGGCCCAGCCAGCCAGCGCACGAGCAGCGCGGTGCCGACATTGTATGGCAGGTTTGCAATCATCCGCGCAGGCGTCCCTTCCAGCAGGGCAGCCATGTCGGTGGTCAGTGCATCTCCATGGATGACCGTGAGCTGTCCTGGCCAGCGTTGGGCGATGCTGTCGAGCGCCGGAAGGCAGCGCTCATCCCGCTCGATGGCGATGACGCGGCCCGCACCTTCCAGAAGCAGGGCACGGGTCAGCCCGCCTGGTCCAGGTCCGACTTCGACCACCGTTTCGCCTTTGAGCGGCCCGCTGGAACGGGCAATCCGCCCAGTCAGGTTGAGGTCGAACAGGAAGTTCTGGCCCAGGGATTTCTTCGCCATGAGGCCAAGCGATTGCACCACATCGCGAAGCGGCGGCAAGCCGTCTGGTGTGCTCATGCGGGCACCGCGTGCTGTGCAAGCCGATGCGCCAGATTGAGCGCCGCGACAAGGCTGTCGGGCCGCGCGAGACCCTTGCCCGCGATGTCGAAAGCGGTGCCATGGTCAGGCGAGGTCCTGATAAAGGGCAGCCCGAGCGTGACATTGACGCCGACATCGAAGGCGAGCGTCTTGACCGGAATCAGCCCCTGATCGTGATACATGGTCAGGGCCACGTCATAGGTTGACCGCGCCCGTGCATGGAACATGGTGTCGGCAGGATGGGGGCCGGAGACTGAAAGTCCCATCTGCCGCAAGGCTGCCACGGCTGGTCTGACGATCACGTCATCTTCATGTCCGAGCGCGCCGCCCTCGCCGGCATGTGGGTTGAGCCCGGCCACCGCGATGCGGGGATGTGTCATGCCGAACCGTGTCTTCAGATCGCGGTCAACGATGATGCCTGTTTCAACGATCAGTGCGGTTGTGAGGCGCTGCGGCACCTCGCGCAGAGGGATGTGAATGGTCACGGGAACGACGGCAAGAGCATCGCTCCAGATCATCATCACCGGGTGTGGTGCTCTCTGACCCGGCAACGCGGCGAGTCCAGCGAGAAATTCCGTGTGCCCCGGATGCTTGAAGCCGACCGCATAGAGGACTGATTTTGCAATCGGATTTGTCACGATGGCAGTGGCTTCCCTCCGCTGCACAAACGAGACGGCCATCTCGATCGAGCGGATCGTTCCGGCTGCCGTTGCGGACAGAGGTGTTCCTGCTTGCGTCATGGCGTCCAGCCCATGATCGATGACGGGCAGGCCATGGCCAAACACATGGCCAGCCTCAGAGGGCTGGCTGATCACGACGACAGGCACGTTGAGCCCCAGGGCGGCACATCGCTGCCGTGTGGCTGAAGCTGATGCCACCAGCGCAAAAGGCTGAAGGTCGAGGTGTCCGCGCGCGAGCCATATCGCTGCCGTCAGCTCGGGCCCTATGCCAGCAGGATCGCCCTGTGTCAAAACCGGATAGCCATGGAGGGGGCTTCGTGAGGCTGGCTGCGGGGCCGTCACTTGATGCCGTCGACACTGCCGCCGGTCTGCTCGCCGATGGCCTGGCGGAAATTGATGGCACCAAGCGTCCTGAGTTCCAGCCTGAACAGCAGGCTCTGGTTGGTACGCGGAGCCGTGCCCTGGGAGGTGTCACCAAACGACGAGATATAGGTTACGTCAAAGATGGTGCATTCATCTTGGTAACGCAGTCCCAGCGACATCGATGCCGGCGAATAGCGCGGTGTGCGGACCGTCGTGGGCACAGGCAGGGCGGCGGCGACGGCCCGGTCTGTCAGGTATTTGTCCATGTCATAAAGAACGCTGCCGCGCGCGCTCCAGAATTGGCCAAGCCTGAGGCCCGCCCCGAAAGCAATGCCCTCGCGCCGGAAAGGCTGTGACCGTTCGGGCTGCGCCTCGTAGCGCGCATAGGTGATGGATGCGGACAGCGGATCAAGATAGGCCGCTGCGGACACTTCGATGGCCCTGGCCGCGAATGTACGCTCATCAAAGCGCCCCTTCGCCGTGAACGTGCCATAGGGCGTGGGCGCGATCTGCAGCCTTGCGACATAATCGGAGCGGCGGCTTTCGAGGCCGGTGTCAGCTCCCGCGTTCACACCGTCCTGGATGGCGTAGGAATTGCGGCCAGCCACATGATAGGACTGGCCGACAAGGGCATTGGCATAGGCGCCGTTGGCGAACGTACCGGCATAATTCAGGCCGTAACTCGCGCGGATGCCGCCCTCATTGCGGTCATAGCCGGAGAACCGGCTGCGCTGGAACAGGTTGGTGTCATCGAAGATCAGACTCTGCGAATCCTCGTTCGGCGTGCGCAGGATGTTGGTTTCGTTGGGCCGCGCAATGATCTGGGCCACGGGAGAAATGACATGGTTGCCGACAAACCCGGCTGTGACCAGCATGGGATAGGAATAGCTCAGGCCGATGGCGGGCATGGCCCGTCCGAACGATCCTTGCTGGACGCCAAATGCATTCTGGAAATCATTGTTGAACCCGCCAGAATTGAGCGAGGTCGTGAAACCATCGACCTTCAGCTCTGCAAACGGTGTCCAGACCTGACCCAGCGGATCAATGAACTGCCGACGCCATGACACGCCGATGGAGGCGCGGGTGGTCGAGCCGCCAATGCCGCGCAGAAGGCACTCGGTCTTGTTGTAAAGGAAGCAGCCCTCATAGAACACCGCTGCGGATGTCTTGCCGGTCGCCGCTGAGCTGCCAAGATAATTGGTGGTGGCAAAACCGCGCGCTGCGGTCGGAAGGGTCTGGAAAGCTGACTGTTCGCGCGACAGGCTTGTGATGTTGGCATCAATGGTGATTTCGCCACCAAGCCAGGCAGGACCGGCCATCTGTTTGTTGTAGTCCAGCACGGGATGGATGACAGGCTGCTGCTTTTGCCAGTCGACATAGCTCAGGGGGCGGAAGTGATAGGCCCGCACATCAAACCAGGCATTTGCGGACTGGCCATTGAGATAGACAGTCGATGTCACTTCACGAAAGAAGTTGGCTGTCAGACCCTCGGCCCGGACACGATAGTTGCGATAGAAATAGCGATCCGTCGAACCTGACAGATCCCACCCGAACCGCCACTTGTCGTTGATGTCGAAATTGCCGAACGTCTCAAGCGAACCACGGAACTTGCGGTCGCCGGCACCGATCGGTGGCAGCGCAAACACACTCGGATCGCTCTGGAAAATACCGGCGGCGCGAATGGTGTAAGCGCCGTTGACAAGCCGATGCCGCCACTCGGCATTGCCCAGGAAGCCCTGGCGTGACAGCACGGTCGGCGTGACGGTCAGATCATAGTTTGGGGCAAGGTTGATGAACACCGGCACGCCAACGCCGAACCCGGTCTGGGTTGACGAATAGATTACGGGAGCCAGAAGGCCCGTCTGTCGCTTGACGGTTGAATCGGGCGACCAGAAATACGGGATGTAGGCAACAGGCACACCGGCGAACTCGAGCGTCGAGCCCTCGAAGTAGATGGTTTTCTCATCGCCCTTGTGAACGATTCTTTTTGAACGGACCTGCCAGAGGGGCGGCTTTTCCGGATTGTCCTTGCAAGGTTCACACGCAGTGTAGGTTCCGGTGTCGAAGGACACGGTATCGCCGCCGGAGCGTTCGCCGCGGGGGGCGGCAAAACGGCTCTTGTCAGGGTTTTCGGTGCGCAAGGTGTCGATGAACCCTTCACGGAAATCATCGGTCAGATCAAAGCGCGAACCCGTCACCAATTGCCCGTTGGCTTCGGTCATCCGCGCATTGCCCTCGGCAAAGACGCGCTTGGTGGCACGGTTGTAAATCACCCGGTCCGCTTCAAGCGTGCGTCCCTGATAGAAAATCTGAACGTCGCCAACAGCTTCGACTGTGTTCTTGTCGTTGTTGTAGACCAGTTGCTTGGCTTCGATCAGCATCCGGTCCTTGGCCTGGCCGGGTGAGGCGGGCTTCTGGCCGGGAAAGGCTGGTGCCTGTGCGTGAGCGTGCGTTACCAGCAACACCAGGGCAAGCCCTGTGCCGGCGGCAAGAGAACGCATTCGCGCATTGCGAGAGAGCATACGCTGTTTCATCCAGTCCACACGCGCCGCACGCACCTAACCGTCCTCCTGATGGAGAAGGGCAAGCACGCCAAGCAAACTCCCCAAAATCGCCGGCAACCAGGCAGCCATCACGGGCGCAATGATCCCGTTGGCTCCCAAGTCTTCGGTCAGCTCAGTGGCGACGTAAAGCACGAACCCGGCAACAACGCCACCCAGCACCATTCGAGCAACACCACCAAATCGGAAAAATCTTAATGAAACGGTTGCAGCGACAAGGATCATGGCCACCAGAAGCAGCGGACGCGCCGTCAATGCAGCCTCCTGCAGTCTGTAGCGGGTGGCATCAAGGCCTGCACGTTCTGTCCGGTCAATCACCTCGGGCAAGTCCCAGTAGGAAACCTGCTCGGGAGGCGTGAAGCTGCGCCGTACCTGTTCAACCTCAAGATTTGTTGCCACCAGGAAGGAGCCATAGGTCTGCGGTTCATCTATGGTCGATACGACCTTTGCGTCGGTCAGTTGCCAATAACCGTCGAACAGCACGGCTTTCGTGGCCTCCACCCGGTCGATGAAGCGTCCGCTTGCATCATAGTTGTAGAAGGTCACCTGGTTGAGCTGCCTGCCTTGGTCGGAGGCTGAAATGGCACGGACCACAGCCTGCCCGTCCATGCTTTTTTGCCGAAGCCAGAGGTCTTTCGCATTCGTTGCGCTGCCGCTCTTGGAAAAGATCTTGGCTTCGATGTTCGCTGCCCGTTGCTTGAAGTTCGCGGCAATCGGGTTGAACATCGTCACGGCAATGATGCCGATGAGGGCTCCTGTCAGGATGCCAGGCTGCAGGAATTGCCAGGCCGAGACGCCCGCTGCCCGCGCAACCACCAGTTCCAGCTTGCGGCTGAGCCCGAGCAGGGCACCCATGGCGCCGAACAGCACGGCGAATGGCAGCACCTGTTCTGCAATCGAGGGCGCACGATAAAAGGCCAGTGTCACCATAATTCCGGTTGACGCGCCTTCCGCATCCCCGGCGCGCCGCATCAGCTCGACGAAATCCAGCGTGAAGATCAGCATGTAGATGGTCGCGAAGACCCCTGCGATCATTTTCACGAAGCGCAGGGCAACATAGACACCGAAGGTCCGCCCGATGATCATGCAGGCCTCGCGATGCGGCTGCGGACGGACTGCATCAGATTGTCTGACAGACGTGAGGCGACCGCCAGAACAGGGTTGAGCTTGGGGCCTGCAAAGATCAGCGCAAGCGAGACCGCCGCCGTGATGATCGGCAGGGCATAGGCAAGATAGACAGCGGTCGTCGAGCGCACCATCACGCTGGACAAGGCGAAGCCGACAATCCGGAGCCCGATGACAGCAATCGTGGCCGCAGCCATGGCGGAACCACGCCCCTGACGGGTGGTGCGAGGCTCACCCAATGCGGCAAATCCGATCAGGATGAAGGAGATCACATAGAGCGGAGCCAGGAAGCGGTCATGCAGCTCGGCCCTGAATCGGCCTTGCACATTGATGTAATAAGGCTCGGTCTCGTCCGGGAACAGCAAGGCCCCCGTCGTGCGCTCGCGCGGCTTGAGAATGACCTGGGCACCGTCCTGTCCGAACGAGGACAGATCGACGCCGTAGCGTTCAAAGGTCACGATGGAGTTGTCCTGGCTGTTACCATCCTGACTTTTGCCTTCCTGTCGCTGGATGGAGCCTTTTTCAAGCACTAGGAAAGGTTTTCCCTCGATATCAAGCGTCACGCCTTTTTCCGCGATGTAGACGGATGTCTTGCCGGGTTCGCGCCGGTCCTGGAAGAAGATGCCGAGCAGCGCTTCGCCCGAACGCTCACGATAGTGGAACGTGATTCCCTGATCGAGCGTGGTGAACTGGCCTTCCTTGACCACATTGGCGATGAAATCACTCCTGATCTGGGTGATCATGTCGCGCAATTCACGGAAACTGGCAGGCATCACATACAATGTCATGAAAGCGACAAGCACGGCAGCGATGGCGGCCATCAGGGCGAAAGGCCGCAAAAGCTGGCGCGGCGGAACACCCGATGCGCTCATGACGATCAGTTCGGAATCGCTGTTGAACTTGTTGAGCGTGTAGAGCGTGGCGGCAAAGGCAGCGACAGGTGCGATCACGATCACCAGTGCCGGCAGTGACAGGAGCGTGAAACGCAGGAACACGAGGATCGTCTGCCCCTTGCCTGTGACCAGACTCAGTTCGCGCAACGCTGACGTGATCCAGATCACGCAGGTCAGGCCGATGAGGCCTGACAACGCCGCGACAGCCATCGTCTTGAACAGATAACGCTCAAGCAACCCAAAACGCATCACGGAGAATATGTCCCTGCCATCAGTTCACGTGTCATTGGCCAGCGAAAAAGGGCAAGTTTGTGTCTCGACCTTGTGGCAGCGTCGGTTTTCGATCAAACATGGACCCCGCGGGAATCCTGATGTGGTTCATTCCCACCTTCAAACCAAGAGCAAACGATGGTTGACCGTCTCAAGATCGAATTCAAGCCTCTCTCCGTTCCGTCCAGCGGTGATGTTGCGTTTCTGGTCCACGATGATGTGGTCCTGCCTGCCATGTTGCCACCTGCCGTGGCTGCGACCATAACGCGGGCAGCGGACATCGACCAGTTCAAAGGCAAGCTGCTCGGCACCATGCAGACGCTTGCCCCCGCTGAAAGCGGGCTGGACCGGATTGTCGTCATCGGGCTTGGCCCCAGGGCGGAAGCCGACAAGATTGACTGGGCGCATGTCGGCGGGGTGCTGGCCGGCAAGATGGGCGCGGGCCGGTCCCTCGCCGCCGTGCTGAGCGTCGCGGATACCGCCGTGTCCGCCCAACAGGCCGGTGACATCGCGCTCGGGGCACAGCTTCGCTGCTATGCCTTCGAGCGCTACAAGACAAGGAAGGGCGATGCTGCGCCCATGGCACCCGGAACGCTGTCGCTGAATGTGGCTGACACGCTCAAGACCAAGAAGGCGGTCAAGCTTAAGGATGCCATCGCGGACGGCGTGTGTCTCGCGCGCGACCTCGTCAACGAGCCGCCCAACGTGCTTGGGCCTGAAGAGTTTGCCGGATATGCCGAAGCGCTGGAAAAGCTCGGCGTCGAGGTCGAAATCCTGGGCGAGAAGCAACTCAAGAAGATCGGCATGCGCGCCTTGCTAGGCGTGGGGCAGGGCTCCTCGCGGGAGAGCAAGGTCGCGATCATGCGCTGGAACGGTGGCAAGGATGGCGCACAGCCTGTCGCTTTCATCGGCAAGGGGGTCGTGTTCGACACCGGCGGCATCTCCATCAAGCCTTCTGGCGGCATGGAGGACATGAAGGGCGACATGGCGGGCGCAGCCTGCGTTGTCGGCCTCATGCACACGCTGGCAGCCCGCAAGGCCAAGGCCAATGTCATCGGTGCCATTGGCCTTGTCGAGAACATGCCGGATGGCAAGGCCCAGCGACCTGGCGACATCGTCACCTCGCTCTCCGGCCAGACCATCGAGATCATCAACACCGATGCGGAAGGCCGCCTCGTCCTCGCCGATGTGCTCTGGTATGTGCAGGACCGTTACAAGCCGCAATTCATGATCAACCTGGCCACACTCACGGGGGCCATCCTTGTGGCGCTCGGCAAGGAGAATGCGGGTCTGTTCTCCAACAATGACGAGCTTGCGGGCCGCATCTTTGACGCTGGCAAGGCGACCGGTGAAACCGTCTGGCGCATGCCGATGTCGTCGGCTTATGACAAGATCATCGATTCCAAGTTTGCCGATGTGAAGAACTCTGCCGGGCGCGATGCCGGCTCGATCACCGCAGCGCATTTCCTCAAACGTTTCGTGAATGACACGCCCTGGGCGCATCTCGACATTGCTGGCACCGCCATGGGCTCGCCGCAAACCGAGATCAACAAGGGCTGGGCCTCGGGTTGGGGCGTGCGCGTGCTGAACCAGCTTGTCGCCGCGCACTACGAAGCGTGAACCGCGGTGAACGCACAGCGAAGCGGCAGACATGGACCTGATGTTCTATCAACTGCTTGGCCATCCGCTTGAGCGCGCCCTGCCGATGTTGCTGGAGAAGACGCTTGAACGTGGCTGGAGGGCCGTGGTCGAGGTCAGCAGCGCTGAACGGCAGGCAGCGCTCGACGATGCGCTGTGGACATATCGCGACCGCAGCTTCCTGCCGCATGGCCTGGATGGCGAGCCCGATTGTGCCAGCCAGCCGATTCTGATCACAACGGCGCGCGCCAACAACAACACCGCCGATGTGAGGTTCCTGGTGGACGGCACCCGGCTCGGCGACGATCTGGTTGGCTATGCCCGCATCGCGCTGGTCTTCGACGGCGAGGATGAGGCCGCCAAACAGGCTGCACGGGAAGACTGGACCAAGGCGAAAGCCGCCGGTCTGTCCGCGACCTACTGGCAGCAAAACGCTGAAGGTCGCTGGGAGAAAAAGGCGTGATCATGACAAACAGTCCATTTCCACTGATTCTCGTCATCAGCCTGCCGCTGCTGGGCGCCTGCTCTGTGGACATGGGCGGCTTTGCTTTCGTCAATGACAAGACAGCATCCGTGCGCCTGTCGACGTCCGATGCCGTGCTGGATGCCGATGGCTCGTGCGGCGCGGATGCCAATCTCGATCCGTCGGCCTTGCGCAACCGGCCCACCGTGATCGCGCCTGGCATCAGCGAATGCGACCTCGTGCGGCTGAAGGGGGAAAAACCCACCGATGTCCTGATCGGAGAAAGCGGCAAGGGCCAACGCGAAGTGCAGGTGCTGTACGCGGAACCCGGCGGACGCGAAATCTACTTGTTCGTTGACAACAAGCTCAGCCGGATCGTGACACCGGGGCAGGGGTAGGAGCAGCGTTCGCGGCGCGAACGGAACACGGTCTGGTTTCCGGGTTCTCATCCGCTGGCGCTCCTGAGCCCCGGAAAAGCGAGTCCAGAATAGCGCGTATTTCGGGGGGGGGGCTGGAGCCACTTGCGGCGCAAGGAACCCGGAATCCAGACCGTGTTTTGTGAGCGAAGCGAACTCCTCTTCCCTTACCCTTCGCCGAGCTCCGTGCTGACCACGAGCCACTCATCTTCAATGCGGGCGATCTTGTCGGCCAGCGCGGCGCTGTCGGCCGACAGACGCCCTGCCTTTTCGGGCTCGGCACGGAAGATATCCGGTTGCGCGAGCGCCTGATCGATCCGTTTGCGCAGTCCATCGAGCCGGGCGATTTCCGTTTCGATCTCCTTGAGGCGCTTTTCCAGCTTGCCGCGCGCCGGTTTCTTCGCTTCCACGGACAGTACCCCGCCAGCACCGCCGCCATGCTGCTGGCTTCCATCACGCCGTGCAGCCTTTGTCGGTCCACCCAGGATCTTGGCGCGGTACTCGTCCAGATCGCCATCGAACGGGCTGATCGTGCCGCCTTCAACCAGCCAGAGCCGATCAGCGCAGGCTTCGATCAGGAAACGGTCATGGCTGACCAGCATCACGGCGCCCGGATAATCGTTGATCGCCTCCATCAGCGCCGCGCGGCTGTCGATGTCGAGGTGGTTGGTCGGCTCGTCCAGAATGAGCAGGTGAGGGCCGTTGAAGGTGGCAAGGCCCAGCATCAGCCGGGCTTTCTCCCCGCCGGAGAGTTTTTCCACCTTGGTGTCGGCCTTCGAGGCCGGAAAGCCCATTTGCGCCGCACGGGCCCGGATTTTCGCCTCCGGCATGTCCTGCATGAGGGGTTCGATATGCTGGAAGGGTGTTTCGCCAAGGCGCAACTCATCCACCTGGTGTTGCGCGAAGTAGGCCACCTCGATCTTCGACGAGCGCCTGACCTCCCCGACCATGGGTGCCAGCTTGCTGGCGAGCAGCTTGCAGAAGGTCGATTTGCCATTGCCGTTTTGCCCGAGCAGGGCGATCCGGTCATCGGGCTGGATCGAGAGGTTGAGACGGCTGAGAATGGCCGCATCGCCATAGCCCACCGCAGCACCATCGAAGGTGTAGAGCGGCGGTGACATCTCGCGCTTTGGTTCCGGAAAATGGAACGGCAGCACCTGGCTGTCGACGATCGCGGAGATGGGCGCGAGTTTCTCGAGCCTTTTCACGCGCGATTGTGCCTGTTTGGCCTTCGATGCCTTGGCCTTGAAACGGTCGACGAAGGCCTGCAGATGCTTGCGCTCCGCTTCCTGCTTGTCACGCATCTTGCCCAGCAACATCATTTTTTCGCCACGCTGCTTGTCGAACGACGAGTAGCCGCCGCGATACAGCGTCAGTTTTGCCTGATCCAGATGCAGGATATGGTCAACACAGGTATCGAGCAACTCGCGGTCATGGCTGATGACCAGCACGGTGTAGGGATACTTGGCCAGATAATCATAGAGCCAGAGCGTGCCCTCCAGATCGAGATAGTTGGTCGGCTCGTCCAGCAGCAGCAGGTCTGGTTCGGTGAACAGCACCGCCGCGAGCGCCACCCGCATGCGCCACCCGCCCGAGAACGACGAGCAGGGCCGTTTCTGTGTTGCGGCATCGAACCCCAATCCGTGCAGGATCGACGCGGCGCGGGCTTCCGCCGAGTAGGCTCCGATGTCCACAAGCCGCATCTCGATATCGGCCCGGCGCATCGGGTCTTCGGTGCTCTGCGCCTCTGCGAGCAACGCGTTGCGCTCAAGGTCTGCGGCGAGCACGACCTCGATCAGGCTTTCAGGCCCACCTGGTGCTTCCTGCGCCACGGCCCCGATCCGCACGTTCTTGGGCATGCCGACCCCGCCGCTCTCTGTGGACAACTCACCAAGGATGATGCGGAACAGCGTGGTCTTGCCCGTGCCGTTGCGGCCCACCAGGCCAACTTTGGCATTGGGCGGCAGCGCGACATTGCCCTTGTCGATCAGGAGGCGGGGGCCGAGGCGATACGTCAGGTCATTGAGGTGAAGCATTCGCCGCTTTTGGCGGAAATGATATCAGAACGCCAGCAGGAAGGCAGCCTTCTGCGGAAAACCATGGTCAGGCCAAGCCGTGATGGTTATGGGTGGGCATGATCTATGATTTTGCCGCGGCTGCCCTTGTCACCTTGCTGGTCACGCTCGATCCGCCGGGTCTTGCGCCGATCTTCCTGTCCGTCACACGCGGCATGTCTGCCGAACAGCGCAAGGTTGTCGCGGTGCGTGCTTCGGTCATCGCCTTTGGCTTGCTCGCGTTCTTTGCCCTCGTGGGGGATGTGTTGCTCAAGGCGTTGGGCGTTTCACTGCCCGCCTTCCGCATCGCAGGCGGCCTCCTGCTGTTCTGGATCGCCTTCGAAATGGTGTTCGAGCGTCGCAACGAGCGCAAGCAGAACACCGCAGAGGTCGCGATTACGAAAGATCACATCCAGAATGTCGCTGCGTTTCCGCTGGCGATCCCGCTGATGGCGGGGCCGGGCGCGCTCACGGCCATGATGCTGCTGGCAGGCCGCGCCAGTGGCGATCCCGTTATGCTGGGCATGCTGGTGGGCATCGCGGCATTGGTCGTCTCCTCCTGCACCGTCACGTTTGTCCTCGCCACGCCGATTTCGCGCATGCTCGGCGTGACAGGGAATGTTGTCCTGACACGCCTCCTGGGCGTCATCCTTGCGGCCATGGCTGTGCAGTTCGTGATTGACGGTGTCAAAGCCGCCGCGCGAACGCTGTAGGCGTCCGGCACTTACCTCGAGAGAAACTCCGCGATTTTCGGCCCCAGTGGGGTCAACCCGACAACGCCATTCAGATGGCCGTTTGGTCCGGCGATCTCGGCGCTTTCCACACGCACGCCGTTGGCCTTGAGCGCGACTTCCGTGGCCTTGACCCATTCGGCCTGGAACACCTGGTCGCCCGGCGCATACAGCAGAAGGGCCGGTGCCTTGATCTTTCTGGCCGCCTCTTCGAGGCTCTGTGCCCCGCCTGGTGCAAAGGTCTGGTTGGCTTTCACCAGATAAAGGAAATGGTTGGCGTCGGAGATTTTCGCACGCGACAGCCCTCCGTTCGCGAGGAACGTCTCGATCCGGTATCTGTTCTCGTTCGCTGTCGCGGGGTCTTTTCCGCCCTCGGCGAAAGCCCGGCCGAAGTTGCGGCCAGCCCATTCCCAGTGGTTGGCATGCAGCGACACAATTTTGAGCGCGTCCGCCAGGCCTGCCAGCGGTGGCTCCTTGCCATAGTAATCGCCGCCGTTCCATTTCGGATCGAGCTTGATCGGTGCGGCCCACACATCCAGCCAAGCGATCAGCCATGGGTGAGCCTCCGCCGAGCCGATGATCGGGATGATCCGCTCCACCATTTCGGGGTAACGGGCGGCCCAGTCATAGACCTGCAGCGCGCCCATGGAGGCACCCATCACTGTATGAAGGCGGCGGATGCCGAGGCTGTCCATCAAGGCCTTCTGGACATTGACGAAATCACCGATGCCGATGACAGGAAATGACATGCCCCACGGCTTGCCGGTGTCGGGATTGACGGAGGCAGGACCCGTGGTGGTCACGCTCGGCATGCCTGTGTTGAGGTTGACCAACGTATCGGACGAAATCACGAAAAAGCGGTTGGTGTCGATGGCCTTGCCGGGCCCGATCAGTGCATCCCAGTAACCGGCAGCCTGATCTTCGGCCTTGTATTTGCCGAAGGCATGGCTGTTGCCGGAGAAGAAATGCGTGATTAGGATTGCATTCGAGCGGTCCGCGTTCAGCGTTCCCGCCGATTGCCAGCCGACGCGCACCTGCTTGATCGCCTGTCCGCCAAGCGTGGTGTAGCTGGGCATCTCGAAGACCTTTTTCTCGACGATCAGCGGTTGCTGGGCCGCGGCGGGCGCACACATCATGCCAACCCCTGCGCTGACTGTTACCAAGGCCGCCATCACCCGTTTGCGGAATGTCATCTCGTCTCTCCCTGTCTGGCGGTCGTTGCGCGCCGCACCTCTTCAAAGAGTTGATCAGACCCGGCGGTGACGGTCGAGGAGAAAATCAGTGCTTAAAGCACCAGCTCCTGACCCTAACTCAAAGCGACAGCAGACGTCTCATCAGCTCGCGTCTTGGTGCGATGGAGGAGATCAGTCCGTATTCGTCCAGCGTGTGAGCGCCGTCGCCATCGATGCCGAGCCCATCCAGTGTCGGAATGCCAAGCGCCGCCGAGAAATTTCCGTCCGAGCCACCGCCGGTCATCGGGCAATCCTGCAGATCAAATCCGATCTCGTCAGCAATGGCGCGCGCTCGCCCGAACAACGCCGCCACATCAGCCGACTTCTCGTAAGGTGGCCGGTTCATGCCGCCGAAGACCTTGACCTTCACATCCGGGTCATGCGCCTTCAACGACAGCAGCCGTTCAGCAAGATCCTGACCATCGGCCACGGTCCTGACCCTGAGATCAACCGTGAACCAGGCATGGTGCGGAATGACGTTTGGTGCCGTCCCGCCATTGATCAGCGCCACCGTCACAGTGATTCCGCGCGCATAGTCGGTAAGGGCCTCGATGGCGAGAACCTGCCGGGCGGCCTCCTTGATGGCGCTGCGTCCATCCTGATGCCGCGAGCCTGAATGGGCCGGTCTGCCTTCGATGGTGACCTCGAAACGCCCGACGCCCTTGCGTGCCGTGACGATCTTGCCGCCCTCGCGCGCCGGTTCGGTGACAAGGACATGGCTGGCGAGCTTCGATTTCCGCTCGATCAGCGCACGCGTCGTCGGGCTGCCGATTTCTTCGTCTGGTGTGAACAGGAAACGGAGCGGGCGCTGTGCATGACCTGCACGCGCAACATCCTTGAAGGCCTGCAAAGCCAGCCAGGCCCCGCCTTTCATGTCGTAGATGCCTGGCCCGTAAAGCCTGTCACCCTCGATCCGCACAATGAGGTCTTTGGTCGTCGTGCCGACCGGATGCACCGTGTCGAGATGCGACATCACCAG
>JANMHN010000419.1:0-24989 GCA_031375185.1 Allobosea sp. | reverse complement strand
CGTTGGGTCCGAGGGACGGAATCCAGCGCAGGGCGTCAACTTCGCTGATGGCGGAGGCTGCTGCGTTCAACGGCCGCCTTCAAAAATCCTGAGTGACGCTGTCACGCGTCGCGCATCAGCATGCCGAAGAGATCACGCGGGTCATCCGGATCAGCCAGCAGATCAAGCTCTTCCGAAAATCCCGTTCCCGCAATCAGGCTGTGAACATAGCGGAGCGCCGAGAAATCCTCGATCGCAAAGCCGACGGAATCGAACAGCGTGATCTGGTCCGCACGGCGGCGGCCAGGCAATTGCCCTGCGATCACACGCCATAGCTCGGTCACAGGATGATCTGCGGCCAGTTGCTGGATCTCGCCTTCGATCCGCGTTTGCGGTGGATATTCGACAAAGATGTCGGAGCGCAGAAGGATATCGCGGTGCAGTTCCGTCTTGCCCGGACAGTCGCCGCCCACCGCATTGATGTGCTGGCCACGTCCCACCATGTTGTCGGTCAGGATCGTGGCCCTCTGCTTGTCGGCGGTGACAGTGGTGATGATGCCGACACCCTTGACGGCCGTTTCAACAGTGTCGGTGATGGTGATGTCGAAGCCGAAGCTGTTCAGGTTGTCCCGGCATTTCGCGCTGGCGGATGGGTCGATGTCATAGAGCTTCAGGTTGTTCACGCCGGTCAGCGCGCGGATCGCCAATGCCTGGAATTCCGCCTGCGCGCCATTGCCGATGATCGCCATGGAACTCACGCCTTTCGGCGCAAGATGCCTGGCTGCGACAGCCGATGTCGCGGCGGTGCGCAGCGCGGTGAGCAATGTCATTTCCGAAAGCAGCACCGGATATCCCGTGCCCACGTCGGCGAGCATCCCGAATGCGGTGACGGTCTGCCTACCCTCGCGCGTGTTCTTCGGATGGCCGTTGACATACTTGAAGCCATAGACCGTGCCGTCACTCGTCGGCATCAGCTCGATGACGCCCTCAAGGCTGTGGGAGGCGATGCGGGGTGTCTTGTCGAAGAGCTCCCATCGGCAAAAGTCCGCTTCGATCTCCTGTGCCAGTTCGATCAGGAAGCGCTCCACGCCGATGCTGTTCACAAGACGCATCATGTTGGCCACGCTGACAAAAGGGACCAGCGCGAAGGCACCGGGCGGGGCTGAAGCTGGCCGGATCATGCGAAACTCCGCGTCGGCCGGTCGAGCACGCGCCGGCCCATGAGGCTGGCGACAAGATCGACCATCAGCAGCGCCGTGCGCCCCCGGTCATCCAGGAAGGGGTTGAGTTCGGCGAGATCGAGGCTTGTCACCAGGCCGCTGTCGTGCAGCATCTCCATGACAAGGTGCGCCTCGCGGAACGTCGCACCGCCGGGTACTGTGGTGCCCACGCCCGGCGCGATGGCAGGTTCGAGGAAATCGACATCAAGGCTGACATGCAGATCGCCGCCCGCCGCTTTCACGCGGTCCAGAAAGGCCCCGAGCAAGGGAGCGATGCCGTGCTCATCGATCGAACGCATGTCATGCACGGTGATGCTGCTTTGCACAACAAACAGGCGCTCTGCAGGTTCGACGCTGCGGATGCCCATCATGCAGATGTTGCGCGGATCAAGCGGCGCGGCCATTGCCGGAAAGCTGCCTGCGAAGCTCGGATCGCCCACGGCATAGGCAATGGGCACACCGTGCAGGTTGCCGCTCACGGAGGTGTCAAGCGTATGGCAATCCGTGTGGGCGTCGAGCCAGAGCAGGAAAAGCGGCCTGTTCGCGGCGGCGGCACGCTGGCTCAGCCCGGACAGCACGCCGGCGGCCATGGCATGGTCGCCCCCCAGCAGGATGGGCATGCAGGTGGCCGGAATGGTGCTGACGTCACGTGCAATGGCTTCGGTCCAGGCAGCGATCTGAGGCAGCGATTTGAGCGCCGTGTTGGCGTGCCGGACCTGTGGCGGCAGCTCTGGCGACACCGTTCCCAGGTCATGAACGGCGTGGCCCAACTCGGTCAGGGCAGCGCCAAGACCGGCTGCGCGAAATGCGCCAGGGCCCATGTCGCAGCCAAAACGACCTGTTCCCTCGTGCAACGGAATGCCGAGAAGAGCGCACTGTGCCACCGGACCGGCCCCGCCATGAATCGAAAAACATCCTGGTCCGGGCGAGCGGCAAGATGAACAGGTCAATTTGCCAAATCGGAGCTAAAGGATTATCAGAATAATAAGCAAAGAGTGTCAAAGTGACAGATATGGACGATACTGATCGGCGTCTCATCGCCTGCCTTCGCCACGATGCGCGCCGCAGCATCTCGGATCTTGCGCTGGAGCTGGGCCTCTCCCGCGCGACGGTCCGCGCCCGCATCAACCGTCTCGAGCGTGACCGTGACATCCTCGGCTACAGCGTTGTCGTGAAGGGCGATGCGGATGCCTCACCCGTGCGCGGCATCATGATGATCGAAATCGAGGGCCGCTCGACGGACCAGGTGATCAGGGCGCTTTCGGGATGTCCCGAGATTACGGCGATCCACACCACCAACGGCCGATGGGATCTTCTGGCGGAAATCGGCGCACCGGACCTGACAGCGCTCGATACGGTGCTGCGCCGCATCCGGCTCCTGCCTGCGATCCGGGCAAGCGAGACCAACCTCCTGCTGTCGACATCAAGAAGCATCCGGATGGCGCGGCGTTCAGACTAATCCACGTGCAGGTAGGCACCGATGGCGTCTCCCAGCAGGGCGGCTTTCTCCGCATTGGCCGGGTCAGACAGCATGACGGTCGCCACGAGCGTTTCGATGACGGCCACCGCCGCCGCCATGCTGCTCGACAAGGTCGGATGATCCGACGGCGCGATCAAGGTGATGTCGGCGAGCGGCGCGATCGGTGAAGCCGCGCTGTCGGTCAGGGCGAAGACCTTTGCCCCTCGGTCGCGGGCATAGCGTGTGAGATTGACGATATCCTTGGCATAGCGCGGGAACGTGATGGCGATCAGCACATCGCCCGGACCCGTTCCCATGAGGCGACCAGCCGCGACTTCGGTTCCGCCGAAGTCAACGACCGTCGTCACATTGGCGCAATACGGCTGCAGGCCCAGGACAAGCAACGCCGCGACATGCGAAGACAGTCCAAATCCCATGACATGGATCGCGCGCGCCTTCACGACTGCTTCGGCGATGGCGGTGACTTGCGCCGCGAGAACCGGCGTATCAAGCCGCTGAACCTGCTCCTGAATGGTGATCAGCATATCGCTGCTGCGCGCCGGGCTTCCCGCCATCTCGAGCTGAAGCCGCAGCTTCGCCACCGGGTCCAGCAGCGCCTGCATCGAGTCAGCCACCGCCATGCGCAATTCAGCGAATCCACCAAACGCCAGTTCTCTTGCGAACCGGCTGATCGTGGGAGCCGAGACGCCCGTGGCCTGTGCCAGATCCTCGATGGAGAGTGCGGCAACGCGGATCGGGTGACGCAGGATGTACTCTGCCAGCCGTCGCCGGGCCGCTGAGCCGGATGCCATGAAGGCGGATAGCCTTGCACCAAGGCCGGTGTCGGAAAGCGCTTCCTGGCGTGGCATCAGACTGGCTCCCTTAAAATTATCATTTCTTTTATTTTCATATCTTGCACTTATGAAAATTACTGTTCACGATGGCACAGTCAGACGCTCTGAAAAAGGGGAGGATCCTTCACATGCGCAAGTTCTTGTCGACAGTCGCCATCCTTGCTGCGCTTTCAGCGCCCGCATTCGCCCAGACCGCCGTTCGCGTCGCCGTTGAGGGCAATTATCCCCCTTTCTCGATGTTGTCCCCTGATGGCAAGCTCTCGGGCTTCGATATCGACATCGCCAATGCCGTCTGCGCCGAGATGAAAGTGACCTGCAATCTCATCCAGCAGGAATGGGACGGCATGATCCCGGCCCTGAACGCCAAAAAGTTCGACATGATCGTCGCATCGATGAGCATCACCGAAGAGCGCAAGAAGGCGGTTGATTTCTCCAGCCCCTATTATGACGTTCCGTCGCGCTGGGTGGCCAAGGCCGGAGCCTTCACGGAGGCAACTCCCGCATCGCTCAAGGGCAAGAAGATCATCGTTCTGCGCAATTCGCCACGCGCAAAGTTCGTGCAGGACAACTTCAAGGAGAGCGAGATCCTGCTCGTCGCCAAGGAGACCGAGGTTTATCTCGAACTCTCCGCCGGGCGCGGCGACATCGGTTTCGGCTCGTCGGTCGTCTCCAGCGAAGCGTTCCTGAAAAAGCCCGAAGGCAAGGGCTTCGCGCAGGTCGGTCAGACCGTCCGGCTTGACACGGCGGGCGGCGGCGGTGTCGGGATCGCGCTGCGCAAGGATGATGCGGCGCTGCGCGACAAGGTCAACGCGGCGCTGGCCGCGATCCGCACCAACGGAACTTACAAGACCCTTGCCGACAAGTATTTCGACTTCGACATCGCAGGCGGCTCCTGAGCATTCTGGAGCGCAGGAACTTCCGTCGGCGTGATCACGTCATCCGCGCCGGCCACCATTGAAAGCTGTCGCAACACCCGGGCGAACCGATGCTTCACGGCTATCTGCCTGCCATTCTCGGTGGCCTGCAATCGACGCTCAGCGTCGCTGCTGTCTCGCTGCTGGCGGCCTGCGTCTTCGGCATGGCCGGGGCCGCTGCAAAGCTGTCGGGTTCCGCCGCCGCGCGGGGCGCTGCCAACGTCTATACGACGCTGATCCGCGGCGTGCCTGAACTCGTCCTGATGCTACTGATCTTTTACGGCGGTCAGATCGCGGTCAATGCCGTTGCTGATCGCATGGGCGCGGGCTATGTCGACATCAACCCGTTCATCGCTGGCACCATGACACTGGGTTTCATTTTCGGCGCGTTCCTGACGGAGACCTTCCGGGGCGCGATCCTCGCCATCCCGCGCGGGCAGATCGAGGCGGCGCAATCTTACGGACTGACGCGCGGCCAGATCCTCAAGCGGATCACGCTGCCGCAAATGATCCGCCATGCCATCCCAGGTTTCACCAACAGCTGGCTGGTCATGCTGAAAGCGAGTGCGCTTGTCTCGATCATCGGCCTTGACGACATGGTGCATCGCGCCAGCCTTGCAGCAGCGGCAACCCGCCAGCCCTTCACCTTCTATGCCACGATCGCGCTGATCTATCTGGCGCTGACGACGGTCTCGATCCTGGCGCTGGGCGCTCTGGAAAGGCGTTATTCCCTTGGCGTCCGCAAGGTCGATTTCCGATGATCGTGGATCTGTCATGATCGACTGGCCCGTCATCGCACAGAACATGCCGGCCTTTCTCAAGGGCCTGCAGGTGACATTGCTGCTGCTGGTCATCGCCTGCGCCTCGGGCTTCGTCCTGTCCGTGCCTCTTGCCGTCGCGCGCGTCTCGCCGAATCCCTGGCTCGCAAAGCCGGTTTTCCTGTTCACCTATGTGATGCGCGGCACGCCGTTGCTGGTGCAGATGTTCATGGTCTATCACGGGCTGGCACAGTTCGAGGCGGTGCGCGAGAGCATCGTCTGGGTGGCATTCAAGTCGCCATGGTTCTGTGCCTGGCTTGTCTTCACGCTCAACACCACCGCCTACACCACGGAGATCTTCGCTGGTTCGTTGAAAGCCACGCCGTCGGGCGAACTGGAAGCGGCCCGCAGCTTTGGACTGACCGAAAGCGCCATCTACCGGCGGATCCTGCTGCCTGGCGCGCTGCGGCGCGCGCTGCCGCAATATGGCAACGAGGTGGTCATGATGATGCATGCCACGGCCATCGCGAGCACCGTGACGCTGGTCGAGATCACCCGTGTCGCCCGCGACGTCTACTACAACCATCTCAGCGCGGTTGAATCCTTCGGCGTCGCAGCGTTGATCTACTTCGTGCTGACATTCGCGCTTGCCGGCCTGTTCAAGCTCGCGGAACGGCGCTTTCTGCGCCACCTCAAGCCCGAAACCTCAGGGGCGTTGTGATGCGGGTTGAACGCAGGACGGTGAAGGGCGCGACGCCCGGCGTGACCTACGACGTGGCCTTTCTCCACTTCGGCGAGGCGGGGGCGCGGCCGAAGATCTATGTCCAGGCGGGTCTGCACGCCGACGAAGCGCCGGGCCAGCTGACGGCGCATCATCTGCGCGAGCGCCTCATGATGCTGGAAGCAGAAGGTCTCGTTCAAGGACACATCGTGCTGGTTCCCGTCGCCAACCCCATCGGATTGTCGCAACAGGTTCTCGGCACGCTGCAAGGGCGCTTCGCGCTGGCCGACGGCGTGAACTTCAACCGGAGCTTTCCAGACCTTGGCGCAGACGCTGCCGCGATCCTGAACGGCCGGCTTACGGGGGACCGGGATCGGAACGCATACGTCATCCGGGAAGCCTTCCAGGAGGTACTTTGCGCATGGACGCCTTTGCGCGCGCCTGAGAACCTCAAGAAGCTGCTGCTCAGTGAGGCGATCGATGCGGACGTCGTCATCGACCTCCACTGCGATGGCGAGGCCGAGGTGCATCTTTATGCGCCGACAGAGCAAGCAAAGGCCTTCCAGCCGCTTGCGGCCTATCTCGGCGCCAAAGCCCTGCTCGTCGCGGATGTTTCTGGCGATCATCCGTTCGATGAAGCGGTGACACGCCCGTGGGGAGCGCTTCGCCAGCGTTTTCCGGATCATCCTGTCCCTCAGGGTACCATCGCGACCACGGTCGAGCTGCGCGGTGATGGCGATGTCAACCACGCGATGGCAGCGAAAGACGCCGAAGCCATCATCCAGTTCCTTGCGCTGCGCAGCGTCATCGGTCTCGAACCAGCCCCTCTCCCCGCCGCCCTGTGCGAGCCCACGCCTTTGGCTGGCTCCGAAGCGTTGGAGGCGTTGGAAGCGGGCTTGATCGTCTTTGCCCGTCAGACCGGCGATCATGTCGAGGCTGGCGCGCTGATTGCCGACATCATCGACCCTGTTTCGGGGAGCACACATCCCGTGCATGCGACGACATCCGGTATCCTCTACGCCCGCACCTCGGCCCGCTTCGCCGTCGCCGGCAAGCGCCTTGGCAAGATTGCCGGCGCAACCCCATTCCGCAGCGGGAACTTGCTCAGCCCATGACCAACACCTCGCCCAATACTCTGTCCAACACTCCGCCCAACATCCCGCCCGACATCGCCCAGCCGATCCTTGCCGCCACGGGCATCCACAAGCGCTTCGGTGATGTGGAGGTGCTGAAAGGCGTCTCATTGGAGGCCAAGGCCGGCGACGTCATTTCGATGATCGGTGCGTCAGGGTCCGGCAAGAGCACGTTCTTGCGTTGCCTGAACCTGCTGGAGAAACCCAGCGCCGGCGAAATCGTGCTGGCGGGCGAAGCCTTGAGGCTTTCGCCCAGCAGGCATGGCGAACTCGACGCCGCCGATCCTGCCCAGCTTCGTCGGCTGCGGTCACGCGTCGCTATGGTGTTCCAGCAGTTCAACCTGTGGGCGCACATGACGGCCCTGGAAAACGTGATCGAGGCTCCCATGCAGGTGCTGGGGCTCAGCCGCCGTGACGCTGTGGAGCGCGCCGAACGTTATCTGGACCGGGTCGGCGTCGCTCACCGCAAGGACGCCTTTCCGAGCTTCCTGTCCGGCGGCGAGCAGCAGCGTGTCGCGATCGCCCGCGCGCTGGCGATGGAACCTGCCCTGATGCTGTTTGACGAACCGACATCCGCGCTCGATCCCGAACTCGTTGGCGAAGTGCTCCGTGTCATGCGCTCACTGGCGGATGAGGGCCGGACGATGATCGTGGTCACGCATGAGATGGGCTTCGCGCGGGATGTCTCGAACCGGGTTGTCTTCCTGCATGCGGGCCGCATTGAAGAAGAAGGGCAGCCCGCCGAGGTTTTCGCCCGCCCCAAGAGCGAACGCCTCAACGGCTTTCTGTCGAACACGAAGAGATAGAACCCGTCTCTTGGCCTGGACGGAAGTGGTCTGCTGTGGACGACGCATGCTTGCATGTGAGAGTGGCCATCGCAAAGCTCGACATGATGGAGCGCGGTGGGAAGCAGCCTGTCAGCCATGAGGCACCATTCGAAGAAACCGAATGCAGCATTGACCAAGTTGTGATGGAGGGGTTGCCCGCCCACGCGCATGATGACGGTCTGAAGTCTGCGTCAGGACATCCAGGAGCCTGCTCATGCCCGAGCCACTGCTCATCGCCAATGGCGTGATCGGCCCGGATGGCACGCTGGCCGGACCGCACCTATCTGGTGAAGGCATCATTCGCGGCGAATACGAAGTGCTCATGGCCTTCGGCGGTTTCGACGAGGCGAAGCCGGATCAGCCCGCCTTCCTGCACGGTGCCCTTTCCGATTCCACATCGCGACGACCGGGGAGCACGTGCATCTTCCCATCAAGCTGTCGCCGTTGGGTTACGCCTTGTTTCGCGGATTCTGAGCCTCTGGACAGCGCAAGGTGTGCTCCGCCTCGTGACCCGGCACCATCCGCACCGCTTGCGGCAGCTCGATCATGAGGCTGTCCATGCTGGACCTGACCTGCTCCGGCGTGCGGCACCCCACCACGGGAACGGTGGTGAAGGGAGCCCTGACGAGGATCGCGAGCATGATCTGCGTTGGTGTCGCGCCCAGTTCCAGAGCGAGCCTCGCCAGCGTCCCGGACAAGGCCCGGTTGGCCGCATTGTCGTAAAGCCGCCCCGTCTCGGCGTCCAGATCGCCTGCCGCCTTGTCGAAATAGCCTTTCGCCTGGGCCGAATAGGGGATCATCGCCACGCCGGTGCGCCTGTGATAGGCAGCCATGCCGTCGTCCATGACATGCAGGTCGTGCGGGATGGTGGCCGGGTTGCGCTGCGCCAGGCTCCACTCCGCCTGGTTGGCGGCGAATCCCTGCCAGCCGTTGCGCAGTGCTGCCGCATCGGCTTCCTCCAGGCGCGCGGCGGACCAGTTCGACGCGCCGTAATGGCGCACAAGACCATCCGCCACCAGCCCCTCAAGGCTCGCCAGCACCTCTTCTGCGGGGCGGGAGGGATCGTCGCGGTGCAGATAGAACAGGTCGAGCGAGGCCACGCCCAGATTGGCCAGCGCCTGTGCCGCGTCGTGCCGGAGCGATCCGGCATCGAGCCGCGGCTGCGAGGGATTCATGAAGGCCGGATGGCCGCCTTTGGTGGCGACCACGATATCCGCAGGCTTGCGGCTTCGGAGCCAGCGGCCAAGGGTCTTTTCGCTCGAACTCGTCTCGTTGCCGGGGATCCAGTCGGCGTAGACATGCGCCGTGTCGATGAAATTGCCGCCGGCTTCCACGAAGCTGTCGAGCAGGGCAAAGGACTGCGCCTGGTCCAGCGCGCCGCCCAGGCGGTTGCCGCCCAGGCAGAGCCGCGAGACGGACAGGCCTGTGCCGGGAAGGGTGACGCGCGTGTCCATCACGCGCCGCCCGGAGCGATGTCGGCCAGCGCCTCGAACGCTTCGAGGATGGCATAGATGTCGCGCTTGCCCGCCCCGGTCGCCTGGGCGAACGCCATGACCTGACGCGCGGCGGATGTCAGCGGCAAGGGCGTACGGTCCCTGCGCGCCGTGTCGAGAATGATGTCGATGTCCTTCGCGGCTGTGTCGATGTCCGACGGCGGGTCGCCAAAGCGGCGCTCCTTCAGGACGGGGGCCTTGAGGGTGAGCTGCCGCGAGCCCAGCGGGCCTGCCTCCAGAACATCGACCATGGTCGCGAGAGACAGCCCTCCCTTCCGCCCGAAGGCGAGGGCCTCGCCGATCATCGCCGAATACGATCCCACGATCAGGCTGTGGACGAGCTTGAGATAGGCCGCCGCATCGCCGTCGCCGACATGCAGCACGCGCTCGGCCATGGCCCTGAACACCGGCATGGCCCGCGCAAAGTCATTAGCGGAGCCGGATGCGAACAGGGTCAGCGTGGCGGCTTCCGCCAGCCCGATGCTGCCTGCGACCTTGGCGCAGAGATAACCCATGCCGGCCTTTCCGGCCGCTTGGGAGACCTCGGCCGATGCAGCGGGCGACACCGTGGACAGATCGCAGTACAGGTGCCCCGGTGCCGCGCCGCGCAGCACGCCGGCCTCACCCATGGCCACCTCGCGCAGGACCGCGTCGTTCATGATGATCGACAGCGTGATATCGGCCCGGCTGGCGGCTTCGGCCGGAGACCGGGCGGTACCGCCGCCGCGTGCGGCCAGAAGGGCCAGCCGCTGATCGTCGAGGTCGCAGCCGACAACCGAAAAGCCGGCCTTGAGCAGATTGGACGCCATCGGCAGTCCCATGCGTCCAAGCCCGATGAAGGCGATCGTCGTCATGCCGATTTCATGTTGTCGTTGTCATGGGTCAACAGGTTCAAAGCCTGATGCGTTCGTCGGTCGTCGCGTCGAACAGGTAGGTGCGGGCCGCGTCGAAGCGCACGCCCACATTGTCGCCGATCTGGCAGCGGAAATGGCGGTCGGCGCGGGCGGCGATCTGCTTGCCCGCCACCGTGACTGTGACGAGCACCGACTCACCCGTCAGTTCAAAGGCGTAGACCGGCGCGTCGAACAGCCCCGAGCCTGTGGCGGTGACGGTCACGTCTTCGGGCCTGACGCCCAGCACCACGTTGTCGCGCGTTCCCCCGCCGATCCCCGAAACCGTCAGCCCGGCGGCATGGAATGTGCCGTCGGCGAGCTTGCCCGACATCAGGTTCATCGAGGGCGAGCCGATGAACCCGGCGACGAACAGGTTGGCCGGATCGTTGTAGATCACCTCTGGCGCGGCGAGCTGCTGAATCACGCCATGGTTCATCACCGCGATGCGCGTGGCCAGGGTCATGGCCTCCATCTGGTCGTGGGTGACGTAGATCGTGGTGATCTGCAACTCGTGGTGCAGGTGCTTCAGCTCGGCCCGCATCACGACACGCAGCTTGGCGTCGAGGTTCGAGAGCGGCTCGTCCATGAGGAAGACACGCGGCGTACGCACGAGGCTGCGGGCGAGGGCGACCCGCTGGCGCTGCCCGCCCGAGAGCTGGCCGGGCTTGCGGTCGAGATAAGGCCCCAGTTCCACCTTCGCGGCCGCGGCATCGACCATGCGGATGATCTCAGCCTTCGACAGTCCCCTGATCTTCAGAGGATAACCGATGTTGTCGCGTACGCTCATGTGCGGATAAAGCCCGTAGTTCTGGAACACCATGGCAACGTCGCGCTCGCGCGGCGTCATGTCGTTGACCATGTCCTCGCCGATCCAGATTTCGCCGCCGCTAGGCTCCTCAAGCCCCGCGACCATGCGCATCGTGGTTGTCTTGCCGCAGCCGGACGGCCCGAGCAGGACGAGGAATTCCTTGTCCTCCACAATCAGGTCGAGATCGCGCACGCCGACGAAATCGCCCCAGCGCTTGCTGACCCTCTTGAACTGGACACCGGCCATCTTTGCTCCCGTAGATCTCTCAGCGCACGGCGCCGAGGTTCATGCCCTTGGTGAAATGGCGCTGGATCATCATCGCGAAGAAGAACATCGGGATGGTGATGATGATGCCGGTCGCGGCGATCAGTTCCCAGACCGGACCGCGTTCCAGCACGAAGCCGACGATGCCGACCGACAGCGGCACGACGTTCTGTCGCGACAGCAGGTAGCCGAACAGGAACTCGTTCCAGGTGATGATGAAGCAGAAGATCGCGGCGGTCAGGATGCCGGGCCGCGCCATCGGCACGACGATGTCCCACAGCACACGGAAACGCCCGGCTCCGTCGACGATCGCGGCCTCTTCCGTCTCTAGCGGAATGGCGTCGATGAAGCCCTTGATCGTCCAGATCGCATAAGGCAGTACGATGGCCAGGTCGACGATGATCAGGGCCGCATAGGTGTCGAGCAGCCCAAGCTGGCGGAACATCACGTAGAACGGCAGGACGATGGTCACGGCAGGGATGAACTGCGTCAGCAGAATCCATTGGAACATCGCGCGCTTCATGGGGAACGCCAGCCGCGAGAACGCATAGGCGGCAAAGACGGCGATCGGCATCGCGATGATGACCGTGGTGACCGAGATGACGATGCTGTTGATGATCTTTTCGCGGATGCGCCAGCGGGGATTGAAGACCTCCGAGAAGTTCTCGAGGGTGGGCTGGAACCACATGGTGTAGACGTAGACATCACGCGGGCTCTTGAAGGCGGTCATCACCATCCAGACGATCGGGAACAGGATGATCACGGCCAGGAGCACCAGCACGAGTTGTTCGGCAACGCGCAGGAAGGCGCGCTTGCGCTGACGGCTCGTGCGCCGCCTGATGGCGGCTGCCGCTGCCACGGATGCCTGATGCGCGATCACAGTCATGTCAGGCCCTTATCCCTCGACGTTGCCACCGCTCATTTCCTGAAGGCGAAGCGCATGTACGACAGCGACAGCAGGAACAGGATTCCCGTCAGGATGTAGGCCACCGCCGCCGCATAGCCGAAATCGTAGTTCCGGAAGCCGATATGATAGGCGAAGAAGCCGAGCGTCGTGGTCGAATGGCCCGGTCCGCCCGCCGTCATGGTCACGATGCTGTCGAAGACCTTGAGCGCGAAGACGGACTTCAGAATGATGGCGACGATCAGCACGGGGGCGAGCTGAGGCAGCGTCACGTCGCGGAAGACGCGCCAGTTGCTCGCGCCATCGATGCGGGCCGCTTCCTGCGTCTCGGGCGGGATCGCGGCAAGGCCGCCCATCAGCATGAAGGCGAAATACGGCGCCCAGTGCCAGACATCGGCGGAGACAAGCGCCATCATCGAGAGGGTCGGGCTCGCCAGATAGTCGACATTCCGCATGGCGGGGAAGATCGCGGCAATGGTCCGGGCAAACGCGCCATAATCGGGATTGAGCATGAAGCGCCAGGAGATGCCGATCAGTGCCGGGCTCATGGCGAATGGCAGGATGATGAGTGTCCGGACAATCGACTTTCCGAAGCCTGCGCGCAGCAGGAGCATGGCGATGCCCAGGGCACACAGGATGGTCAGGCTGACGTCAAGCACGACGAAGACTGCGGTGACGCGCATCACGCCCCAGAATTCGAGGTCATGGACGAACGCTTCCTGATAGTTTTCCAGCCCGACGAAGGCCCCAAGCTGGACGCTTTTCGCGAGGTTCAGGACATGCAGGCTCGTCCAGAGCGAGGTGACCATCGGGTAAACGGTCGTGAACGCCACCAGCAGGAAGGCCGGGGCGAGCAGGATGGCGGCAAATCTGCGCTGGGTCATGACAGGCTCCGCTGTCCTCAAGTATTCAGGGCTTGCCCGCAAGCAAGGGGTCCGGCCGCGCGGCTGGCGGCGGCCGGATGTGCTTGCCCTGTCAGCCGCCGCGCCGGATGATGCGCTGTGCCTGTGCCGCCGCGGTGTTCAACGCCTCAGGGATCGGCACGCCCTGCGTGACGATGTTGGACATCGCACCCGCGAGCGCATCGACCACGGGAAGGAACGAGGCCGTGTTCGGGATGGCCTTGGTCGTCGTCTCCAGCGCCTTCGCCGCGATGGCGTGCATGTCGCCGAAGCGTGCGTTGACCTGCGGGTCGCGCAAGTTCTGCCAGTGGACGCAGACCACGTCGCTTTCGGCGGGATCGACCAGGATCGATTTCTCGATGTCGGCCCCGCAGATGTAGTCCATGAACTCCATCACCGCATCGCGGTTCTTGGTCTTGACGTTGAGGCCATAGATCCATTGGTTGGTGTAGGTGGTCGCGCCTTTGCCCGGATAGGACGGCAGGGGGACGAAACCGACCTGGTCGGCCTTGACCATCGCATCGGGCAGGCGCAGCCGGTTGTAGACGTGCCACCACACAGGAACCATGGCCGATTTGCCCTGGAAGAAGTTGGTGGTGGAGTCGGACTCGTTGAAGGAGGCGGCACCGGGCGGTGTGATCTTGTGCTTGAGGATGATGTCGGTGAAGTCCTGAGTCGCCTTGATGCCGGCGGCACTGTTGAAGATCGGCTGGCCCTTGTCGTCGAACAGGTCGCCGCCCGCGCCCCACAGGAAATTGTACCAGACCATCAGGTTCTGCCCGTCTGCGCGGCCATACGGAATGGTGATGCCCGCGATGCCGGGGTTCTGCTCCTGCACCTTCTTGCCGACCTCGACCAACTCGTCCCATGTCGTGGGTGCCTTAAGGCCAGCCTTGTCGAATAGGTCCTTGCGATACCACAGTAGCTGGATGTGGCAGCGGACCGGCAGGCCGTATGTCCCGGTCGGGAACTTGCCGGCGGAGGTGAAGGCTGCCGGGTAGCGATTCATGTCGATCTTGCGGGCCGCGAGATCCTTGTCGATCGGGGCGAAGAGCTTGTCCACAAGAGGAGGGATCCAGACATCCATCGCGGTCATCAGGTCGAAATCGTCGGATCCGCCGACCATTTCGGCGGTTAGTCGCTCGCGCAATGCGGCAAACGGAACATAGACATAGGTGACCTTGATGCCGGTGGCCTCGGTGAAGGCGGCCACCTTCTTGCTGTGCGCCGCGAACTGCGTGCTCTGCACGGCGAGAACCTTGATTTCCTTGCCCGCGAAGGGTTTGCCAGGCGTGATGGCCGCCAGGGCCGAGGACACAGGAGCAAATCCTGCCGCCCCGGCTGCGGCCGCTCCCGCGATGAGTTCACGACGGTTGATGTGCATGCGATGGCTCCTCTCCCAAGATCCAGCCACAAACCAAACATGATGTGACTGCGAAATCAATATGGAGTGCAAAAATAACAGGCGTGACCGGAAAGATTTTGAACAAAATCCAGTTCAGGCTTGAAAACGCTGGCATTATGTGACGATCATGGCACCTGGGAGCCGGATCAGCGATGACATCGCAGTCAAAAATGCCATCGAAAACAGCACTAACAAAGGCCCCGCAAAAGAGCCGTGTCTCACGCAAGGCTGCAGTCCTGCACGATACCATGGTCCCGGAGGCCGGCAAACCATCGCGGGACACGTTATCGCAGGAGATGGCAGCGTTGCAGGAAATGGCAGCGTTGCAGGAGACGGACGCATGTCATGGGAGTGCAGCGTTTCACCTGGCAAGGCCCGCGCGCAACACGTCGCGTGCGACGTCCTATGATGTCGCGCGGCTGGCCGGTGTCTCGCAGTCGGCTGTCTCGCGGACCTTCCGCACCGGAGGCTCGGTTTCCAGGGCGACACGCGCCAAGGTCGAGGTGGCCGCGCGTGCTCTCGCGTACTCGCCCAGCCAGATTGCCCGTTCTCTCATCACCCAACGTTCCCGGTTGGTCGGTGTGGTCATGACGGAACTCACCGCCCGCAACAATCCCGATGTCTTGCGGTTCCTGAGCGACGAAATCCAGTCAACAGGCAACAGGATGCTGCTCTGCACGGTGCCGCAGGACCGGGAGGCCGCCTCCGCCGCCTCGGACCTGCTTGCTTTCCAGGTTGACGGCATCATCTCGAGCGCACTGCTTCCGCGCGAGACGCTCGAGGCCTCCGGGCGCCAGGGCGTGCCGGTCGTCCTCTACAATCGGGCACCGACGAGCCAGCTGGCCTCCTCGGTCGCCTGCGACCATCCGATGGCGATGCACCTGCTGGTCGAGCATCTCGCGGCGGGCGGTATCACGCGCGCCGTGTTCGTGGCCGGTCCTGAAAACGCGCCGGTCAGCAATGACCGCTTGCGCGGCGCGCGCCAGGCTTTTGCCGAGCGCGGGCTGACATTGGAGCGCGTCCTGCATTCCGATTATTCCTATGACGGTGGCCGTCGCATCGCGCTGGGCCATTTCGGGGGCACCGGTCATCCCGACACGATCATCTGCGCCAATGATGCCATGGCGCTCGGGGTGATGGACGCCTGCCGCTACGAGCTGGGCCTCGACGTGCCCGGTGACGTGGCCGTCGCCGGCTTCGATGATGTCGCGCAGGCGGCCTGGCTGTCCTATGACCTGACCACGCTTCGCCAGCCCCTGCTGCGCATGACGCAGATGAGTGTCCGCCTGCTGATGGAGCAGGTGGCCGGAACCGCAGCCGGAGGCGAGCGCAGGCTAATGCCGGCAGAACTCAAGGTACGGGGCTCGACGCGAGGCCCGCCCGACGCCTGACGGCTTATCCTTGCCCGTTTCACAGCCGCGCCGGTGCATCAGACCTTTCCCGGCAGATGAGGACCATCCGAATGCAAGACCAGCTCGCAGGCCTCAAGCCCTCCGCCTACGCGCCTTATGGCAACCCGCGTGAATACATCACGAGCTGGACCGACAAGATCTGGATCAGCCGCGGGCTGGGGCATCTGCGCGACCATTATGCGCCCGGCGTCAAGGTCCACACCGCCTATGGCGAAACCTATGGCTATGACGACGTCATCCGCAACTCGATCCAGAAGATGGTCGCGTTCCCCAATCGCGGTGGCGGCCATGACGACGTGATCTGGGAGCGGCGCGGCGACAACGGCTTCGTCAGCGCCCACCGCGTGCTCAACAACGCGACCCATCTCGGCCCCTGGACCTACGGGCCGCCCACAGGCCGCAACTGGGTCAATCGCGGCATGGCGCATTGCCTCGTTCAGGACAACAAGGTCGTGGAGGAATGGGTGATCCGCGACGAGTTCGCGGTGCTGCAGGATCTCGGCCTCGATCCCTTCGTGATCGCCGCCGACCTCCTGAGGAAATCCCCCGTGCTGGGCACGGCGATGGACACGGCGAAGAGCCCGGTGTTCGCCGGGCGCATCAAGGATCCGATCCGTGAGGGCATTTCCGGCCCGCGCCCGGATCGTTACAGGCGCGAATGCGAGATGATCGTCGAGATGTTCGAGACGGTCTGGAATGGCCGGTTCTTCGACAAGCTGACCGACTACTTCGCCGACACATGCGTGTGCCAGACCGTGCGCCTGCGCCGTGTCATGGGCGTCGCGCCCTTCCAGCTCGAGATCATGAGCCTTCTGGCGGCCGTGCCGGACGGGCAGATCGAGGTGCGCGACATGTCGGTCCACGAATCGCCCGACCTGGGCCTGCGCATCGGCGTGATCTGGCTGCTGCGCGGCACCTACAGCGGAACGCCCCATTACGGGCCTGCCAACAAGGCGCCGCTGAACATCCTCGGCTCGTCGCATTTCGAGTTCCGGCAGGGCAAGCTGGTGCGGGAATGGCGCATCTACGACGAGATCGCCATCATCGCGCAGATCCTTGCGCAGGCCGGGGCGGCTGGGTGAGCGCCGCGCCAGCAGCAGGGGCGGTGCGCCAGCCAGGAGCAGTGCAGCGTCAGGCGCGGCTGAACAGGCCCGCGATCTCGTCACGGTCGCGCGTCTGCCGCAAGGCCAGCATCAGCAGGAGCCGCGCCTTGTGCGGGTTGAGGCACCCGGCGGGGATGGTGCCGTGCTCTGTATCGATCTTGCCCAGGGTGACCGCGCCGGACCCGGTCCGGCTCGCCCTCACCACGATGACACCGTCCCCCCGCGCCCTCGCCAGCGATGGCTTGAGCACCTCCGGCACCGAGCCGTTGCCCGTTCCGGCGATGACGACGCCCGCCGGGCGCTGCGCCAGCGCGCACTCGAAGAGCAGAGGACCGACGCCGAGATGACATGGAATGATCTCGACAGAGGGCAGCGGCCCGGTCTGGCCTGCGTCGAACAACAGGCGCTCTCCGGCGGAAGGCGGGTGGTGAAATGCGATCTGCGTGCCGGTGATGGAGCCGACATGGCCCTGTTCCGGATCGCGGAAGGCATCGACTGCGGACGTATGCGCCTTGGTGACGGACCGGGCCATGCTGATCCGCTCATTGAGGCAGACCAGGACGCCCCTCATGGCCGCATCGGCATGCGCCGCGACCTTGACCGCGTTGAGCAGGTTCAGCGGCCCATCCGCGCTCAGGGCGGATGCGGGCCGCGCGGCACCCGTCACGACGACGGGCGAGCCCGCCGGCAGCAGCAGATCGAGCAGGTAGGCGGTTTCCTCCAGCGTATCCGTGCCGTGGCTCACCACCACGCCCTGGACGCGGCCCTCGCTGCGGAGGGCGGCGATGCGCCTTGCCAGGTCGAGCACCAGCGCGAGCGGCACGTCGTGGCTCGGCAGGTGCGCGAAGGTCTCGACGGTGACATCCGCCGCGTCGGCCAGGAGCGGAGCCGCGTCACGCACCGGATCGCGGGCGGCGTCCTGTTCGTAGATGCTGGTCGCATCGGCGCGCGCGCCGAGGCTGGCGATCGTGCCGCCCATCGTCAGAAGCGCGATCCTTGGCCGTGTCATGCTGTCCATCCTTGTGCTGTCCGTGAATGGCCGCACCTTTCGAGATTTGGCAAGACCGGACGTCACGGCGGCGGGTCTTTGCATCCCGCAATTTTTCGCCGGGAGACCGTTGTTTCACTCCGTGTGGGAGTCTGGCGATGACCGCCTGGCTGCGCTGCGATGTCGCCGTCGTCGGGCTGGGCGCGATGGGTGCCGCCACCCTGCACCAGCTTGCCGCGCGTGGCGTCGATGTGATCGGCGTGGATCGGCACGTGCCGCCGCACGCCTACGGCTCCAGCCATGGCGAGACCCGCATCACGCGGTGCGCCGTCGGGGAGGGCAAGGACTACGTGCCGCTGGCGCTTGCCTCCCACCGGATCTGGCGTGAACTTGAGGCCAGAACAGGCGAGACCCTGCTGGACGCCTGCGGGTGCCTCATCATGGCCTCGCGCGGGGGCGCGGCCCTGCACCACGGCAAGACGGATTTCGTGGGACGCTCGACCGCCAGCGCCCGCGCCTTCGGCATCGATCACGAGACGTTCGATGGTGAGGAGGCCATGCGCCGCTTTCCGCAGATCAGGGATGCCCATGGCGCAAGCGCGTATTTCGAACCCGGCGGCGGTTATGTCCATCCGGAGCGCTGCATCGCGGCCCAGCTTGATCGCGCCCGCGCGGCCGGGGCCAGGCTTGTCACCGCGCAGGTCGAGGCGCTCGGGCAGGATGGGCATGACGGGGCGCTCGGGCAGCACCGTGGCGTCGTGCGCATCGTCACCGGGGACGGCGTCATCGAGGCCGGGCACGCAGTCGTCGCGGCGGGTGCCTGGACCGCACCGCTGCTGGGCGCGCCGTTCGACCGGCTGCTGACCGTCACCCGGCAGGTGCTTCACTGGTTCGAGGTCGATGGCGGCCTTTATGCCCCCGGCTGCTTTCCGACGCTGATCTGGATGCACGGCGACACGACGGAGGATTATTTCTACGCCTTTCCCGCCCTGCCTGGCAGCGGGCTGCTGAAGGCCGCGACCGAGCAGTATGGCGTGAAGACGAGCGCTGACGCCATGGAGCGCGCCACGTGGCCGGAGGAAGCAGCAGAGCTGCACCGTGCGCATCTGGCGCAAAGGCTCGCGGGCGTGGGCACACGAGCCGTGCGCTCCAGCGCCTGCCTTTACACCGGCACGCCCGATTCAGGCTTCATCATCGACCGCCATCCGCGCATGGACCGCGTCACCGTCATATCGGCCTGCTCCGGGCACGGCTTCAAGCATTCGGCCGGTATCGGAGAGGCCGTGGCGGCGGAGATCTGCGGCGAGCGCGAGGCCACGCAGCTTGCGCCGTTCCGGCTCGGACGTTTCGGCGCGCAGGCCTGAACCGGGAGGGCAGGCCGGATCACGCCAAATGATCATGTCACGTGAGCGTGCCTCATGCCGCCGCCTGAAGTGCGCCGAGCTTGAGCTGGGCCAGCATGGCCAGTTCGTCATAGATGGTCCACTCGTCCACGATGCGCCCGTCGATGACATGGAAGTGGCTCATGCCGAGCACGAACAGCCGGTGGCCGGTGGGGTCGCCGAGCGAGCCATAGCCGAGATGGTGGCCCTCGATTGTCCAGCGCACAGCGACCTTGTGGCCGCCTTCCTCGCATGCCACGGAGCAGACATGGTGGACTTGGTGCGCCATGTCGGGGATCATCGCCACGAAGGCGAGCGTCTGGTGCATCACTGCGCCAGCACCGCACAGTTCCTTCATCATCGGGCCGTGATAGCGGGCGTTCGGCGCGTAGACTCGCCTGATGGCCCCGAACATGCGCCTGTTGAAGACCTCGTGCATCCATTCGAGTGTCCATGTCTCGATCTCGTTCGCCGCCGGGGCGGTGTCGGCTGACAGCTCGGGCGGATACTGGCCCATCATGCGGAAGTTCTCGCCGATGTCGGTCATGGTCAGGCCCCGCGAGAACTGGTCTGCGGCCATCTTCTCCGCGACGGGATGGGGGTCGATTCCGAGTTGCCGCAGGACGCCCATCTGATCGGTGACGATCCATTCGCGGTAGATGCGGTTGCGGAAGATCATGCAGTCGGCGACGGTGCGGGTGTTGAACACGCGCCTCGTCGGTGGCCCGTATCGCCCCGGCTGGGTGTGCCGGCCGCTACCCGTCACATAATGCGAGGTGTAGAACCCGGCCTTGTCGTCGCCGTTCCAGATCACCTGCGTGGCGTGGCCGCGCCGTTCGGGGAAGGCGGCCAGGCGCGCGATCGTGTCGTGGACGATGGTCTCGCGGTCGTAGACGGCGTGGTTGGTGTAGTAGACCACCGAGTTGCCGGTGTAATGGGTGTAGATGAGCCCGACATTGCGCTCGTCCCAGATCATGTGCGTGCAGCGCACGATGTAATCCACGATGTCGGTGTAGCAGGGATCGAAGCCTTCCATGCTCTGCACGCGGGGCCGGTCGGTGGGCACCAGGTCGGTGAAGTCGCGCCGTTCGACCTGCAGGACGGGTCCTGCGGCCTGCCTGGCATCGCTCTTCTTCATCGGCTGTCCGCCCTGGCTGTCGTTCATGTCGTCTTTTCGCATGTCATCTTTCCGCATGTCGTGCCCCCGCATGTCATCCACGGTGCAAGGATGCCTGCAAGGATGCTTGGCAGCGGCACTATAGCTCGCGCCGACGCCGGGCTGTCAAACCGCAGCGCCATGGCGCTGCTGCCATGTCATCCTGAGCGCGGCGGCGCGCCTGTGCCCCTCCAGCCCCTCGCTCGCGCTCTGGCGGATGGCGGGCGGCGCGACAGCGGCGACGCCCGCCTCGTCCAGCCATTGATGCGTGCAGATCTTGACATAGGAGCCCACCCAGAGCCCGCCCGTGTAGCGGCCCGCGCCCATGGTCGGCAGGGTGTGGTTGGTGCCGCAGCACTTGTCGGAATAGACCACGCTGGCGAGCGGGCCGATGAACAGCGAGCCGTAGTTGCGCAGCCGCTTCGCCATGGCATGCGGATCGCGCGTGTGGACCTGGAGGTGCTCGGCGGCGATGCTGTCGGAGTGGCGGATCATGCTCTCCTCATTGGCGCAGACCGCGATCTCGCCATAGTCCCGCCATGCGGCGGCGGCGACGTCGGCGGTGGGCAGGGTTTCAAGCTGCGCCTCGACCGCCGCCAGCGTGCGCTCGCCCAGCGCGCGGCTGGTGGTGATGAGCCCGACGCGGGTGTGGACGTCGTGCTCGGCCTGCGCGAGCAGGTCGGTCGCGATCGTGTCGGCGTCGGCTGTCTCGTCGGCGATGACGAAGATCTCGCTCGGGCCTGCCAACTGGTCGATGCCGACCTTGCCGAACACCTGCCGCTTGGCCTCGTTGACATAGGCGTTGCCCGGCCCGACGATCTTGTCGCAGGCCGGCACGGTTTCGGTCCCGTAGGCCATCGCGGCGATGGCCTGTGCGCCGCCGATCCGGAAGATGCGGTCGGCGCCAGCCAGGTGGCAGCCCGCGATCATGGCGCGGTGCGCGTTCGGCGGCAGGCAGGCGATCACCTCGTCGCAGCCGGCCACCCTGGCGGGCACGATGGTCATGACCGGCGCCGAGAGCAGCGGGTAGCGGCCACCCGGAACATAGCAGCCGACGCGTTCGATCGGGATGACGCGGTGTCCGAGATGGACACCCGGCAGCGCCTCGATCTCCAGCGGCAGGATCGTGGCCAGCTGCGCCCTGGCAAAGGCGGTGACCTGGGCAATGGCGAATTCGGTGTCGGCGCGGGTCTGGGGCGCAAGCTCCGCCACGGCAGCCTCGCGCTCGGTGCCTGAGACCTCGAACGTGGCAAGCTCGGACCGGTCGAAGCGGCGGGCACAGTCGCGCACGGCGGCGTCTCCCCCGTCCCGGACCTGCCGCAGGATCTCCGCGACGAGCGGCGTGAGGCTGTCCGCGCCGGCCTGCGCGCTCTTCGTGGAGGACTTGAGGAAGATCGGCGCCTGCAGCCCGCCAGAGCCAGAATGTGTCATCAAAACCCCGGATGTGATCGTCAGGAGCCAAACCTCGCAGGAAGCCTGCCTGATATCAAGCCGCGCACCAATGTCGGCGGCGTGTCGCTGCCCCGGGCGTCTTCGGCGACTTGGCTCCGGAGCGGCGCGATCCCGATCGCGATTTTTGTGCTGGTGACGGTGCTGTCTTCAGGTGAGGTGAAAGATCGCGCTTTTCCGCCGAAAGGTTGCACTCTGCCGGAATCGATGCCAACGTCTGTTCAGGGTGTACCACTTTGGTTGTCAAGTGGGCAGGCAATGCGCTGGTCGGGCCGCCAGCGTGGGATTTCTGCGCATATGGTCCGTCCCTTATCGGCATTTCGTCAATTTCTCAGCAATGAATCCGCTGGCGGCATCATCTTGATGGGCGTGGCCGTCATGGCCATCGTGATGGCCAATTCGCCCGCCGCTCCGGTCTACTTCGCCACGTTGAATCGATACGTTTTCGGGCTTTCGGTCCTGCACTGGATCAACGATGCGCTCATGGCCGTGTTCTTCATGCTGGTCGGGCTGGAGATCAAACGTGAGTTCCTTGATGGCCAATTGTCATCATGGCCGCGGCGGGCGCTTCCAGGGTTCGCCGCGCTTGGTGGCATGCTGGCACCTGCTCTGATCTATGTCGCGTTCAATGCCGGATCCGCCGAAACCGTGCGCGGCTGGGCTATCCCCGCAGCCACGGACATCGCCTTCGCGCTGGGCGTTCTGTCGCTGCTGGGGCGGCGCGTTCCCATCTCCCTCAAGGTTTTTCTGACGGCACTCGCCATCCTTGACGATCTTGGCGCCGTCATCATCATCGCGATTTTCTACACGGCCGATCTGAACGCGTTTGCGCTCGTCGGAGCACTAGGGGTCCTGGGTGTTCTGGTTGCCCTGAATGCGTGGGGATTTCAGAAGTTGACACCTTATCTTGCGCTCGGAGTCCTCCTTTGGGTTCTCGTGCTGAAGTCGGGCGTACACGCCACCCTCGCCGGTGTCGCTCTGGCGTTGACCATCCCGCTCAAGGTGTCGCGAGGCACGCCTGACAACGCCCAGTCGCCGTTGCACAAGCTGGAACATGCCCTGCATCCGTGGGTCGCCTTCATGATCATTCCGATCTTCGGCTTTGCGAATGCAGGCGTTTCATTCGCGGGCGTCGGTCTGTCTGCGATGCTTGAACCCGTCCCGCTCGGCGTCACGCTCGGTTTGTTCATCGGCAAGCAGATCGGTGTTTTCGGGTTTTCCTGGATTGCGATCCGAACCGGTCTCGCCGATCTTCCCGCAAACGCCACCTGGCTTCAACTCTATGGCGTCTCGCTGCTGTGCGGCATTGGTTTCACGATGAGCCTGTTCATCGGATTGTTGGCGTTCCCGACCTCGCAGATGCTGCAGGACCAGACAAAGATCGGCGTTTTGGCAGGTTCCGTGATCGCAGGGATGATGGGGTGGCTGGTTCTGAGATTTGCACGCCCCGAGAACCGGACAGTCGTTCCATCCTGATGGACTGGCACTGCGACATGTTCCGGTGGCGCTTCCGGAAGATCGTTCTACTGAATGGTCCAGGCCAATCCACTCGCCACGTCTGACATCCCGTGATCTAAGAGCGACACAGCGCCCTGTGGGCGGTCACATCAAAAGGCAATTCTCCATGAACTCCAGCTTCAGACGTCTTGTGCTCGTGGCAGCGGCCTTGTTGGCCGGAGTGACCGCAGCAGCCGCGCAGACCAACGGTGATTGGGTGCTCGCCCGCTACAAAGGCGGACAGTTCTGGTTCCCGGGCATCATCCAGGCCGTGAACGGCGAACGCGTGACGGTCGCTTATGACGATGGCGACCGCGAGACCCTCAACCTGGCCAACGTGCGGCCCTACAACTGGGCGATCGGGACGCGTGTCGAATGCAATTTCAAGGGCGCCGGCACGTGGTTTCCCGGCGTGATCGCGTCGCTATCGGGCGGCAATGTTGGCATCGATTATGACGATGGCGACAAGGAGCGCACCAAAACAGGCCGCTGTCGCTCCCGCTGAGGCCCGCGATCCCGGATCGGCGCTGTGCGCCGTCCGGTATGAACCGCGCGTAACCCTTACTTCGGCAGGACGTCCTTGATGCCCTGCACATAAAAATTCATGCCGAAAACCTGCTCGTCTGACAGGCGGCCGTTGCCTTTGCACTCCACCGTCTTGCCGGACTGGTCGATCACCGGGCACATGAACGGGTCCATGGTTCCGGCCTTGATCGCGGCTTCCGTGGCTTCGGCCATGGCCTTCACGTCGGCCGGCATGTTCACGTAAGGGCCCATCTTGACCTTGCCCTTGGCGAGGCCGTCGAAGGTGTCCTTCGAGGCCCAGGTGCCGTCCAGCACGGCGCGGGTGCGTTCGATATAGTAGGGGTTCCAGTCATCGATGATCGAGGTCAGGATGTTGTTCGGGCCGAACTGCGTCATGTCCGAGGCCTGGCCGAAGGCGAGCTTGCCGCGCGCCGCCGCCTGCTGCACCGGGGCGGGTGAGTCGGTGTGCTGGGTGATCACGTCGGCACCCTGGTCGAGCAGCACCTTGGCGGCGTCCGCCTCCTTCGGCGGGTCGAACCACGAGTTCACCCACACGGTCTTGATCTCGATTCTGGGATTGACCGATTTCGCACCCAGATAGAAGGCGTTGATCCCGGCCACGACCTCCGGGATCGGGAAGGCACCGACATAGCCCACCGTGTTGGTCTTGGTCATCTTGCCGGCGATCTGGCCCGCGATGTAACGGCCTTCGTGAAACTTGGCCGAATATGTCGCCACATTTGGCGCGCGCTTGAAGCCGGTGGCGTGTTCGAACTTCACGTCCGGAAAGCGCGCCGCGACGCGCAAGGTCGGCTCCATGTAGCCGAACGAGGTGGTGAAGATCAGCTTGTGGCCGGTGCGGGCCAGCTGCTCGATCACGCGCTCGGAGCCAGCTTCGGGCACGGTCTCGATGAAAGTGGTCTCGACCCGGCCCGGAAAGGCG
>JANMHN010000418.1:0-1806 GCA_031375185.1 Allobosea sp. | reverse complement strand
CCCCTTCAAGGACTGCCAGCCGCTCCTCGACCTCCGATACCCGCTCGTCGAAGTCTCCTGCCGTGGCGCGCATCATCACCAGCATGCCAGCCGAGTCACGGCGCTGCTTGCGGTTGATGTCTTCAACCCGGTCGAGCCGTTCGTCGACGGATAGGCGAAATGCCGCCAGATCATCCTGTATCTTCACAAGGATATTTAACGTGGTATAATTGGTATTATTACTCATTTGGCGGACATAGCATAAACACTCGCGTGAGCAATATCAGTTGTTCAGCGCCTCGACACCCGGCAGCGGCTTTCCTTCCATCCATTCGAGGAAGGCCCCGCCTGCGGTTGAGATATACGTGAGGTCGTTGCCGGCCCCCGCATGGTTCATGGCCGAGACCGTGTCGCCGCCGCCTGCGACCGACACCAGCTTTCCGGCATTCGTCAGGGCCGCTGCAGCCTTGGCCACGGCCACGGTGGCCGTATCGAACGGTTCCAGCTCGAACGCGCCGAACGGGCCGTTCCAGACCAATGTTTTCATGGTTTGCAGCCTGGCGATCACGGCGTCGATTGATTTCGGTCCGGCATCGAGGATCATCTCGTCAGGCCTGATGTCGCTCACATCCGCAATGCGGTGGCCGGGATTGGCCTTGAATTCGGTGGCCGCCAGAGCATCGACGGGCAACATGATCGTGCAGCCGGCGGTCTTCGCCTTGGCCTCGATCTCGCGCGCGGTGGCGACCAGATCGTGTTCGCACAAGGACTTGCCGACATCGAGCCCGCGCGCGGCGAGGAAGGTGTTGGCCATGCCGCCGCCGATCACCAGCACATCGACCCTGCCGACCAGATTGCCGAGAAGGTCGAGCTTGGTCGAGACCTTGGCACCACCGACAATCGCCATCACCGGGCGGGCGGGCTTGCCCAGCGCCTTGTCCAGCGCCTCAAGCTCCGCCTGCATGGTGCGGCCCGCATAGGCAGGCAGCACATGGGCCAGCCCCTCGGTGGAGGCATGGGCGCGGTGCGCGGCGGAGAAGGCATCGTTGACATAGACATCGCCGTTTGCGGCCAGAGCCGCGACGAAGGCGGGATCGTTGGTTTCCTCACCTTCATGAAAACGGGTGTTCTCGAGGCACAGCACCTCGCCATTCTTCAGCTTGTCGATGGCGCTGGAGGCAGCTTCTCCGATGCAATCATCGGCGAATGTGACGGGCGATCCAAGATGCACCGCCAGCACGGCGGCGATCGGCTTCAGGCTGTCCTTCGACTCGCGGCCCTTGGGGCGTCCAAAATGGGACAGCAGGATGACCTTGCCGCCGCGCGCGACAAGACCGCGGATCGTCGGCAGGATGCGGTCGATGCGGGTGGCGTCCGACACCACGCTGTTTTCAAGCGGCACATTGAGATCAACCCGCACGAGCACGCGCAGGCCGGCAGGATCCAGATCATCAATCGTCTTGAAAGCTGTCATCGCGGCAATGTGCCGGGCAGAATGCCGGGTATCCCGAATTTCAGCATGGCAAAAACGGCTACTGCACCCAGCATGGCCGCGATCAGGGCGATGATGAAGATGGTTGCCACTCCCGGCTTGCGGCGCAACTCGTCGCGCATCGATGCGATGTCCTGACGGACGCTTTGCAGGTTCATGTCCTGGGTCGCGCCTTCGAGCCGGATCGTGGCCTTCTCCAGCGCGCTCTCGACCCGCATCATCCGCTCCTCGGCGCGGGCGAACTTCTCCTCGACGCGGGCGACCTTGTCTTCCACGCGGCTCAGCTGATCCAGCTTCGGGCCGGATTCCGGCTGGAGAACGACAGGCGTTTCCAT
>JANMHN010000416.1:0-3943 GCA_031375185.1 Allobosea sp. | reverse complement strand
CGTTGGGTCTCGCTGAGGTGCTCGACACCGCTTTCCAGCAGTTCATGTGCCAGGGCGCGGACACGTTCATCGGTCATGGGGCTCTCCTGCCGGTTGAGGAGAGAGCCTAGAGCATTGCGCACAAAAGTGGTTGCCGGTTTTGTGAGGACGCAATGCTCTCAATTATGGTGGTCGCTCATCCCCCGTTGAGATGGATTCCATCTCAACGGGGGATGATCTGGCAGCTCAGAACGTCAGCTGCGCGTTTCCGAAGCCGGAAAGCGCAAGCGGATCAATCGCCGTCATCCAGGGCTTGACCTGGGATCGATTGACGACACGGCGCTTCTCTTCGGATAGCTATGCGCGCACCGGGCGATCCCGGCTCAAGGCCGGCATGACAGTGATACTGCCTCGTCAAGCCGCCTTCTTTTTGCCCCTCACGGCATCCGCGTAGCCTTCGACCAGGGCACGGCTCATGTTGCCGGGGGTGAAGCGGTAGGGCCCGACTTCGGACACCGGTGTGACCTCGGCGGCTGAGCCGACGATGAAGCACTCGTTGAAGCTGGAAAGCTCCTCCGGCATGATGCGCCGCTCGATCACCTCCATGCCGTGCGCGCGGGCCATGGCGATCACGGTCTGGCGCGTCAGGCCATTGAGGAAACAGTCGGCAATCGGCGTGTGGATGGCGCCGTCCTTGATGAAGAAGATGTTTGCACCCGTGCATTCGGCCACCCTGCCCTGCCAGTCCAGCATCATGGCATCGGCATAGCCATGCTTCTCAGCCTTGTGCTTGGAGATGGTACAGATCATGTAAAGCCCTGCCGCCTTGGCATGGACGGGCGCGCACAGCGGGTCGGGCCTGCGGTATTCCGCGATATCGATGCGGATACCCTTCATCTTGGCCTCGATGTCGAACATCGAAGGCCAGACCCAGGTGGCGATGGCGACGTGGATCTTGCTGTGCTGGGCTGCGACCGCCATCATCTCCGAGCCGCGCCAGGCCACGGGGCGCACATACTGGTCGCCGCCGCCGTTCAGCCGAACGACCTCGTCCTTGGCCGCGTTCAGTTCGTCGACCGAATAGGGAATGGTGAAATCCATGAGCTCCGCAGAGGCGTGGAATCGCTTCGAGTGCTCGGTTGATTTGAAGATCTGGCCATCATAGGCGCGCTCGCCTTCAAAGACGCAGGAGCCATAATGCAGGCCATGGGTCAGCACATGGATTTTCGCATCCCGCCAGGGAATGATCTTGCCATCCATCCAGATGACGCCGTCGCGGTCGTCGAAAGGAATGATCGCCATGTGCTAGCCTCCCGGTTGTCGCCGCAAGCCACATGCGGCATGGTGTTTATGTGCAAGACAGGCCCGTCTCCGGACATTTCATGTCCTGATGCGGGCTTGACGGGTAACGAACCACCTGAGATATGTCAACAAGGCTGACATATGTAGGAGGCCGCGATGACAGAGACGGGCTTGGCGCAGGCTGCCGCCAGACGCGATGCAGCATCCGGGGAGGGGGCAGGAGAGGCAGCAGGTGCGGCGCAGGCCGACCGTCATCAACGCTCCGTGCCCTATGAACTCATTGAACTGTTCTTCTTTGCCTACCGCGATTTTGTCAGCGATCCCGACAGGCTGCTGGCAGAGCTGGATTTTGGCCGCGCCCACCACCGCGTCCTGCATTTTGTTGATCGCAACCCCGGCCTCACGATTGCCGAACTGCTGGATATCCTGAAGATCACCAAGCAGAGCCTCAACCGTGTTCTGAAGGAACTGGTGGAAAAGGAATTCATCGAGGTGAAGACAGGCCATCATGATCGGCGCCAACGCCACCTTCACACCACGGGCAAGGGCCGCACCCTCGCGGAAAAGCTCGCCTGTGTGCAGGGCGAACGCATCCGCATGGCGCTGGCGGACACCGCGCCCGGCGCGAAGGCCGTGATCGAAAGCTATCTGACCGCCCTGATCGACAGCGGGGAGCGCAGCCAGGTCCTGTCGCGCATCCGCACCGGGTCACCGGCCTGATGGCACTGAAAACCCGCGAACCGCTGGCTGATGAAGCGCCGCACATTCTCGTGGTAGACGATGACCGGCGTCTGCGCGACCTGCTGTCCCGCTTTCTCTCGGATAACGGCTTTCGTGTCACCTCGGCCGCGAATGCGACTGATGCCGACGCGCGCCTGCAGCACCTGACCTTCGATGCACTGGTGCTCGACGTGATGATGCCGGGCGAAAACGGCTTTGAGTTTGCCAAACGCCTGCGCGGCACATCCCGCGTCCCCATCCTGATGCTGACGGCAAGGGCCGATTCCAGTGACAGGATCAACGGGCTCGAACTGGGTGCCGATGATTACCTCTCCAAACCATTCGAGCCGCGCGAGTTGCTGCTGCGGCTCGGAAACATCCTGAAGCGCAGCCCGATCTCGAGCCCGATCAGCGAAGCGGCATCGCGGCCCGACTTCGTCAAGTTCGGCTCCTTCATCTACTGGCTGGACAGGGGAGAGTTGCGGCGCGGCGAGGAAACCGTGCGCCTGACGGAACGTGAACGGGACATTCTCTCGCTGCTTGCCTCCCGCCAGGGCGAACCTGTGTCGCGTGACGAACTGGGCGGCGGCGAGGAAGGTCCCGCCAATGAGCGCACGGTCGATGTGCAGATCAACCGGCTGCGCCGCAAGATCGAGCGTGATCCAGCAGATCCCCTGCTGCTGCAGACCGTGCGCAGCGTGGGGTATCGCCTTGTGATCGACAGGTCGTGAACGATGGGCACAGGCGACAAGGCAACAGGGACCATCGCGAGTGCGGCACGTGTGATGGCACAGGCTCTTGGCCAGGTTGCGGTGCGGTTGGGAAACCTGTTCAGCGCATCGTCCCGCGCCAGCAAGCGCGCGCTCAGGACCACACATGGCCCGACGCGCTGGCTCGGCCGTTTCCTGCCCCGCAGCCTTTATGGCCGCTCCCTCATGATCGTGATCGCGCCCGTTGTGCTGCTGCAATCGGTGGTGGCCTATGTCTTCATGGAGCGGCACTGGCAACTGGTCACGCGCCGCCTGTCCGCCGCCGTGACGGCGGACATTTCGGCCCTGATCGATGTCTACCAGAGCTTCCCGCAAGACAAGGATTCCGAAACATTGCAGCGCATCGCGCAGCAACGGCTCAATCTCGATGTCGACATCCTGAAGAATTCCACCTTGCCGCCCCAGGGCCCGAGGCCGTTCTTCTCCCTGCTGGACCAGGCCCTGAGCCGCCAGTTGCAGATCCAGATCAAGCAGCCCTTCTGGCTGGATACAGTCGGCCAGTCCGATTTTGTCGAGATCCGCGTCAAGCTCGACAATGACGTCATCCGCGTCATCGCTAGGCGCAGCGCGGCCTATGCCTCCAACAGCCACATCTTCCTGGCCTGGATGCTGGGCACGTCGCTGGTGCTGCTGACCGTCGCCATCCTCCTGCTGCGCAACCAGATCAAGCCGATCCTCTCGCTTGCCCATGCTGCCGAAAGTTTCGGCAAGGGGCGCGACATCGAGTTCCGTCCGCGCGGGGCCACCGAGGTGCGGCAGGCGGGCCATGCCTTCCTGGAAATGAAGCGCCGCATCGAACGGACGCTGGGCGAGCGAACGACGATGCTCAACGGTGTCAGCCATGACCTGCGCACCATCCTGACCCGCTTCAAGCTCTCCCTTGCCCTGCTGGAACGCACGCCGGAGATCGAGGCCATCGAGAAGGATGTGGACGAGATGAGCCGCATGCTGGAGGCTTATCTTGCCTTTGTGCGCGGTGAAGCCGGTGAAATCCCGCTCGCCACAGATATCCGGGCCTTGCTGGAAGAGTTGAAGGCCGATGCCGAACGCCTGGGGCATGCGACGGAACTGAGCGTCATCGGCGATCCTGTCGTGGTGGTCCGGCCGGATGCCATACGCCGCGTTCTGACAAATCTTGTCTCCAACGCTGCCCGCCACGGCGACCGGATCGG
>JANMHN010000406.1:0-1705 GCA_031375185.1 Allobosea sp. | reverse complement strand
AAGGCGCTGCGATCGCTGTCGCTCACCCTCGAACCCGGTGAGATGCGCGCCATCATCGGGCCGAACGGGGCCGGCAAGACCACGATGATGGATGTCATCACCGGCAAGACACGCCCCGACGAGGGTGATGTGCTGTTCGACCGGGGGGCCATCAACCTCACGGCTTTCGACGAGGCGGCCATCGCCGAACTTGGCATCGGCCGCAAATTCCAGAAGCCGACCGTGTTCGAGAGCCACACCGTTGCCGACAATGCGCTTCTGGCGCTGAAGGGTGAGCGCGGGCCATTCTCGGCCCTGTTCGGTGCAAGAAACCGCATCGCGCGCGAGACCATCGACAGATACCTCACCATCGTGCGGCTGATCGACCACCGAGACAGGCTGGCGGGCGATCTCAGCCATGGCCAGAAGCAGTGGCTAGAGATCGCCATGCTGCTGGCGCAAGACCCCAAGCTCCTCTTGATCGACGAGCCGGTGGCCGGCATGACCGACGCCGAAACCGAAGCCACGGCGGAGCTGTTGAAAGACATCAACAAGGACCATTCGGTCGTGGTGGTGGAGCACGACATGGGCTTTGTCCGCGCGCTGGGTTGCCGGGTGACATGCCTGCACGAGGGCGCGGTGCTGGCCGAAGGCTCCATCGACGCGGTCGCTGGCAATGACCGCGTCATCGAAGTTTATCTGGGGCGTTGATGATGAGACATTTTAGGTGCCGCGTCATTCCGGGGCTTGCCGCAGGCGAGAGCCCGGAACCCATTTCAGGGTCATCATGTGCGATGTCGCGATTGATGCTCCCTGTCCTTGCTAGTTCGCATGTGCCTGATGGGTTCCGGGCTCCGCTTTGCGGCCCCGGAGTGACGAACATGGATGCTGCCCCATGCTGAACGTCGAGGCCATCGACCTGCACTATGGCGCGGCTCAGGCCCTGCGCAGGGTGACCATCACGGCCGGCATCGGCGAAGTGACCTGCGTGCTGGGCCGCAATGGCGTGGGCAAGTCATCGCTTCTGCGCGCCATTGTCGGCCAGCAACCCATCTCTTCAGGCAGCGTGATGCTCAACGGCACGCCGCTGGCCGGGATGAGGCCGGAAGACCGCGCCCGGCTCGGCATTGCCTACGTGCCGCAGGGCCGCGAGATCTTCCCGCTGCTGACGGTGAAGGAGAACCTCGAAACCGGGTTTGCGCCGCTGAAGCGCGCCGACCGGCACATTCCGGGCGAACTGTTCGACCTGTTCCCAGTGCTCAAATCCATGCTCGGGCGGCGCGGCGGCGATCTGTCCGGCGGCCAGCAGCAGCAACTCGCCATCGCCCGCGCCCTGGTGACGCGGCCAAGGCTGCTGGTGCTGGACGAGCCGACCGAAGGCATCCAGCCCTCGATCATCAAGGATATCGGGCGCACCATCACGTATCTGCGGAACCGGGGCGACATGGCGATCCTGCTGGTCGAACAGTATTTCGACTTTGCCAGGGAACTGGCCGACCGCTGGTATGTGATGGACCGCGGCGAAGTCACCTTGTCGGGCCTGCGCGCCGACATGGACGAGGACGACATCCGCCGCCGCATGAGCGTGTGAGCACACTCGTGCGCAGGCGTCTCGTCAGCCTTCGATCAGGCTGAGCACTTTTGCGCTTCGTCAGCCATCGATCAGGCTGACATGTGCTGCCACGACGCGCCAGCCATCGGGCGTGCGCATCCAGACCTGGCTCTG
>JANMHN010000053.1:0-8675 GCA_031375185.1 Allobosea sp. | reverse complement strand
GAGATGAAGCAATCGGCCATGCCGATCGCTCGCGGCACGGCGCTGGGGTCGATCCTCGGCATCCTGCCGGGCAACGGGGCGGTGCTTGGCCCCTTCGCCAGCTACACGCTGGAGAAGAAACTTGCGAAAGATCCTTCGCGGTTCGGGCGTGGGGCCATCGAAGGCGTTGCGGGGCCTGAAAGCGCCAACAATGCCGGTGCGCAGACCTCGTTCATTCCGCTCCTCACACTCGGTATCCCGCCCAACGCCGTGATGGCGCTGATGGTTGGCGCGATGACCATCCACGGCGTCATTCCCGGCCCGCAGGTGATGACCAAGAACCCGCAACTGTTCTGGGGCATGATCGCCTCGATGTGGATCGGCAACCTCATGCTGCTGATCATCAACCTGCCGCTGATCGGGCTTTGGGTGAAACTCCTGAAAGTGCCCTACCGGCTGATGTTCCCGGCCATCCTGCTGTTTTGCTGCATCGGCATCTACTCGATCAACAACCAGCCGGTCGATGTGGCCATGACGGCGTTCTTCGGGCTGTTCGGCTATGCGCTGATCAAGTTCGGCTTCGAGCCTGCGCCGCTTCTGCTGGGCTATGTGCTGGGCAAGCTGCTCGAAGAAAAGATGCGCCAGGCGTTGATCATCTCCAGGGGCTCGTTCATGACCTTCGTGGAGCGACCGATCTCCGCCGGGCTGCTGCTTGTCGCGGCGGTCATCCTGGTCGTGGCACTCCTGCCGTCGATCTCGAAGAAGCGCGATGTCGTGTTCACGGAAAACAGCTGAGGCGATTGAACCTGCTGACCAAACACTTGAAAGTTACCAGCAGGGGCTTCGATCTTTCCATTGAAGCCCCTATGTGTTGACTGCCAACGAGCCGCGCCAAACGCGGTCACCGCCTGTTGTCCAGTTTTCCCGGAGGAACCTACATGATGTCCCTGAACCGCCGCGCCATGCTGTGCGCTGTCGCCATCTCTGCCAGCCTTGGTGTCGCCACGACCGCGCAAGCCCAGGCCTATCCCAACAAGCCGATCACCTTGATGGTGGCCTTCGCGGCGGGTGGGCCGACCGACATCATCGCGCGCATCGTGTCCGAGCACATGTCCAAGACGCTCGGCCAGCAGATCGTGATCGAGAACGTGGCCGGAGCGGGCGGCACCACCACAACGGCCCGCGTCGCAGCCGCAGCGCCTGACGGCTATACCCTGATCATGGGCCAGATGGGCACGCATGCCGCAGCGCCTGCGCTGTATCCGCAACTGAAATACAATCCGGTGACGGATTTCACGCCCATCGGCGTTGCCGGCATCACGCCCATCGTCATCGTGGCAAAAAAGGATTTCCCGGCCAATAACCTGAAGGAGTTTGTCGCCTATGTGAAGGCCAACACCGACAAGGTGAACCAGGCCCATGCCGGTGTCGGCTCCACGGCCTTCACGACATGCGTCCTGCTGAAAGCTCAGATGGGGGTACAGAAGGTCAATGCCGTCGCCTATCGCGGCACAGGTCCGGCGCTGAACGATCTGGTCGGCGGACAGGTCGATTTCATGTGCGACCAGGTCACCAACCTGACGCCGCAGATCAACGCCGGCAACATCAAGGCCTTCGGCATTGCCACGCAGCAGCGCCTGCCCGTTCTGCCGAATGTGCCGACCACCATTGAAGCTGGGCTGCCTGAATACCAGATCAGCGGCTGGAACGCGATTTTCGGACCCAAGGCCCTCCCCGCCGACATCCAGGCCAAGCTGGTCGATGCGCTCGACAAGGCGCTTGAAGACCCCACGACCAACAAGCGGTTGGCTGATCTCGGCACCGTGATCCCCAACAAGACCGAACGCGCGCCGGCCGGTCTTGCCGCGATCCTCGCCCGCGATCTTGCGCTGCTCGACAAGCCGCTGCGCGAGTCTGGCGCCGTGGGGCAGTAAAGGAAGCCTGAATAAACCAGCGTCATGGTCGGGCTCGACCCGACCACCCATGGGAAATGGCGCTAGTGTTTATCCGGCACGGGATGGTCGGGTCGAGCCCGACCATGACGCCGCGATCGTGGGGCGTCACTTCGTCCCGAACATCCTGTCGCCGGCGTCTCCGAGGCCCGGCACGATGTAGCCGTGGTCGTTGAGGTGGCTGTCGATGGACGCTGTCCAGATTCGCACGTCGGGGTGGGCATCGCGCATCTTGGCGATGCCTTCTGGGGCGGCAAGCAGGCAAACGAAGCGCAGATCCTTGACATTGCGCTCCTTCAGCCGGTCCACGGCGGCGATGGCGGAATTGCCCGTGGCCAGCATCGGATCCATCACGATCACCATGCGGTCTGCGATGTCTGACGGTGCCTTGAAGTAATACTCGACTGCCTGCAGCGTTTCCGGGTCGCGATAGAGCCCGATATGGGCGACACGGGCGGCGGGAACCATCTCCAGCATGCCATCGAGAAAGCCGACGCCAGCCCGCAGGATCGGTGCGAACACCAGCTTCTTGCCCGCGATGATCGGTGCCTGCATCGTCTGCAGGGGCGTTTCGATCTCTGTCATCGTGATCGGCAGGTCACGCGTGATCTCGTAGCAGAGCAGCATGCCGATTTCGTTGAGCAACTGGCGGAAGCTCTTGGTGGAGCGGTCCTTGTCGCGCATCAGCGTGAGCTTGTGCTGCACTAGCGGATGATCGACGACGGTGACGCCGGAATCAGTCATGGCCATGTGGTCCACCTTCTTCTGTTCGTTGTCTGAACTCAAAACACCGTGCCGTCGCTGACAATGTGGAGCGGCGGGCTGCCATCGGCGCGCTTGTGCTTTGCGATGACGCGTCCCGCAGCCCATGTGCCGCCCTCCAGCACCTTGGCCAGCGGCAGTTCCGCTTCCGTCAGCCCCAGCCTCTCGCGCATCTTGTCGGCGATGAGATCAAGCAAGGCAACCGTCAGCGCCCGCCACTCGATGACCAGTTCGGAACTGGCGTCGTGCGGCTTGCCAGCGGCCTCCGGGTTTTTCAGCGACAGCACGCCCATGTCGAGAAGCAGCCCGCCATTGCGGTATTCCGGCAGGCCCGTCAGCCCGCCCACATCGTTGACCGTGATGCCGATCCATTCAAGCGGTTCGATCAGCGAATAGGTCAGCCACTGCGAGAGCTTGTGGAATGGCACCACGCCGCCGAGATGATCTGCAGCGTCGCTTGACCTCAGCCCCTGCGGATGAAACCAGGCATCGCCCGCACCCGGCACCGCCCCTGCGCGGTCGGGCCAGACGCCGCCAAATGCAGCCAGCACATGCTCCAGCATCACGGGTGCAGCAACCGCGCCGTCCGTCCTGGCAATGTTGAGGAAAGCGTCAGCCAGCAGTCCGGGGCGCTGTCTGTCTGGCTCGCCAGGCTTCAGCCCGGCTAGCTCGTCGCCAAGCCGGATCAGCAGCGCGGTGCGGCCTTCCAGCCCGACCATCTGGTTCTCGGCGCTGACCTGAAAGCCGCGCCTGAGATCACCAACGGTGAGCGCCTTCAGCTTGGTTGCATCGACCCTCAGCGGCTCTGCCATGCTGGATGAGAACAGACCCTGCCTGAACATGGTGAGCGAGGCGAGGCCCAGACCTTCGGACCGCCCGGTCGAGACACCCGTGACGGGTTCCCTGAAGCGCCAGGACATGCCCGCGCCTGCATCGAGCAGGACACTGACAATGACGAGGTCATAAGCCGCCCTGACGCGCTCCTCGGGCGAGCGCCAGACCGTCGCAGCGTCAAGTTCGGCCCACAGGTTGCGGCCAGCGGCGCTGAAATGCCGCCAGCGGGCATGGAAGGGAATGTCCAACGTGGGATAGTTTGCCTTCGTGGTCTCGATGACCAGATCGACGACCGCGTCGAGTTTGCCTTCGTCCAGCGCGATGTGCCGGAGTTTGTTGGTCCGTGCCAGTTCGAGCATGTGGTGGGCGGCAGCACGCACGGCGGCGGCAGTCATGATGGAGGGCATGGCTCAGAACTTGTCGAGTTCGCGGCCAACTGTGCTTTTCAGCGCATTATCGCCGGGCACGCCATCGGGTGCATAATAACCTGCAGCCTTCTTGGCTTCCATCTCGACGGATGCGTCAAGGGGGATCAACTCGGGAGGGATCGGCACGCGCTCGCCGATCTCGATGCCGGAATTGACCATGGCATCATATTTCATGTTCGACATGGACATCAGCCGGTCGATTTTCGTCACGCCGAGCCAGTGCAGGATGTCGGGCATGAGCTGCTGGAAGCGGGCATCCTGCACGCCTGCCACGCATTCGGTGCGCTCGAAATAGGTGGCGGCGCTGTCGCCGCCCTCCTGCCGCTTCCTGGCGTTATAGACCAGGAATTTGGTGACCTCGCCCAGCGCGCGGCCTTCCTTCCTGTTGTAGACGATGAGGCCCACGCCGCTGCGCTGCGCCTCAATCGTCGCTTCCTCGATGCCATGGGTGAGATAGGGCCTGCAGGTGCAGATGTCAGAGCCGAACACGTCCGAGCCGTTGCATTCGTCATGCACCCGGCAGGCCAGCCGCTTTCTCGGGTTGGCCAGGTCGGCCACATCGCCGATCACATAGGCGGTCATCGAGCCGATGGGCGGCAGGAACACCTTCATGTCGGGCCGTGTCACCAGTTCGGTGAACATGCCGCCGGTCTGCTCGAACAGCGTCCGGCGCAGCTCGTTCTCGGTGGTGCCGAAGCGCTCTGCGATCCCGGGCAGCCACCAGACCGAATCAACCGCGATCTTGGTGACGGAGATGTCGCCGGAGGCATGGAGGATGCGGCCATCGGGCGCGAGGCGGCGGGCGGCCATCGCCGCGGTGATTTCCGGAAGGTTGAGACGCGCCCTGGTGATGGCGATGGTCGGTCGCACATCGACACCTTCAGCGATTTCCCTGGCGAAATCCTGCGCGACGCGGTGCCCCCATGGATCAAGCGAAACGATCTTGCCGGGCATGAACCATTGCGGATGCGGGCCGATCTCGGTGGTGGGGTAGGTGTTGGTCAGGTCCGGCCTGGCGGAAGGGTTCATTGTGCGCGCCGAAACAGCCAGCGCCCGATAGAGCGAATAGGCCCCGCCATAGGCCCCGATCACGTTGCGATCGAGCGGGGTCGTGGTCGCGCCCACCACGGGCCCGCGTTCCTGCACGGTGGCCGCGTCCCATGTGATCGGGAAGCGCGACGTCGCAGTGCCTGGTTCGGGGTGCGATGTGAGGCGGATATGGGTCGACCGGTTGGCGGTCATGCGGGCGGCTCCAGAACGAACATGGCTCCGGCATGGATGCCAGAGCCTCGTGGTGCTGACAAAGTGGCGCTTGCGCGTGCTGTCGTCAACAGTCTCGACGGATCGCGCTCGGCCCCTTAAACAGGGGCATGACCTTGCCGCACTTCTTGCTCGACCCGCGCCTCGCGGCTGATACATTTCCGGTTGCCGATTGGCCGCTATGCCATGTTCTGCTGATCCGTGACGCCCGCTATCCCTGGCTTGTTCTGGTGCCGAAGCGCGCGCATGTGAGCGAGTTGCTGGACCTTTTCGCCGATGACCGCCTCATGCTGACGCGGGAGATCGACCGAGCCGCGAGTGGACTCAGGCGCGCGGTCCGCTGCGACAAGCTCAATGTCGCGGCGCTTGGCAACATGGTGTCGCAACTGCATGTGCATGTGATTGCGCGGCGCAAGACGGACGCAGCCTGGCCCAAACCTGTCTGGGGCTTGGGGAATCCCGAGGCCTATGACGATGCTGAGGTCGCGGGTCTGATCTTGCGGCTGAATGCAGCGTTCGATGTTTAGCAAGGCGCGGAGAAGCCCAGATACAGGCCGGATCATTGGCGGGGAGCGAAGCAAGAGGGGCTTTGGATTGGCCAAAACAGCGTCGCGCGTTTCCGGAGCCATGCAGCGCCAGCGGAATGGCATCCGGAATCCAGACATCGTGTTGCGCGTAGCGCGCATGATGCGTTCGCTGCGCTCACGGCAAAATGTCTGGATTCCGGGTTCCGATCCGCTTCGCTTCTCGGCCCCGGAAACGCGCAAGGGAAGCCCTGGCGCGTTTTGCAGCAACCTTGCAGGCTTGTCCGACCATGAATGATGTATCCCGCCACACCCGTCAGCCGCAGCCCCTGCGCGCCGAACTTTCCGCCAGAACCGGCTTTGCAACAGGCCTGTTCGATCGTGCGGCCGAGCTGCGCGACGATGAGGCTGCGCGCGCGGCCTTGCAGGCGTCGTCCGATGCCCGCTTTGCGGTCGTGGCGGGCGAAAAGCCGATCCTGAAGCGTGTGGGCGACGCGTTCAGTGTCTGGCATGATGCGTCCGGGCTCGAAGCGCTCGGCGCATCCGAGCATGCCGTGTTCCTTGGCCGCGAAGGCGCAGCAGGGCGCTTCGGTGTCCGGATCAGTGCTGCACAGGGCGATGTCCTGAAGGAGCGCCCCGACCTTCTGGTGCTGGACCTGCGCTCGCTGGCGATCCAGGGTCTTGTGCCGCCGGACGAACTTGGCGCGATCGGCGAAGCCAAGGCCATGACCGACTGGCATGCACGTCACACGTTCTGCGCCAGTTGCGGCGGGCAGACCATGCTTGCCTCGGGTGGCTGGAAGCGTGTCTGCGAGGGCTGCCAGGCACAGCATTTCCCGCGGACGGACCCTGTCACGATCATGCTGGTGGTGCGCGGCGACAAATGCCTGCTTGCGCGCCAGTCACGCTTTCCGCCCGGCATGCTCTCGTGCATCGCGGGATTTGTCGAGCCTGGCGAGACCATCGAGGATGCCGTGCGCCGCGAGACGCTGGAAGAGACCGGGCTTGTCGCCGGCGAGGTGCGCTATCTGTGCTCGCAGCCCTGGCCGTTCCCGTCTTCGCTGATGATCGGTTGCATCGCGGAGAGCCTGACCGACGAGATCACGCTTGATACGACGGAACTGGAAGAAGGCCGCTGGTTCAGCCGCGACGAGGTGCGCGCCATGCTGAAGGGCCAGCATCCGGAAGGCTTCACCGCGCCGATCAGGGTCGCCATCGCCAACACGCTGATGCGAGCCTGGGTGGACGGCTGAGCCATTTCAGGTTTGCGGCGATGCTTTCAGCGCTGCCAGCATGGTCTTCACCGCATCCATGGCGGCGGTCAGCGCCTCGGGGTCGCGCGAGCGCACGATCAGGTTGGTGTTGGGCTGGCCATCCTCGCCCCAGAACGGGTAGGAGCCGATCATGGTGCCGGGGTGTGCCTTGGCGACCTCTCGCAGCGGGGTGCCGAGATCGCCTTCCTTCATGTCCGCGCGCACGCTGTCCGAGATGAGCTTCACGCCGGTCTGCAAGGTCGGCGCGACGCCATCCAGCATGGCCTGCATGATGACCGGCACGCCGGCCATGACGATGACGTTGCCAATCCGGAAGCCCGGCACCTTGTTGTAGCTGTTGTGGACCAGCTCCGACCCTTCTGGCATGCGGGCCATGCGCAGCCGCGCCTCGTTCAGCTCCTCCGGCTTGAAGCGCTCGCGCATGATGGCCACCGCGCGCGGGTCGATATCGATGGGCACGCCGAAAGCCTTGGCGACGCAATCCGCGGTGATGTCGTCATGAGTCGGGCCAATGCCGCCGGTGGTGAAGACATAGGTGTAGCGGGCGCGCAGCGCGTTCAGCGCAGCGATGATGTCGGCCTCCTCATCCGGAACGACGCGCACTTCTTTCAGGTCGATGCCGATATTGGTCATGTATTCGGCGATGTAGCCGATGTTCTTGTCCTTGGTCCGGCCCGAAAGAATCTCATCGCCGATGATCAGCAGGGCGGCGGTGATGATCGGGGCGTTGGACATGGGATGTTCCTGAGGTGAAAGGGTGAGTTACTCCGAACCCGCGCCCGTCTCAAGTCACCATTCGTTGCGTCATCCCGGGCTTGACCCGGGATCGGATCGGGCGCGAAAGAGATCATATCGCCGGATTGCAGCTTTCGGAGCGATCCCGGATCACGTCCGGGATGACGACGGATACGGCATTTGTCACCTGTGCAAGGTCTTGCCATGAAACTTCCCGTTCTCGTCAAGGGCCGCCTGATCCAGCGTTACAAGCGTTTTCTGGCGGATGTCGAACTGGCAGACGGCTCCGTCGTCACCGCCCATTGTGCCAATCCCGGTTCGATGATGGGGCTGAAGCAGGCGGGATCGCGTGTCTGGCTGTCCATATCCGATGACCCCAAGCGCAAGCTCAGATACTCGTGGAAACTGATCGAGGTCGATTTCGGCTGGAAGGGTCCGCAACTTGTGTCGCTGGACACCGGCCACCCCAACCGGCTGGCGGAGGAGGCCATCGTGGCCGGCGTCATCCCCGAGCTTGCCGGGTATGGCGCGCTGCGCCGCGAGGTCGCCTATGGGCGGAACAGCCGGATTGACCTTCTGCTGACGGATGCGGAGAGGCCGGACGCCTATGTCGAGGTCAAGAACGTGCATCTGATGCGTGAGCCGGGGCTGGTCGAGTTTCCTGATTCCGTCACGGCGCGCGGCGCAAAGCATCTGGAGGAGCTTGGCGACATGGCCCAGGCCGGCCACCGCGCGGTGATGCTGTTCGTGGTGCAGATGGAGGGGAGCCGCTTCGCGATCGCCCGCGACATCGACAGGGCCTATGATGTGGCGCTGACCCGCGCCATGGCGCGCGGCGTCGAGGTGCTGGCCTATGTCTGCGCGGTCACGGAGGATGCCATCACCATCACGGACCGGATTCCGCTGGTCGGGCGGCCAATGGCATGA
>JANMHN010000391.1:0-8283 GCA_031375185.1 Allobosea sp. | reverse complement strand
ACGAGCTGCCACCATGCCAATAACAGGCTGATGCCGAGTGCGGAGATACACGCGCCCCACAACAATGCGTTCCAGCTGGCACGCGCCTGAGATAGCTGTGCAATATCGGCGTTAATCTGCTGATCAATCCGAGCGAAGTCGGCGCGCATTGTCTCCATGATCATGCGGCCAACCTCGCTTGAAACGAGAGCCAAGGCTTCGGCGGGCCGGTTGTCGCGATAGAGCTGGATTGTCTGGTCCATCTCCTCGGCTTTTTCCGTTTGCAAACGCCGGATCGAGCCAATCACGCCAGCAAATTGGGGGTTTCCTGCCAGTTCGCGTTCCACGTGCTGCATCACCGCCGGAAAGGCGGCCTTGGCCCGCGTATAGGGTTCGATGAAGCGATCACTGCCTGTCAGAAGAAAGCCACGTTGGCCGGTTTCAGCATCGAGCAAGAGGCTGTGAAGTTGGCGCGAAGAGGCCTGCACATCCGCAAGTCGGTTGATCTGTATCTGTGTCAAATCACCGATGTAGATGGCAACCGCTGACACAAGAGCGGCAACGACCAGGATGATGCCGGAATAGACCGTCCACGATTGACGCCGTACATGGGGGATGTCACGTGAAGACGCGCGGATGTCATGTTCGAAATTGCCAGCTGCAGACATGCCTTTGCCTCTCCAAGTAGCAGCCAGCCCCTTATTGCCGTCAGTACTACATAGACGGGCTGACAGGCAACCTTGTGAGATAATCGCAACTTTCAGCGAGGTCAGATCACTGGCTGCCTACTTGGGTAGGGGTGTAGAGAAAAAACCGCACCATTTCGCTTGATGCGTCGGGCCCAAGCGGGTCTGCAAAACTGCCAGCAGGGTTGCCGCCCGACCACGCGTGGCCCGCACCGTCGATGGTCCAGTTTTCGAGGATCACCTGTCCATCTGGTGCCGTTATCACCATCCGGGTGAACTGCCTGCCATTCGCGATCCCGTGCTCCGTGTGGGCTTCGGCCAGGCCCTGTGCATCCTGTGAATGGCCGACAATGCCCTTCGCGTTATCCGGATGGACCGTTTTGTCCGCAGTCCCATGGAAGATGATGGTGCGGACGTCCGGCAATGCAGACTGATAGGTCTTCGCAATGGCGACCTTGTGGCTGACGCGACCTCGCATCGCAGCCAAGGCCGACATCACGTTGGTCGCCGACTGGTAGGGCAGTCCGGAGTGGACGCCCACGGCGCTGAACACATCCGGGTAGGTTTCTGCCATGATGACGGCCATTGCGCCGCCCGCTGACAGGCCAACGATGAAGACCTGATGGCGGTCGAGACCAAACTCGTCAATCACCTGCCGCGTCAAGCCGGCGATGATCGCAGGTTCGCCCTTGTCGCGGTGCTGGTCACGCGTCTGGAACCAGTTCCAGCATGATGACGCATTGTGCGCTCGGGTTTGCTCCGGGTACGCCACAATCAATCCATTACGCTCTGCAATCTCGTTCATCCGCGTTCCTGCAGCGAAATCGTCCGGGTTCTGGGTGCAGCCATGCAGCATCACGATGAGGCCGCGAGGCGCTTCCGTCCCGTGGTTTGGCACAAACAACTTGAAGCGACGCGCGCCTGCCGAACAGGTAAACGAGCGGGTCACGAATGTGCCCTGCTCGTGAACGGGACGCTCGCTCTTGTTGCCCGGCAAAGGTGCCAGCGGTGCAAGAACAGGCTGCGGTGGCTCCGACGGCACCTTGGCGGTCGGCGCGGGCTGCTGTTTCAACCATCGATCAAGGACGGATGCACTATTGCGGTTAAGCGCCTCTTGAATGATCCGTGTCGCGCCGATTGTGTTGTAGGCGCGAACGGCTGAGGTCGCCCTGCGCATGGCAGTGGCAAAACGGTTTGTCATGTTATCTTCCTGGTTGTAGCAGCCGCAGCGCAGCCGATGTGAGGGCCGCGACTGTCCGCGCCACAATCATCTGTTGAATAGAAGGCTACCATCGACCATTTGGGCGGTGCGATGAGCATCGCCCGTACCCGGCACCTCGAGAGCCGATGACGAAGCCTAGCGTGGGTTGAGCGAACTCGCTCCACCACACGCCAATCTCATGCTCACTGGCAGGAACATCGACGCTCGAATGCGTAATCAGGTCTCTCACCGCGACTTCTTGTAAAGTTTCTCGGCGATTTCAAACATTTCTTCCGGCGCATAATCGGGCGTGAAGGCGGACGGAACACCCGTCAATTGGTGGATTTTGCCACCCTCGGGCATGCCTTCGACAACTTCCAATTCACCCGGCGGATCACCTGGCAGGGCCATTTCACCATTGCCCCAGATGCCGGACATTGCCTTGTAGTCGCCGGGACTGAACGTGTAGAGGCGACGGTGCGACCCTTCCTGCAGGTACTTCTGGCATTCAGGAATCTTGTCGAGATTGATGTTCGGCGTCGGCAGCATGCGCTCGATATCGACCCCGGTGATCTGCTTCAATGCAAGCGCATAGGCATGCGCGTGGACCGATCCACGGACGAGCAGATAACCGCAAACCTCGCGACCGGTCGGGTCAGTGAGTGTCTCGTACACCCGGAGCTTGTGTAAGCGTGCCCCGCACTCGAGGTGGAAGTTATGAAGCAGATCGGTCACCACATTGCCGGTTGTGGTGATGAAATCGTTGTTCCACGAAATGCCATTGCTGTTGGTAGGCGTGGCACCACCTGCATTGGCAAAGAACGCAGCGGCAAGCCTGACGTCCTTCATCAACTCATGTGGTGCGTCAGAAATGTCACCCCCATCGGATTCATCGCCGTCATTGTCAGGGCCGTTGTTCAGCATGGCCACTCCATTGCTAACGAGTTCGACGTGTCCCAGCTCTTCCGCCGTGATGCTCGCGACAAGGTGGTAGAACGGCTTCAGCTTGTCCTTGCTGCGAAAATTGAAGCTCTGGAACATGTAGTTCCCGAGCGTGGACATCTCGCCATACTTGCCACCCAGCAATTCCTGCAGCGCAGCGGCCGCATTGGGGTCTTTCCGTTTCGGGGCTGGAAGTTCCGCCTGCAGTTTGTCGACGCGCATGAACATAATGGCTCTCCTCGGGTTTTGAGGAGAACCAACAAGCTCGTATTAAGTTCCGGCAGATTCCCCGATGCAGTGTTGTCCCTGCAAGACTATCTACGGGAAACGTGAATTTCAGTTTGGACACATTGTTTATGCAGTGGGACAGTTCGTGGATCGTCATTTTGTAAGGATCGCCGGCTTAATTTTGGCCTCATACCAACGGCCCTCGGTCTTGACCGATGGCCGTTGCCAAGCGCGACTGCGCGCCCGAGCCCATGCGAGGAATGCCTTCATATCTGACCGGTCAGATATGAAGGCCACTGGTATCATGAATTCATTTAGTCACCTGTTTTAGCTACGAATCTTGCCCCACAGTTCGATGCCCTTAAGTCGGGCAAGCGCGGCAGTAACCTACATTGAAAGTAGCATCCCTGACGTTGCCCCCAAGTTTTATCCAGTTCTGAGTTCGCTCTGACGGTTGGATTTTGGGTTAAGGGTGATGGGAGCGTCGGGATCTGGCGCGGAGACTTTGGCGAAGCGCAGCGCCAGATCACGGCGCGGGTGGAAGGTGGTGGCGACGGTCGATGGCGTCTGCCAGTTCAGTTTCGAGTGTGGGCGGGTGCCGTTGTAGTCCGCCCGCAAGATCGACAGGGCGACCCGTGCCTGTGCCAGCGTCGTAAACAGCGTCTCGTTGAGGAACTCATCTTCCAGTTGACCATTGAAGGACTCGATGAAGCGGTTCTGCATCGGCTTGCCCGGAGCGATGTAGTCCAATTCGACCTTGGCGTAGTGCGCGCAGCCGAGGATCGCGTTGCTGGTGAACTCTGAGCCATTGTCGCTGATCATCACCCTGGGCTTGCCGCGTTCGATCACCAGCCGGTCGAGTTCACGCCACGCGGATGCGGCCAAGCGAAGTGTCCGCCAGCGGCACCAGGCATTCGCGCGTGCAGTCATCAACGATGGTGAGAATGTGGAAACGGCGGCCATCCGTCAGCTCGTCATACACAAAGTCGAGTGACCAGCGCTCATTCGGCCTGAGCGGGACCAGCATGGTCGCGCGTGTCCCGATGGCCCGCTTGCGACCACCACGGCGGCGCACTGTGAGTTTCTCTTCCCGACACAGCCGGAACAGCTTCTTGTGGTTCACGAGGTAGCCTTCCCGTCGCAGCAGCACGTGCAGGCGGCGATAGCCAAAGCGGCGTCGCTCATGCGCAATGGCCTTCATGCACTCACGCAGGATCGGCAGGAAAGCGCGTAGAACACGCAATGTCCCATTGTTATTTGACTCGATCATGAGCCTTGCGTCATCCCGCGCCGCCAGGTTAGTGCGTGGCATGTAGGCACCGTTTTGTACCACTAGGCTGTAGTGACCATTTAACCTGACGGGATTCCCTTGGGTCTGCAAATCAGATTCAAGACTGGTTTTGGGAGTTTTTCCATGAACCCGTCTGTGGACTGTCTTCGTGATGACCAGTGGGAGCGCCTTGCGCCGCTGATGCCGGGCGGGACGAGAGGGAAGCGCGGTCCTCGGGCCGATAATCGTCGTTTTCTCAATGCCTTGTTGTGGATGGCCCGATCTGGCGGGCGTTGGCACGATCTGCCGCCGGAACTGAGGAACTATCAGACGGTGAAGCGGCGCTACTACCGATGGATCGCCACCAGTCGGCTGGACCGGTTGCTGGAGGGGTTGAGCGTGGACGCAGATCGCGAATGGCTGATGCTTGATTCGACGATTGTGCGCGCTCACAGCCAGGCAGCGGGAGCGCGCCGTAAAAAGGGGGCGCTGAAGCCCAGGGTCTCGGGCGCTCACGAGGCGGGTTGACGACCAAGATCCATGCCGCGAGCGATGCCTTGGGTCTGCCGGTGCGCCTCCTTGGCGGTGCGGGTTAACAGAACGACATGGCCCGCGCGCACGAGTTGATTGACGGGTTCAGACCCGGTCATGTCTTTGCCGACAAAGGCTATGATGCGGGTCATCTCATTGAAGCCATTGCACAAAGCAAGGCAGAAGCGGTCATTCCGTTGCGCAGCTGCTGGAAGACCCAACGTGATTACGACAAGGCCCTCTACAAGGAACGCAACCTCATCGAACGCTTCTTCAACAAGCTCGAATAGTTCCGTCGCGTCGCCACGCACTATGACAAACTTCTCGACAAATCCATGGGCTTCGTCAAAGTCGCCGCTATCGCCATTTGGCTGAAATAGTTAAATGGTCACGACAACCTAGGGCGCAACTCAGCCAGTGTCTTGAGATTGCGGCAAACAGCTGATTCCAAGGGCTCTTTCGATAGTGGTTTGCCACGGAGGGGTCGTTGCTTTGGCTACAGGACGAGGCCTGGAGGCGGATCGAGCCACAACCTGCTGAAGAACCTGCACGGAGTCCGGCGTGTCGACGACTAACCCCTACAACGAATCGCGCCTTCAATTGTGTCGATTGAAACTTGCCCGGCAATTAGCTCGGCCACCGGGTCATGGTCGTCCCCTTGCGGAAGCAAAACATAACCAGCACTAACCGCCGGTCCGACTTCACGAGGTCGCCCTTCACGGTGGTGTGAATCGAAACAGCGACGCGAAGATATCGTTCTGCAGCCGCCTCGTGGGCGATCCTCGCGGATGTGGATTGCAATGCCGCGCCCGATTGTATGCAGCAGAATTGCAACCCGATCTTGTTCGCGGCTATGGACATTCGGCAAACACCTGATCGAGTAGCACTTGCGTACGATTATCGACGACGCGCTCAAGGCGCGCATCAGGCATCGATCCGGACGGCACGACGATCAGAGTTCCGACGCCGTGTTACAGCAATGGTGAACGTGACGGCACGACGTGCGATGCAGAACGCATTCTGGCCCGTTATGCGCCGGGATGGCGCAGTCCACATGTTGAGTGAGTTGGCGGCAAGGCTCACATACAGCCCTCTGATCGATCGCCTGCAAGCGTGGTATAATCTAACACGTCCATCGACGCCGTGAGGACTTCCGCCGCAAGGTGTGGAACAACCGCAGCGCCTGCAATGTGCTAGAGTTCCATCCGTACGGATTCCCGTTAGCTAACAGGGTAATTCGGGGTTCGGGACGCGACGCTTTGCCATTGTTGTGGAACAGCCATTCGGCAGTGGCCCAGAAACTGCCGTTCAAAAGCGGTTAGCTCGATCTCTTTCTGGACCAAGCCTTCCGCCCGCCCTGCACGTCTCCAAGGGTCGGCGTAGGCATATAAACGATTGATGTCATGTGCTTGGGCAGCGACACTCTTGTGTCGTGAGTCTGCAGCAAAAGGCGGCCCTATAAGCCTCGGTCGCCTGCGAGGGGCACCCATGTCGCTGACATCTGTTGCGGCAACTGGGTCGGTCGGGTAGCCTTTTATGCGCGTCATTTGGCTATAGTCGGCGTGCCCTCATATAAACATCGTCGAGCCAGGCGACGGCATCCTGCTGGCCAACGAAGACCCCGACGTGGAATCTAGCCAGCGGAGATCCTGAATGAACATCCGCCCCATCATCTTAAGCGACAACATGATTCGAGCGCTGCTGGCTGGACGCAAGACGCAGACACGCTCGCTCCTGAAGGGCGCATGGCCCGCTGCGCTCGAAGGTCACGATGTGGTCAAGACGTGGTTTGCGCCGTTCGACATTCCACGAGAAGGCGTCATTAACCAGTGGGCGAAGACCGGGGTCTGGGCAGTGAAGCACGGGCCGCGTGGCTACAATCGGTTCGTAGGCTATGCGCCGCATCGGCCCGGTGATCGTTTATGGGTGCGCGAGGCACATCATGTGTGGTCGCCCGGCAACATAAATGGCACTGGCCAGTGCGTCGCGTATCGTGCAACCGATCCAGACGCACCAACGACTTGGACACCTTCCACCTTCATGCCGCGCTGGGCTTCCCGCATCACGCTTCACGTCAATTCACTTGGCATCGAGCGTTTGCATGACATCAGCGAAGAAGATGCCATCGCCGAAGGCGTTGAGGAGGTCACTGGGCAGCAGGGGTTTCAGGACGACGATCGACGCCTGTGGCGCTGGTATCGCAACGACGGCATCTGCAGCGCAGTCCCCAACACCCGTGCGTCCTACGCTTCGCTCTGGAACACGCTGCACGGACTAGGCTCATGGGAAAAGAACCCGCATGTGTGCGTGGTCGGCTTTACCGTCGATCATACGGGCACCAGCCGTGATGCCAGCTAGGCCTACCGCGATGTACAATGAGTTCGACCCGGTGGCATGCGCCATTCTTGCGCATTAAATGGCCGAAGGCGTTATCGCACCGGGCTTATCGAAAACCGAACCATCAAGGAGCTCTGCGCCCATGACGTCGCCGACGTGCTACCCAGGTTCATCTGTTTGCCGGAGGCGAACTGTGCTTCGTCGTTGCCCGTCTCGCCGCATAGGCAAATTGAAGACCTCTCTAGTCGGCCAGTCACCTCCGCCAGCAGGTTGCGGGAATGGTTGGGTATGCCACGTCGATGATCACGTTCCTTGCCGGCATGGCAATTCTCTCACCTGTCATCACCGTGGCCGAAAGCGCATACGCCCCGATAGGCCGCTTTCTGGGAGAGGTGGGAACAGGCACTGTCTGCATTGCTGTCGGCTTGGGCTGGTTCATGGCCCTGATCATCAACGGGCGCTGGCGTCATTCTCCGGACCTGCGCGGTTTCTGCGCTGTGTCTGCGGCAACGCTCTATGCCGGGTTTGCAGCGGCGACGATCCACACATTCCTGCAGACAGGAATCATGCGCGGGTTCGGGATTTTCTTTGCATTGGACACTGTCGCTCTCTGCCTCGCCTGCGCCTGGCAATCGGGCCGGGTGGCGCGGCGTGCAGTTTCCGACTGATCCCTGGCAGATCATCATGACAGCTGGCGCAGGCGTTGCGGCGCTCGTCCTTTATGCGTTCCAACGTTTGTGGGGCAAGGACAAGGCCGCATCGACTCCCGCCCCTGACAGCGACGTCCGGCGCATCGCCGATGCGTGCGAGGGCATGGAAAGAGAGATGAGGGAAATCCGTGGCGAGATCACGATCCTGTCCCGGTTCAAATCGCCGCGATAGTTCTGATCCGGAACCTCAAATCTGCGATACATGCTGTGTAACATTTTGCGCAGTCAAATGACTACGGCTGCTTCAATATCAATGCTTTGGCGCATTTCGTTCGACGCATTCGAATCCCGCCCTGTCCGCCAGTTTTCCAACGGATGAGCGACTTTTGCGAGAAGCTTTCGCTTTGATGCTGCGTGCGGGCATGCGCCGTCGCATCGCCGCCATTCATCGCACGCATT
>JANMHN010000381.1:0-4241 GCA_031375185.1 Allobosea sp. | reverse complement strand
CCAACCCCGCCTGCGGCACCCGTGACGATGACGGGTCCGGCCGATGGTTTCAGGCCATGGCGTTCCAAGGCCAGCACGCAGAGCATGGCCGTGTAACCCGCAGTGCCGATGGCCATGGCTTGTGCCGCACTCAAACCGGTGGGCAGAGGCACAAGCCAGTCTCCCTTGACGCGCGAGCGCTGGGCATAGGCACCAAGATGTGTCTCGCCTGTGCCCCAGCCATTGAGGATGACGGCATCACCCGGCTTCAACGCGGCATGCGTGGAGGTCTCGACCACACCGGCAGCATCGATGCCTGGAACCATCGGCCAGCGGCGGACAACAGGGCCCTTGCTGGTGATAGCCAGCCCATCCTTGTAGTTCACGGTGGAATGCGTGACGCGGACGGTGACATCACCGTCCATCAGGTCCGCATCGGTCCATTGTTCGACGGCGAGGCTCTGCCCGGCTTCGCCTTTGCGCACCACAAGCGCCTTGAAGGTTTCCATCTTGACGTTTCCGATCCCTGTGTCATCCCCGGCGGCCTGTCAGGCCGGGAAGGGGATCCATAGCTCAATTTGCGGGGTGGTGGATCCCCTTCCCGGTCCTTGCGGACCGCCGGGGATGACACCGAATGTTGTCATGCAGGTTGCGGCAGGAGCGGCCTGACCACCGGCTTTTCGACAATGGGCAGGTTGATGGCGGCGGACGCGACGCCCAGCGCCACGGACAGCCACCAGACGATGAGGTAGCTCCCGGTCTGTTCATAGAGGATGCCGCCCAGAAGCACGCCAAGGAAGCCGCCGACCTGATGCGAGAAGAAGGCGAAGCCATACAGCATCGCCATGTACTTCGTGCCGAACATCAGCATGACCAGCGACGAGGTCGGCGGCACCGTCGAGAGCCAGAGCAGTCCGATGGCCACACCAAAAGCCAGTGCCGTGGCCGGCGATGGCGGCAGCAGGATGAAGGCGGCGATCGCCACGGCCCGGCCAAGATAGATCCAGGCGAGCAGATGCCGTTTCGGCATGCGCTGCATCAGCCAGCCGGCGCCGAGGCAACCGAAGGCATTGGCAAGGCCGATGGTGGCAAGCGTCCAGGCTCCGACCCAGGCCGGCATCTGGATATCCTTCAGGTAGGCCGGCATGTGAACGGTCATGAAGGCAAGCTGGAAACCGCAGGTGAAGAAGCCGATCACCAGGAGCACGTAGGAGCGATGCCTGAAGGCCTCCGCCAATGCCTGCGCGATGCTCTGATTGGGCACGTCGCTCGCCTTCTGGACCGCGCGCCCCTTGCCGATCCCGCGCGTGGCAAGCGCCAGCGTCAGCGGCAAGGCCGCAAGAACCGTCAAGGCGAAGACAACGAGAGCCTGCTGCCAGCCGATGCTGTCGATCAGGATATTGCCGATGGGCGGGTAGAAAAACTGGCCGAACGAGCCGGCCGCCGTGCCGGCGCCGAGTGCGATCGGCTTCCATTCATCGGGAAGCAGCTTGGCGAAAGCGGCCAGCACGAGGTTGAACGAGCAGGCCGACAGGCCAAAACCGATCAGCACGCCGCCCCCAAGATGCAGCAGCCCCGGCGTCGAGGCATAGGCCATGACCACGAGGCCGAGCGCATACATCACCAGTCCGACGACAAACACCCTGACCGTGCCGTAACGGTCGGCGATGGCGCCTGAGAAAGGCTGCCCGATGCCCCAGAGGAGATTTTGAATGGCGAGCGAAAGCGAAAAGACCTCACGTGTCCAGCCGTATTCGGTGGTCATCGGGATCTGGAAAAGCCCGGCAGATGCGCGCGGGCCAAAGGTGATCAGCGCGACAAGGCAGCCGCAGGTGATGATGGCCTCGGGCGTCTGCCAGAAGGGCGTGCCCGCGCGGGCGGCTGGACCTGATGATGACATGCTGTGCTTTCCGGCGGCAAAACCGCTGTTTCAAGATGTAGTTTATCATTCCGGCGGTGCCAGCCAAGCCGTGATTGGTGATCACTCCCATTCATGCAGATCATGACACAAACCCTGCATGACAGATCCGGCCGGAGAAAATCAGCCCGCGGTTAACCGGGCATCAACCCTACCGGGTTGATAACCATGTTGCGTGATTGTTTGCGCGCTGTGTTGCGGCCCTGTGGCGTTGAGTGTGTGTGATGCGTTCCAAGCAGCGTTCGCCTGTCCATCGTCGGGTGCGCCAGGCACTGGCGAAAGCAGCCATGTCGCGTGGCCCCGTCTGGGCTTTGTCCATGGGCCTGCTTGTCTCGTTCGCCGCCACAGCCGGACAGGTGCCAGCCGATCGCTCCGGAACAATAGAAGGGCTGGCAACCAGCACACCGCAAGCCGCCTACCGCGTCGCCGGGCTGACATTGTTCCTGCCAGAAGGGTTCTTGCCAGACAGGTCCTTGCCCGCAGCCTATTCGCCGGATGAACCATCCATGGCGATCCAGAGACCCTCCACACTCGACCCCCGCTCCGATCTCAAGAGCACCGTGCAGGTCCGAGCGCCGGTCTTTCCCGACATTGACCGAAGCCGGAAGGGTGACCAGCTCGCGCCGTTGCGCCCGACACTGTCAACATATCTTGATGCCCCTGTCCGCGTCAGCAAGGACGATCTTGACCGGCTGATCTTCGGCACCGAAGGCGAAGGCGTCGTTTCGGCCGGTTTCAATCTGTCCCTGAGCCATCTGGCCCTTCTCGGACCAGGACAGTTCGAGCGTCAGATACCCGCAAACCTTGCGGCGGATAACCAGAGCCCTGACATGACACCGCCCGTGCTGGCCATGGCGGACATGTCAGCTCCCGAAACGACTGGAGGCCTGCTGCACCTGGCAGCGCTTCCGCCCCCTTCCGCTCAGACCAGCGTTGCCCCCAAATCGCAACCGCAAGCCCGCGCACACTACGCCGCACTGATCCCCGAAGCGCAGCAGTTCCGCGAAATGCGCTGCCTGGCCGAGGCCATCTATTTCGAGGCCCGCAGCGAGCCGGAAGAAGGCCAGGCCGCCGTGGCGCAGGTCGTGCTCAACCGGGTGAGGCACGAGAACTATCCAGGCACCGTCTGCGGCGTGGTTTACCAGAACCGGCACAGGTTCCTCGCCTGCCAGTTCACCTTTGCCTGCGAAGGACGTTCCTTGCGCATCACCGAGCCAGAGCCATGGCGCGTGGCGGTGCAGATCGCGACAGACGTGGTCAGCGGAAAAATCTACCTCAGCGATGTCGGCGCCTCGACCCATTACCATGCCGACTACGTGCGCCCTTATTGGGCGCGGCGCCTCAAGCGGATGGACACGATCGGGCGGCACACATTCTACAAGTTGAAGCCGGGCCAGGCCTGATTTCTGGGTAGCCCTGATTTCTGGTCAAAGCCTGATTCCAGGATCGGACTGACATGTGACACAGCTTCGCGCGTGGGGTGCAAGGGGTGGCGCGATGTTTCGTCATGTGTCAGTGATCGTATGGCACATTTACCGGCACGGTCCGGGCACATCCCCCTGACCGGCTGCACCTGATGAGCATCGAAAGCCCTTGCATCAAGATTTGCGTGATTGATCCGGCCACTGGCTTCTGCGCCGGGTGCGGGCGCACAGGTGAGGAAATCGGGGCCTGGCTCGGCCTGCATCCTGGCCAGCGCCGCGAGATCATGGCGATCTTGCCGCAGCGGATGAGCGCAATCATCCCACGCGACAACCGCTGCACCATCCGGCGGCGGGTCAGGACATAGACCAACGCCACGGCGAACGCGCGGAGAGGCCCGGCATGACGCAGGCACCGTTCTGGAAAACACTCACGCTTGACGAGATGTCACCCCAGCAATGGGAAAGCCTGTGTGATGGCTGTGGACGATGCTGCCTTGTGAAACTGGAGGAAGAGGACACCGGCGCCATTCATGCCACCGATGTGGCTTGCGCCCTTTTCGATGCCGGCACCTGCCGCTGCAAGGACTACGAGCATCGCGCCGTGAAGGTGCCGGACTGTGTGACGCTGACCCCGCACGACGTCCGCACCCTGGGCTGGCTGCCGCCCACATGTGCCTACAAGCTGGTGGCGCAGGGGGAGGATCTCAAATGGTGGCACCCTTTGCTGTCAGGCACGCCGGACACCGTCATCGAGGCGGGTGTTTCGGTCAAAGGCCGGGTGTTTGCCAGCGAGGATGACGTGCCGCCCGAAAAGCTGGTCGACCGGGTGACGAAATGGCCCCTGCGCTTCCCGCCAAAAGCCAGATGAAACCGTGCCGGACGGGCTTGCATTGGACATGTCGCGGCTCCCCGTCGTTCAG
>JANMHN010000378.1:0-12953 GCA_031375185.1 Allobosea sp. | reverse complement strand
CCGTCAACGCACGCGCGCTTTCGTGGCCGAGCATATCCTGCCGCTGGAAAGCGATGCGGCCTCGTTCGATGCGCACGAGAACATCTCTCAGGATGCACTCCGGATTTTGCAGGCCATGGCGCGCGAGGCAGGCCTGTGGTCCCCCCAGGTGCCAGTGCAGATGGGCGGCATGGGCCTGAGCATGGTTGGCCAGGCCGCTATGTATGAGGAGGCCAACCGCTCGATCTTCGGCCCGGTCTGCTTCAATTGCGCCGCGCCGGATGACGGCAACATGCGGGTGCTGAGCCAAGTGGGCACCGCGGCACAAAAAGAGCGCTGGCTGATGCCCATCGTGAGAGGCGAGGTCCGTTCCGCCTTCGCCATGACGGAGCCTGCGCCGGGCGGTGGATCGGACCCCGGAATGATCCGCACCCGCGCCGAGCGGGTCGGGAGCAAGTGGATCATCAACGGGCACAAATGGTACATCACGGGAGCGGGCATCGCCTCTCATGTCATCCTGATGGCGCGAACCTCGGATGATGCGCGCAAGGGGCTGACAGCCTTCCTGTTCCACAAGGACCAGCCAGGCTGGCGGATTGTGCGGCGTATCCCGATCATGGGGCCGGAGGAGCATGGCGGACATTGCGAACTCATGTTCGACGGGCTGGAGGTCAGCGACGAGAACGTGCTGATGGGGGTCGGTGACGGCCTGAAAGTCACCCAGATAAGGCTAGGGCCAGCACGGCTGACGCACTGCATGCGCTGGCTGGGGCTTGCCAAGCGCTGCCTCGAGATCGCGCAGGATTATGTCAACACACGAGAGGGCTTCGGCATCAGGCTGGCCGACCGCGAGAGCGTGCAGATCAAGTTGGGCCAGGCTGCAAGCGCCATCGAGATTGGTCGGCTCCTGACCATGAAGGCGGCCTGGGCGCTCGACCAGGGCAGCCACGCCAAAACGGAGGTTTCGATGGCCAAGGTGCAGGTGGCAGACACGCTGCAGCTGTGCGCCGACACCGCCATCCAGCTGACGGGCGCAAGGGGTTATTCCAAGGACACGGTTCTAGAATGGATCTATCGCTATGCGCGGCAGGCGCGGCTGGTCGATGGCGCGTCGGAGGTTCACGCCATGGTGCTGGCCCATGCCTACCGCGCCAAAGGTGATGGTTTCTGGGCCTGGGGCTGAATCATGGATGCGCTGGCGCAGTCCCGGCTCGGCATCTGGCTTTCCGGCACCCTCGGGCAGGAGGTCAGGATCAGCCATGCCAGCAAACTGAGTGGCGGAGCCATCCAGGAGAACTGGCTGGTCGAAACCGTCATGGGCGGCGCTGGCCGCGCGCTTGTGATCCGGAAGGATGCGGCAGCCACGCTCTCTGTCAGCCACAGCCGTGCCGATGAGTTTGCACTGATCACGGTTGCCCACAAGGCAGGCGTGCTGGTGCCGGAGCCGCTCGCATTCTGTGATGACGCATCCGTGCTGGGCGGCCCCTTCGCCGTGATGGCCAAGGTGGACGGGGTCGGCCTGGGACCAAGGATCGTCAAGGACATGGCACTTGGCGGAGACCGTGACGCGCTGACGATGAGACTTGGCCGCGAGCTGGCGCTGATCCATGCGGTCAGGCCGCCCCAGGGCGACCTTGCCTTTCTCGGCGTTCCGCCAGCCAATCCCGCGCTTGCCGAAATCGGGCAGATGCGGGCCGCGCTTGATGCGATGCAGGCGAAGCGCCCGGCACTGGAATGGGCAATGCGGTGGGCCGAACGGCATGTGCCGCCGCCTGACCGGATCACGCTCTGCCACCGTGATTTCCGAACCGGCAACTACATGGTCGACGCCCATGGGCTGACAGCCATCCTCGATTGGGAGTTTGCGGGCTGGGGCGACCCGATCTGCGACATCGGCTGGTTCTGTGCCCGGTGCTGGCGCTTCGGACGCGGTGATCTGGAAGCTGGCGGCATTGGCACGCGCGCGGATTTTCACAAGGGCTATGAGGCGGCTGGCGGCGGCCCTGTCAGCCCACAGGCCGTGTTTTTCTGGGAGGTCATGGCGCATGTGCGCTGGGCCGTGATCGCCTTGCAGCAGGGGGTGCGGCATTCGTCCGGCATTGAATTCTCCCTTGAACTTGCGCTGACCGGACGCATCACTGCGGAACTGGAAAATGCCCTCCTCGACATGACACCACCAGCCATCTGGACGCACGCATGACACCTGAAACAATCGGCTCCGCTCTGCTGCAAGCGGTGGAGGCCACGCTGGCCAAAGAGATCGCGCCGCATCTGACAGGAGAAGCACGCTTCAAGACGTTGATGGCGGCCAGCGCCCTGCGCATGGTGATCAGGGAGATCGCCATGGCAGACAAGATCAAGGCTTCCATGGTCGCCATGTGTGCCCATGCGGGCACAGATGATGTCGCAGCGCTCATCCGCTCCGGTGCCGGCGATGCCGATGCCGGCCTTCATGCCAGACTGCTTGAACACGCCCGGATACGTTCAGCCGTCGCACGGCCTGTGTCTGCCGAGAAAGGCTGACACCTGATTCACATGCTTGCCCCCTTCGGCGGTGCTGTTACCGCCCGGACTGCCGCGCCATCACCCACCTCACCGCGACCGGCAGCAGCAACCCCACGGCCATGAAGCGCACCAGATGGTGCGCACCGACATAAAGCGGATCAAACCCGAGAACCACCGCCAGCAGTGCCATGGCTTCCAGGCCACCGGGGGCAAAGGCAACGAAGGCCGTGCCATAGCTGACCCTGGCGATGCTCGCCGCCGGCCAGGCAAACAGGGCCGCAACAGCCACTGACGTGATGAACGCACCCAGCGCCAGCGGCAACAGCCGGAGCAGCGCAGTCCGATCGAGCCCGCCAAGGCGCGCGCCGATCATGCCGCCCAGAACAATGAAAGCAACAATGGCGAGGGGCAGCACAAGTGTGCCCTGAACCAGGCCGGAGGCGTGCAGCGCGGCGCTTGCCATGGTGGAGCCCAGCACAAACGGGGCCACGATGCCGAACCTGCGCAACACCCACCCGGCGAGAAACCCGGCTGCAATCAGGATCGCGCTGTCGGGCCATGAGGGTGGCGCAAGGACCGGCAGGGCCGTCGCAGCGCCACTCCCCAGCAGGACAAGGACGCTCGGAATGGCCGCGACCAGCACGAACAGGCGGAAGAACTGGATGACCGCCACGCGGGGCAAGCCGTCCGTTGCCTCCCGCGCGATGACCATGACGGCGGACACGGCCCCCGGTGCGGAAGCCAGCAAGGCATCGAGCCATGACCAGCGCCCGGCCCGGACCAGGAATGCGCCCGTCACCATGACCGTCATGACAAGCGAACAGACCAGCAGCGCGATGCTGCCGGGATAGCGGGATACGGCCTCGACGGCCTCGGGGGTTGCAGCCGCGCCGATCAGGGCCCCCGAGAGCACCATGCCGATGTTCACCACCCCGTCCGACGGACCCTTCCAGGGCCTGACCAGTGCGAGAAGCGCGACAAGCAGCATCGCTCCGGTCAGCCAGCCGGCGGGTACGCCAAGCCTGTGCAGCGCGTATCCGCCCACTGCAGCGGTGGCCAGCAAGGCCGCATCTTCCGCGAATGGTGCCAATCCGGCAGACCGCATGGTGAGATCCAGATACTTGGCTTGATACTTGGCCAGACGCAAGTGCAACACGGCTGCTGACCGCGGGATGGCCGCAGGATGACATTATCACGCGAAGCCAGTAGCCCGGCTTCAGACCAGAAGACAGAGCAACTCGCCAGACAAGGGTTTGCGCATGATCACAACATCGGCAAACTCGCGCATGGCGAAGGCGATCTCGCCCATGGGCAGGCCTGAAATGACAATGACCTTGGGACGTTCCGTCATGGAGACAACACGCCTCACGACCTCGGTGCCGCGTTCTCCCGGCAGGCAGATGTCGACCAGAACAATGTCGGAGGGCTTGACGTCGGCACCATCACCGAAGGACTCGCTGTCAGGGTAAAGCCTGACCTTGCGGCCAACGGACCGGCAGAGTTCAGAAAGTGCGTCACGCACACCGTGATCATCCTCAACGATGTGAACCGTCATCTGCGCTTATGCCCACATGCCCATGAAACAGAAGAACATGTTGCTCAAACGCGGAAAGGTTTTGCACAGCATGCGACCAGGAAAGCAAAGCGCGTCACATCATTCCTGACATGAAGACCAACGCTCGCCATCATCATCGCAGTTTTTGAAAAGGAGCGGCATCCTCACAAATACTTACACGACCCTAAAACACATCCGGGCCGCGTCACTATCCATGGTTGGGAACTGCCCGGTCAGGCCCTGACGGCTTCGCGGTACACGAGCCGGACAAGTTCGGCCGTGTTACGGGCCTTCAGCTTCTCCATGATGCGGGCGCGGTGAACCTCGATCGTGCGCGGGCTGATGCCGAGCAGCCGGCCGGCTTCCTTGTTGGAGGCCCCGGCCACGATGTGCTCGAGCACATCGACCTCGCGGACCGTAAGCGTTTCATGGCCCGTGAAGGCCGGCAGCCGCCCGTGGATGGTGACGGCCGTGCCGCGCGCCACCTGCTCGATGGCTTCCCGCACGCGCTTGATCACCACCGGACCATCGAAAGGCTTTTCGATGAAGTCGAAAGCGCCATGCTTCATGGCATAGACAGCCATGGGGACATCGCTTTGTCCGGAAATCATCACGACAGGCGCGTGGTAACCCGCGCCGCCGATGGCATCCAGGATATCAAGACCGGACCGGCCCGGCATGTGGACATCCATCAACACGCAACCTGGTTTCAGGGTTGCGGCATCGACCACGAAGGCGTCGCCATGCTCATAGGTTTTGACCTTCAGGCCTTCCATTTCAAGCAGGATGGAAAGCGCGTCCCTGACAGCCGCGTCATCATCGACAATCACGACATCAAGCTCAAAGCGGCGAAATGACTGATCCACGGGATCCCCCTTTATGTTTTATCCGCTTCAGCTGCGGCTGCCATGGGAATGGCGGCAGCGCTGTCACGATTGGCGGCAATGACGTCTGCCGCGACGGGAAGCCGGACGGTGAACCTGGCTCCATGACCATCCCCACCCGGATCAACAAGCAACTCACCCAGATGATTCTGCGTGATGGCGCGTGAAATGGTCAAGCCTATCCCCATCCCGGTTCCAGCGCCTGACTCGCTCCGGAAGGCGCTGAACAATGTGCGCATGCGATCAGGCGAAATACCCGGCCCGTTGTCGCCCACGCTGAAACAGACCATGCCCGGCTCGAACCAGGTTTTCACCGCCACCGACGGACGGTCCTCGCCTTCGCAGGCCTCGATGGCATTGCGTGTCAGATTGAGGACGATCTGCTGGATCTGCACAGGATCGACCAGAACGTCCGGCAAGTTTTCGGGACCATGACGGTCCAGATGCACCGTGCGGTGGCGACCGAGCATCGCAAGTTCAAGGGCCTCGTCGACCACCAGGTTGAGATTGGCACGTTTGCGCTCGGGGGCGCGTTTCTCGACCAGTTGCCTGACGCGCTGGATGATGGATCCTGCCCTGCGCGCTTCCCGCGTGGCCTTGCCAAGAAGTTCGACCGCGCGCTGCTCGGGGACCGGCTGTGCGGCTTGCAGCCGTTCGACCTCGCGCTCAAGGGCCTGAAGATACAGCATGATGGCTGTGAGGGGCTGGTTCAATTCGTGCGCCAGAGCCGAACCCATTTCATCAAGCGCGGACACACGCGTCACGCGGATGAGGTCTGACTGGGCGGATGCGAGCCTGCGCTCGGTCTCGCGGCGCGCCGTCAGATCGCGGATCATGCCGATGAACTGGCGGCCATTCGGCGTCTGCGCCTCGCCCACCGACAGATCGAGCGGAAACAGCGATCCATCCTTGCGGCGGCCTTCGACCTCACGGCCAGTGCCGATGACGCGGCGCTCACCCGTGGAACGATAGCGGTTCACGTAAAGATCATGGTTGTCATGATGCTGCTGGGGCATCAGCATCCGGACATTCTCGCCGATCACGTCATCGGCACCGTATCCGAAAAGCTGCTCGCATGCCTTGTTGAAGACGAGCACGTGCCCACCCTCATCCATGACGATAATTCCATCAGGCGCGATCTCGAGAACCCTCTCGAGACGCGCTTCGGATAGTGTTGGCCTGCGAACGGCCTGCATTTCAACAACCCACTATCAGCTTCAAAGGATTATAACGTTTGAAGTGTCACAGATATGGGAGGAAAAGCAAGTCTGGCCAGCCCGTTTTGTGCATTTTGCCACAGAGCAGGTCCAGAACATCAGGACATTTCAAAATTTAAAGGCTTGCGAACATCGCCTGCATGCGGCTGACTGCCTCGACGAGATCCTCGGATTTTCGCTCAAAGCACAATCTGAGACCGGCATCCGCACCAAGCCCGAAAGCCGCGCCGGGAGCGAGCCCGACATTGGCTTCATCCACCAGCCTGATGGCAAACGCGCGCGAATCGGTGATGCCGTCGACATTGAAAAAATAGTAAAAAGCCCCGACAGGTGCAGGCGACGACACCAGGCCGGTCGCCTTCAGGCCATTGACGACAATGTCGCGCCCCAGACGCGCCCGCTCGATCTGGTGCGCAACGAAGCCTTCGCCATGCTCCAGCGCCGAGATGGCTGCGCGCTGCACGAAGACAGGGGAACCAGATGTGGAGTACTGGATCAGGTTCTCGATGACCTGGCCAAACTGCGCCGGGGCTTCGAGCCAGCCGATGCGCCAGCCCGTCATGGCCCAGTTCTTCGAAAACGTCTGGACGAACACGATCTTGTCGTCCTCGTTCATCACATCCCTGAACGACGGCGCGTGGGATGCGCCATCATAGACAAAACGTCCATAGATCTCATCGGCAATGACCCACAGGCCATGCTGACGTGCGAGCGCCAGGATGGAAGCCAGCTCTTCGCGCGTCGCGGTCCAGCCCGTCGGATTGGCTGGCGAGTTGATCGCCAGCGCCCGTGTCCGCGGCGTGACGGCTGCGGCCAGCCGCGCGACATCAAGCGTGACGCCGTTGGCACCGAAGGTCATCGGGACATCGACGGCCTTTGCACCAGTGATGCCGATGGCGGCGCTGAAATTGGGCCAGGCAGGCGTGGGAATCAGAACCTCATCACCTTTACCCGCAATCATCCTGATCGCGATCTGGACAGCCTGCATGCCCGAACCGGTGACGAAAAACCGCTCGGCCGAAAAAGAGCCGCCGAACAGCCGCTCGTGATAGCGCGCCAAGGCCTCGCGCAGGTCGGGAATGCCCCTCTGCCAGGTATAGAATGTCTCTCCGGCCGCCAGAGACCGCGTGGCTGCCTCGATGATGAAGGCTGGCGTCGCCAGGTCGCCCTCCCCCACCCACAAAGGAATGAGGCCGGGCTTGGTGCGGCCATGATTGACAACATCGACGATGCCGCTGGGCGGCGCACCGCTGGCCTCGGCCCGCAGATCAGCGATGGAGGGAGACACAGACGGGCCGTGGTCTCTCGAGGCTGTCATCATCGGCATCGTTTGCTCCGCATGGACGTTCCGGATGCTGTCCGGGTTTCATGATCCTTACGACGGCGCACTGGCCCTTGGCCACGCCGGGCGGTCATGATTTATCACGATGGACGCATCACACCGGCACATGAGTCCGGCGCATGGATGGTTCATGAACTGCGGCTGTCCACCGGGCATGAAAAAACCCGCAGCACATGGTGCTGCGGGTGCAGTGTTCAGACGGCAAGCCCGAAGGCCACGCGATCTCACTTCTTGAGCGCGTCGCGAATCTGGGTCAGCAGCACAATCTCATCGGATGGAGGCGCGGGGGCCGCAGGGGCAGCAGCAGGTTCCTTCTTCATCTTGTTCATGGCCTTGACGACCATGAACAGAACCCAGGCGATGATCAGGAAGTTGACGACGAAGGTGATGAACGTGCCGTATCCAAGCATCGCGCCGGCCTTCTTGGCATCGGCGTAGCCTGTGCCGGCAGCAACCTTGGCGCCGAGTGACAGATAAAGGTTTGAAAAGTCGATGCCGCCTGTGATCGCGCCGATGATCGGCATGATGATGTCTGCAACCATCGATTCGACAATCTTGCCGAATGCTCCGCCAATGATCACGCCGATGGCGAGATCCACAACATTGCCCTTCATGGCAAAATCTTTGAATTCCTGAAGCATTGCCGACATCCCCTCGTCAGTTTCATTTATGAATTGCACTGGACATCTGGCCAAGTGCTGTCTGAAACGGTTAAACCAATTGTTAACCAAAAAGAAGAGGCCAATGACGTATTCATCGTGAAAATGATTGCCCTCGAAGAACGGCATCCAAGCATTCAGCCCCCGACAAAGTGTTGGCTGCCCTGTCATCTGCGTCTAGAGCATTGCGCACAAAAGTGGGTACCGGTTTTGTCGGTACGCAATGCTCTAACTTATTATGATCGGTCATCTTTCCGCATTGAAATGGATTCCATTTCAATGCGGAAAGATCTAAGGTTCAGGACAGGAGGTCCGGACATGCTCCCAGGCTGGTCGATTGTGCTTGCGGCGCTGGTCTATCTGTTCGTGCTGTTCGCAGTTGCACATGCCGCCGATGGAGCCGGCCGCCGTGTCATGCGTGGACCGGCGCGGACGACCATCTATTCGCTGGCACTTGCCGTCTATTGCACATCATGGACATTTTACGGATCGGTTGGCTTCGCCAACCGGGCGGGACTTGATTTTCTCGCGATCTATCTCGGACCGATCCTCGTCATCGGTTTCGGCCACAAGCTCGTCAGCCGGATCGTGCGGCTTGCGAAGGCGCAGAACATCACATCCGTCGCCGATTTCGTGGGTGCCCGCTATGGCAAGAGCGAGCGCGTGGCGGCGCTTGTCACGCTGATCGCGGTTCTGGCGGCACTTCCCTACGTGGCGCTCCAGTTGAAAGCCGTGTCGTCGTCGCTCTCTGTGTTCCTCGAAGTGTCCGACGGCACGATGATCCCGAGACAGTTGCCCATCCTCGGTGATCTGGCCCTGCTGGTCGCGCTGGTCCTGGCTGCGTTCGCGGTGGCCTTCGGCACGCGCCACATCGATGCCACCGAGCATCAGGACGGCCTTGTGGTGGCGATTGCGCTCGAGTCCGTCGTCAAGCTCGTGGCCTTCATGGTCGGCGGACTGTTCGTCGTCTACTGGATGAATGATGGTCTTGGTGCGATCATCGCGCGCGCATCAAACCCGCCCTTCAGCGACCAGCTCCCGATCTGGGAGCGGACCTCGGGAATCGGCACGTTCCTGACGCTCACGGTGCTTTCGGCGTTTGCCGCCCTCCTGCTGCCGCGCCAGTTCCACATGGCCATTGTCGAGAACCGCAACGAGCAGGACGTCAAGCGCGCGGCGTGGATGTTTCCGCTCTACCTCATCCTGATCAACCTTTTCGTGCTGCCCATCGCCATCTCCGGAGAGACGCTCCTCACGCTCAATCCGGGCGAGCGCGACATGACGGTGCTGCTGCTGCCGCTGAGCCAGGGCGCGGGACTGATCGCGCTCATCGTCTTCATCGGGGGCCTGAGCGCTGCCACCGCCATGGTCATCGTGGCCTCGGTGGCCCTGGCCATCATGATTTCGAACCATCTGGTGATGCCGCTGATCGTGCGCGGGCGCAGCCTCATGCTCTCGTGGCAACATTCTCAAGGCAGCGTGCCCACGCTTGCAACCGGGGGCGGGGATCTCGGCTCACTCGTCGTGACGACCCGGCGCATCGCCATCGTGATGATCGTGCTGATGGGCTATGTCTATTACCGCGCGGCTGGTGACGCGGCGCTGGCCACGATCGGTCTTCTGTCATTTGCGGCAACGGCGCAGATCGGTCCTGTGTTCCTGGCCGGCCTGGTGTGGAAGCGGGGCACGGCGGCGGGGGCTTCGGCGGGACTTCTGGTCGGCCTCCTGGCCTGGATCTACACCCTGCTGCTGCCCAACGTGCTGGGAGGGGACACACACTGGATGCCGCTGATCCAGTCCGGGCCTTTCGGCATCGAGGCGCTCAGGCCCACAGCCCTGTTCGGCACCGAGATGCCACAGTTGACGCATGGCGTGGTCTGGAGCCTCCTTCTCAATACCCTTGCCTTCGTGGGCGTGTCCCTGATGCGGCCAGCCAATGCCATCGAGCGGCTGCAGGCAGCGAGCTTCGTGAGCACGGCAGGCCCCGGCATGGCACAGAATCTCAGATTGTGGCGCTCATCCGTCACCATGGACGAGTTGCAGGGCACAATTGCGCGCTACCTTGGCGTGGACAGGACCAGGGCGGCCTTCGCAGGGTTCCGGCAAAATGATGTCACGCCGCGGACCGGCACAGATGAGGCCGACATCCATGCGATCCGCTTCGGCGAGCATCTGCTGGCCTCGGCCATCGGTGCGGCCTCGTCCCGGCTTGTGCTGTCGGTGCTGCTCAAGCGGCGCAACCTGTCCAGCGAAACAGCCTTCAAGCTGCTTGATGATGCGTCTGCCGCGCTCCAGTACAACCGTGACCTGCTGCAGCATGCCCTCGATCATGCGGGCCAGGGCATCACCGTGGTCGACAAGGATCTCAGGGTGCTGTGCTGGAACGAGGCCTTTATCCAGCTTTATGACCTGCCGCCTGCCATGCTGCGCGTCGGCACCGGGCTTGATGACATCGTGCGATTCAATGCCGAGCGCGGCTCGTATGGTGACGGCCCGGTCGATGATCTCGTGTCGGCAAGGCTGGAGAGCTTCATCAACAACCGCGAACCTGTCAGGCTGCGCCTGCATCCCTCAGAGCGCGTCATCGAGGTCCGCTCCAACCCGCTGCCCGATGGTGGCTTTGTCATCACCTACACCGATGTCTCGGAAGCGGTCGCGGTCGAGGAAGCGCTTGAAGACCGGGTGCGCGAGCGGACGGAGGAAATCACCCGCGTCAACACGGCGCTGCAATCGGCCAAGCTCGAAGCCGAGAATGCCAACCTGTCCAAGACACGCTTTCTCGCCGCCGCCAGCCATGATGTGCTGCAGCCGCTCAATGCCGCACGGCTCTATGCCCACTCCCTGACGGAGCGTGACCGGCTGTCGGGGCGGCCCGAACTTGCCGAGAACGTCGAAGCCTCGCTGGATGCGGTCGAGGAGATCCTGACGGCGCTGCTGGAAATTTCGCGGCTTGATGCAGGCGCAATGAAGCCGGAAATCACGACATTCCGGCTCGACGACCTGCTCAAGCAGATGCAGCACGACTTCGAGCCGCTGGCGCGCGAAAAGCAGCTCACGCTCAAATTCTTCGCGACCAAGGCCACGATCCGTTCGGACAGGCGACTGTTCCGGCGCATCCTGCAGAATCTCGTTTCAAACGCCGTGAAATACACGCCTTCCGGCAAGATCCTGGTCGGGTGCCGGCGGCGTGGTCCCAACCTTGCCATTCAGGTCATCGACACGGGCCTGGGCATTCCCCTGGCCAAGCAGAAGCTGGTGTTCCGCGAGTTCGAACGGCTCGACCAGGGTGCAAAGGTGGCGCGCGGCCTCGGTCTTGGCCTGTCCATCGTGGAGCGCATCGCCCGCACGCTCAGTCACAAGCTCATCCTCAAGTCAGCCTCCGGGCGCGGCTCGACCTTCGAGATCCTGGCACCCCGCGCCGCGGCCCTGCCTGCCCAGGTCGTGCCGCTCGAGCGCGCAGCCGGTGCCTATGCGCCGCTGCAGGGCATGCTGGTGGCGGCCCTCGACAACGAGCCTTCGATCCAGCAGGGCATGCGCCTTGTCCTGGAGGGCTGGGGCTGCACGGTCGTGACGGCACACGATGCACACGGAGCAATCCGGACGCTTGGCCCGCGCGTCAGGCAGCTTGACGCGATTATCGCCGATTATCATCTGGATGATGGCGACGGCATCCTGGCGGTGGGCCACCTGAGGGATGCGTGCGGAGCCAGCATCCCGGCAACGCTGCTGACCGCTGACCGGTCGCCGGATGTCCGCGCACGTGCTGACGCTGCGGGCATCCAGATGTTGAACAAACCCTTGAAGCCCGCCGCCCTGCGCTCACTTTTGTCGCAGTGGCGCATGACGCGAAAGGCTGCGGAGTAAATTTCATGACAATTCTGACGGATCGTTTCGATGACGCCCTGGTTTTCGCGAGCAGGCTGCACCGGAACCAGATTCGCAAGGGAAGCAACATCCCCTATATTTCACATCTGCTTTCAGTAGCATCCCTTGTGATCGAACATGGCGGCGATGAAAATCAGGCGATTGGGGCACTCTTGCATGATGCTGCGGAGGACCAAGGTGGCAGGGCCATTCTTGCAGACATCACGACACGCTTCGGACGCGACGTTTCCGACATTGTTTCAGACTGTACCGATTCGTGGGTCGAGCCGAAACCTGCCTGGCGCTTTCGAAAAGAACAGTATCTTGCCCTCCTGCCAGAAAAAAGCACGCGGTCGCTGCTGGTTTCACTCGCCGACAAGACCCACAATGCGCGCTCTATCCTGATCGACCGGCATGCGGTCGATGAGGCTGTGTGGGACAGATTCACCGCAGGCAAGAGCGGGACGCTTTGGTATTATACAGCACTGGCAGAGATTTATCGAAAGACCATTGGAGGCCCGCTCTCTGACGAGCTGACCAGATGCGTCAACAAGATGAACTCGGACACAGCCTGATATGGCTCAATTGCCATGCTCAACCTGCCCGCTTCATGGCGTCTTCGGCATGGAGGAACGCCTGCACCTCTGCAGATGGCGGGGGGCTCTGGTGACCGGCGCCCATCTCGTCCATCATCGCCTGGGTCGGCACGAAGCTCCTGCCCTTTCGGTCATAAAGCCCGACCCGGACCAGCGCGACGGCATTGGTCACATCCTGCCCGCGTGATCCTTTCGAGACAAGGCGATGCTCGATGACGATCCATGTGTCGGCCCAGCACAGAACGCGGGTTTCGAGCGTGAACGGCGTGAAAAACCGAAGTTCACGCCGGAATCTGATCTTGCCAGCGGTGATGATCGGCGTCCAGCGGTTGCGCAGCACCGCGCGCCACAG
>JANMHN010000035.1:0-4324 GCA_031375185.1 Allobosea sp. | reverse complement strand
TCCGCCACCGCAGTGGCCCAGATCGCGCGCATGTCCTCGTCAGGGCGCTGATAGAGCCCACCGTAATTGCCGTCGCCGAGCATGGCCTTCTTCGCGCCGGGGTCGAGCTGCTGGAAGCGCGCGATGTCGAGCATCGGCTTTTGCACCGTGGGCATGGAGATGTTGCCGAGCCTCGTCCATGGGAAGTTTTCCATCCAGGAGGCATGGCTGGCAACCGGGTCGATGGCCTGTACATGGGCCATGGTCTTCGGCGCAGACCACCAGTTGTGCCATTTCACCTGGATGCCGCGATTGCCATCCAGCCATTCCAGAACAGCGCCATGGGCGGGCGAATTGCCGCCATGGCCGTTGACGATGGTGAGATGCCTGAAACCCGAGCGCACCATGCCATCCAGCACATCGGTGAGGATGGCGCACAGCGTCGACAGCTTCAGTGTCACCGTGCCGGGATAATCCACGAAACTGGGCGTGAGGCCATAGTTGATCACCGGGAACACCGGAATGCCAAGACCCTCAACCGCATCGACCGCGACCCGCTCGGACAGGATGGCATCGACGCACAGGCTGAGCCAGGCGTGCTGCTCGGTGGAGCCGACCGGCAGCACGGCGCGCTTCTCGTGCCGGGCCAGTTCTTCCACCTGCATCCAGTTCATCGTCGCGATGCGCATCGGTCAGTTTCCCGCCGTTTCCGTGTCAGGTTCACTGTCGTGCCGGTCGCCAGTGTCGAACATGGCGAGGACGACGCGCGCCATCAGCGTCGACAAGGTCTCGCGCTCCACCAGCGACAGGGGCGCGAGCATCTCCTCCTCCAGCGCCACAAACCGTGGCAGGGCTTCGTCGAAGATCAGGCGGCCGCTGCGGGTGAGCGACAGGAATTGCTGCCTGCGGTCCACCAGATCGGTGCGCCGCTCGACAAGGCCACGTTTGATCAGCTGGTTCACCGCGCGGCTCAGGGTGTTCTTGGGAAAAGCCGTTGAAGCGGCGATCTCGCTGGCCGTGATGCCATCCTGCAAGGCAAGGCTGTAGATCACCACGAACTCGACGCGCGCCAGGCCGAAGCGCTCCTGAACCCAGCCATAAAGGGGCTGGTTGTAACGCAGGCCCAGATAGTTGAAACGCGCCGCGAACCCGCAGGGATTTTTCCACAGCCGTGCATGGGTGAACGCATCGAGCCTCTGGCGCGCCATCAGCTCCGCGCCGATCCCGTCAGGTACTGTGTGGCTGGGAAGCCTGTCAGTCATCAACTTGGGCGGTTCCATCCCGAACTTTCTGTCATTGCATTTCGATTATAGATGCAAAAAATGGTTCCACAAGGAATTGACTGCAAACAAAGTTCAGCCTTCAATGGGATTTCTGGCCAGCGCCGCCACGGTGAATGGCCGTCAGGCTTCGGAGATTTGACCATGCGACACTTGACCATGCGACACTCGGCACGCACTTCACGACGTTCTGTCATGCTCGGACTGATTTGCTCTTCAGCGCTCGTCACAGCGCTTACACTTGGCGCAGGGGCCACCGCAAGCGCCCAGACACTGACCATCGGCGTGCGTGGCGGGCCTGATTCCATCGATCCGCATTTTACAGCCAGCGGCACCCATGCCGAAGCGCTCAAGCATGTCTTCGACACGCTGACATGGTCAGGTGACGGGCTTGAGGTCGAGCCGCGCCTGGCCGAAAGCTGGAAGCTGATCAACGACACGACCTGGGAGTTCAAGCTGCGCAGGGGCGTCAAGTTCCATGACGGCTCGGATTTCACCGCAGAGGACGTGAAGTTCTCGATCGAGCGTATTCCGACGGTGTCTGGCCCCAACCCGACAACCATTTATGTGCGCCGCGTCAAGGAAACCAAGGTCATCGACGCGCACACGCTGCACATCGTGACAGATGGCCCGGCCCCGATCCTGCCCTATGATTTCATCCGCCTGTTCATCGTCTCATCAAAGGCCGCAGCGGGTCTGACCAAGGAAAGCGCCAACGAGGCCTTCAACACTGGCAAGGCCGCCATCGGCACCGGGCCGTATCGCTATGTGTCCTGGCAGCCCAAGGGCGATCTCGTGCTGGAGCGCTTCGACGGCTACTGGGGTCCGAAGGAGCCATGGGCGCGCCATGTGCGCAAGGAAATCGCCAATGATGCCGCCCGCGTGGCGCAGCTCAAGGCCGGCCAGCTTGACCTGATCACCCGCGTTCCCGCCACCGATGTGGCGGCGCTGAAGCGCGACCCGAAGCTCAACGTCCAGACCATCGACACCGTCTATGTGTTCAACGTCGAACTCGACATGCGTGAGAAGGCGCTGAACACCACGGCGAAGGACGGCTCGGCGCTCGACAAGAACCCGTTTCTTGATCTGCGCGTCCGGCAAGCCATCGACCTCGCCATCGACCGCAAGACGCTGGCCGAGATCGCCATGGAGGGCCTTGGCGTGCCGGTGAACCAGATGGTCACGCCATCGATCTTCGGTTTCAACAAGGCCTTGCCGCCACGCCCCTTCGATGTGGCTGCCGCCCGGAAGCTCCTGGTTGAAGCTGGCTACCCCAACGGCTTCAAGACGCAGTTCTCGTTCACGCAGGACCGCCTGCCGGGCGACAGGCAGGTCGGTACTGGCATCGCGCAGATGCTGGCTGCCATCGGCATCGAGGTGCAGGCCAATGCACAGCCTGCTGCCGTGTTCTTCCCCGCCCGCACCCGCGCCGAATACTCGTTCTCGATGTCCGGCTGGGGCACGCTGACAGGCGAGTCGCACTACACGCTGTCGTCACTGGCGCATTCCAATGACCGTGAGCGCCGCATGGGCGCGTTCAACGTGCTGGGCTACAAGAACCCCGTGATGGACAAGCTCCTGCAGGATGCCGCTGTTGAGCTTGACGAGGGCAAGCGCCGCAAGTTCCTCGAGGACGCCAATGCCCTGCTGGACACCGACAAGCAGCGGCTTCCCATTGTCGCGGTTGGTTCCGCCTGGGCGATGCAGAAGGACAAGGTCACGATCAAGGCCCGCGTCGATGAAGACACGCTGGCCATGAACATCAAGCCAGCCCGCTGACACGATGGTCCAGCCTCCCGCGATCCTGATCTGGGGGGCTGGTGCCATTGGCGGCACGCTCGGGGCCTGTTGGGCAAGGGCGGGCCTGCCGGTGCTGATGGTCGATGTCGTGGCCGAACACGCGGCCGCCTGCAGCACGACCGGGCTGAACATCACAGGGCCGGTCGAGGCATTCAGCCAGATCGTGCCCTGCGTGACCCCGCCCGAGGTAGTCGGCACATACGATGTGATCGTGCTGGCTGTGAAGGCGCAGGCGACCGAGGCCGCGCTTGTACAGTTGTTGCCGCACCTGTCCGCCGATGGCTACGTGCTGTCGGCGCAGAACGGGCTCAACGAAATCGCGATCTCCCGCGCCGTCGGCCATCAGCGCACCATGGGCTGTTTCGTCAATTTCGGCGCGGACTGGCTCGGACCGGGCGAAATCCTGCTCGGCAACCGGGCGGCGGTGGTCGTGGGCGAAATCGATGGCGCCGTGCGCGAGCGAACGCTCCAGATGCATGCTTGGCTCAGGATTTTCGAGCCGGATGCCGTGCTGACCGACAATATCTGGGGCTATCTGTGGGGCAAGCTGGCCTATGGCGCGATGCTGTTCGCAACCGCGCTGACGCCAGATTCAATGACGGCCAACTTTGACGATCCACGCCGTTTCGTGGTGTTCGACAGGCTGGCGCGCGAGGTGATGGCCGTGGCGAGCGCGCGGGGTGTGACGCCGGTTGGCTTCAATGGCTTTGACCCGGCCTGCTTTGCCCCGGGTGCGCCGATGGATGGCGCGCGCGCCTCGATTGCCGCTTTGGCGGATTTCAACCGGCATGGGGCCAAGACCCATTCGGGCATCCACCGCGACCTTGCGGTGCGCAAGCGCAAGACCGAAATCGACCCGCAGATCGGCGTCATTGCCGAACTCGGCGCGGAAGCTGGCGTCCACACCCCGGCCATCCGGCATCTAGTGGCGCTGATCCACGACATCGAAGACGGGCGCGAGCCAATGGCCCTCGCGACGTTCGCCAAACTCATCGCGACTGCGGAGGCGGCGAACCATGCACATCCGCTTTGACGGGCAGGTCGCGCTCGTCACGGGCGCTGCACAAGGCATCGGGCAGGCGATCGCCATCGCCCTCAGGCAGGCCGGAGCGGATGTGGTCGTGGCCGACATCGACGCGGAACGGCTTGAAGCCTTCGCCGGTGCCCATGATCTCGTCAGCGTCACCGCCGACATCGGCGAGCGCAGCGAATGCCAGATGGCAGTGGCCGACATCATGGCGCGCGCCGGCCGCCTCGACATCCTC
>JANMHN010000310.1:0-10866 GCA_031375185.1 Allobosea sp. | reverse complement strand
GGCTGAAGTCCGGGTTCAGCGCCGTGTAATTCTCCCGCGCAAAGGGGCTGAGATCATCCCCGCCATGGCCGGGTGCCGCCAGCAGAACGCCAGCCTTGATGCGCGGTTCGATCAGGATGACGTCGGTATCCGCCGGGTTCTTCGTATCCGTGAGGCGCGCGCCGAGCAGCATGCCGACGGTATGTGCGCCCAGCGAGTGGCCGACAGCGGCGACACGGCTCCAGTCGAGTCGGCCGCTGATGGCGGGCGTGGCTGCTTCAATCTCGCTCTGGTTGTCGAGGATCAGCTTCATGTCCCCGACGCGGGAGCGCCAGAACAGCGGGCCGCCGGGCGATGTCGGGTCCAGCCCGGCCACTTTCGAGCTGGCATGGGTCGGCTGGATCACCGCAAAGCCGTGCTCGGCGTAGAAGTTCACCAGAGGGCCGTAGCCATCTTTGGACGGGATGTAGAGCGATGGCCCATGGCCGTGCGACAGCAGGATGATGGGCAGGTCGCGCCCCGTGGCAGGCACGGTGATGCGCATTTCCAGCGGCAATCCCCTGCCGGGTGCGGGCAGCAACACGGGATTGATGGCAATCGTCTGGGTCGCCGGGCTGACCGGGATGTGGCGGGCGTGGGTGATGAGGTTGTTCATGGCTGGTACTCCGCAGGTGTGACTGGCGAAACCGCATCGGCTCGCCTATCTGTTGTAAGCGGATCAACGCTCCATCTATAAAAGGAACATTGATCCGCTTGAAACTGATATACGGAACATTGTTCCGTTTATCAAGGGCCGTCTTGTCGGCAAGGCCCGATCGAGACATGAGGCGTGCTTGCAGGACGATGCAAAACCGGATCTGACGACTGATGCCCGCCCTGGACGCGCCGTGCGGGCCGACGCGCTGCGCAACGAGGATGCGCTGCTGGAGGCGGCGAAGATCGTCTTCGTCAGCGCTGGCGTGGATGCCCCCGTCAGGGACATTGCGGCACAGGCGGGCGTGGGCATCGGCACGCTCTATCGCCGTTTCCCGAAGCGGTCGGATCTGGTGGCGGCGGTGTTTCGCCGGGAGGTCGACGCTTGCGTGGCCGAGGCCGAGGTTCTGGCGGCAACGCACCCGCCCGGTGAAGCGCTGCAGCGCTGGCTGAACCGCTACACGGTGTTCCTTGCGACCAAGAAGGGGCTGGCGGCGGCGCTGTTCTCGGGAGACCCGGCCTTCGATGCCCTGCCTGCCTATTTCCGCGAGCGCTTCGAGCCCTGTCTCGCCGCGCTGCTCCAGTCGGCGGCGGGTGCTGGCGTGATCCGCGCCGATGTCGCGCCCTACGACCTCTTGCGCGCCATCGGCAATCTGGCGGTGAGCACGGGCGACGATGCGCAGCGCCACACGCAGGACATGGTCAAACTGCTCTTTGACGGTTTGCGGTATGGCGCGGTTTCGAAGGGATGAACCCGACCGATGCAGCCTGACGGACAAAAGAACGGAGTTGGCAGGATGATGTTCATTTCGCGTGTCATCGCAATCATGTTTGTTCTTGGTTGTCTTGGCGTTGGCATCCCGAATGCTGAAGCACAGTCAACCGCGAGATCGTGGACGGAAGAGAAGTGCGTTCGTTACAAGGGTGCCTGGTCCGACTACGTCAGCCGCACGGGCGGCCGTGGCCTCAGCCAGGAATTCACGGCTGCGCATCAAGCCTTCATCGACAGCGGATGCCTGCAGGGGCGCAATGTCTGCCCAAGGTCTGCCGAGGAACTCAACGCAGCCAATACCATGACGATCAGGGCCATGAACGCCGGCACCTCCAGCACGTTCCTGCCTTTCGCCTGCGCGCGCTGAGCGGGCATTGTCTCGCCGGAAGGTTGCTGATCGCCGACAAGATCGATGCGCATAGGCAGTAGCGCCCATCAGCGCTTTCCGGCCAGAAAACCTTCTGCCATGAGGCGAAAAGCCTCGAGCGCCTTGGGCAAGGCGGATTGCGGATCGCCATGCGCCGCGACCCAGAGCGCCGCGTTCAACGCGGCACCGCACAGGAGGCGAGCTGCAGCCTCGACATCGACGGGTTTCATGACGCCGGCGGCGATCAGCCTCGCAACCGACTGCTTCGTGGCCTCGAGACAGGCATTCTGGCTCGGCCATTGTGAGGGATCGCCGAGGAACGCCGGTCCATCGAGCAGCACGATCCGGCGCACTTCCGGGTCGAGTGCCATCGTGATGTAGGCCGCGCCTTCCGCCAGCAATTGCCGCCAGTCGTCCCCGGCACCAGCACTGGCCAAGCGCGCACGCGCCGCCATTTCGCTGTCGACCTCCGCCACCACAGCCGCGAGCAGTCCCCTCTTGTCACCGAAGTTGGGATAGAGCGCGCCGCGCGTCAGACCGACGGAGGCGGTTAACTCGTCCATGGACGCGGCGGCGAAGCCTTCGGACGCGAAGGCCTTTCGGCCGGCAGCCATCAGCTTGCGGCGGTTTTCCTCCATGGTTTCCGCGCGTCGCCGCACCATCGCACTTAGCCTCCCTTTGACATACGTCACGTATGTGAATTGACATACGGCTCGTACCTTGTTACAGATACGCAGCGTACTTGAAACAATCAACTGACTTAAACCCGTGGCGGGCGCTCTGGCGCCACCGACAGATGGAGCATTCCACATGGCCAAACGCGAAGCCGTCTTTCCCGCCGGTCGGCACGACCTCTACAAGGCACATGCCTATTCGGCGGCGATCAGATCGGGCGATCTTCTGTTCGTGTCCGGTCAGGTTGGCAGCCGCGACGATGGGTCGCCCGAGCCGGACTTCGAGGCACAGGTCCGTCTCGCCTTCGCCAACCTCGAGGCCACGTTGCGGGCGGGCGGATGCGGGCTCGACGACATTGTCGACGTGACCACATTCCATACCAATCCCGAACATCAATTCGGCACAGTCATGGCTATCAAGGGCGACGTTTTCCGGGAAGCGCCATACCCGAACTGGACGGCGGTCGGCGTCACCTGGCTTTCGGGGTTCGACTTCGAGATCAAGGTGATCGCCCGCATTCCGAACGCTGTTTGAGCGAGCTGTTACCCTCGCGATAGAGCCTGAACCATAAGGAGAATGGACGATGCAGTGGGACTATCTGATCAAGACGGAAACGCTTGATGGCAGTGCGCTCAACACGTTGGGAGCGGAGGGTTGGGAACTCGTTGCCGTGGTGTCGCCCGCGCATTTCGTGTTCTACTATTTCTTCAAGCGCCCGGCGCATGGCTGATATCTGCCATCTCGTGTCGCACGAAGCGTGCGCCGGTGTGCCGGATCGCTGTCCCGTAACCATCACCTCCCGAGCCTGACCGCATGACTTTCCACGACGAGATCGCAACATTCTTCACATCCTATGTCGAGGCATTCGATCGCTCCGACGTCGATGCGCTCAGTGCGCTTTGGGAGCCCATTGGATTGTTTCCGACGCCCGCCGGGAACTTCGCGATGGATGCGCAGACGTTCCGTGGTCACCTCGTGAAGCTGATGGATTTCTATCGCAGGCAGGGGGTCGTCCGATCGGAAGGCCGGCTGCTTGAGGCATCCGAGCTGTTTCCCGATGTCGCGCAGGCACGCATGGCCTATCGCATGCTGGGCGACGGCGGCGATTTGATCGCGGGCTGGAAGCATGTCTACATCCTGCGCCGCAAGGACCGCTGGCAGGTCACACTCACCATCGCGGATGGTGAGATGGCTGCCTGGGGCCCGCGTCTTTCCCAATTCTGACGCCTCCACCGGCGACAGACGATCTTTTCCTTCCCGGAGTTTTCCCGATGCTGACATCGCCGCCCCGTCGGGCTTTCATTGCTGGCCTGCTGGCCACGCCATTCGCATCAGGCTCATGTCAGGCGCAATCCGCGAAGCAGTCGCAAGCGGTTGACGCTGCCGCGCGCGACTTCATGGCTGCGGCCGCTGCTCCCGGCCTCGCCATCGGCCTTGTCAGCCCGCAAGGGCGGCGCGTCTTCAGCTACGGAGTGGCCGATCCTGCCAGCGGCGCGGCTGTCAACAACGACACGCTGTTCGAGATCGGCTCGATCAGCAAGACCTTCACCGTGGCGCTGACGGCGGTGGCCGCCGCCAAGGGCGCGCTCTCGTGGAGCGATGCGCCGGGCAAGCATGCGCCTGAGGTGCGTGGGCCCGGCACAGACCGGCTCACCCTGCGCGATCTTGCGACGCACGCCACCGGCGGCATGCCGCTGCAACTGCCCGCTGAGGCAAAGACATGGACTGAAGCCGCTGCGTGGTTCCGCAGATGGAGCCCGCCGGCGGAACCGGGCCGGGTGCGCGCCTATGCGAACCCCAGCATAGGCTTGCTCGGCGTCGTCACCGCGCGCGCCCTCAAGGGCGATTTCGCTGCCCTGATGCGCGAGCATGTCCTCACGCCGCTTGGCCTCAACGACACTTACTATAGCGTCCCGCAGCCCGTGATGGCGCGCTACGCGCAAGGCCAGACGCGGGACGGGCGTGCGGTGCGCATGACGCAAGGTGTGCTCGCCGCCGAAGCCTATGGCATTCGCATCACCGCATCCGATCTGCTGCGCTGGCTGGAAGCCCAGATGGGTCTTGTCGCGGCACCCGGCGGCATCGGACAAGCGCTGAAATCAACGCAGGCGGGATACCTGAGGGTTGGCCCGATGACGCAGGGGTCGATCTGGGAATGGTATGCGCCGCCCGTCACGCAAGACCATCTGCTGGAGGGCAACGGCGATGCCATGGTGTTCAAACCGAACCCGGGCGCGACACTGGACGGGCCAGCGCCACCTGCGGGCGCTGTCGTCAACAAGACCGGTGGCACCAATGGCTTCAGCGCCTATGCCGCCTTCATCGCAGAGCGCGGCATCGGCCTCGTCATCCTCGCCAACCGCAATCACCCCGTCCAGCATCGGCTGGCGCTTGCGAAACGGCTGCGCGAAGCGATTGAAGGCTGATCGCGCAAATCCTGTCGTTCGCTCAACTGTCAGTCCGGCAAGGGAATGTGCTCATCCCGGTCGTCAGCCGGCAGATCGAAACGCCCCTCGCCCCAGTTTCCGGCGCGCCATTCGATCTTGGCGGCCTCGATGCGCTCCTTCGAGGAGGCAACGAAGTTCCACCAGAGGTAGCGTGGGCCGCCAAGCGTCGCGCCGCCCAGAATCATCAGCCGCGCGCCCTGGCTTCCGGCCGCCACCGTGATCCTGTCACCGGGGCGGAAGACCATCATCTGCTGGGGCTGGAATTCCTGACCGGCAATCAAGATTGTGCCTTCGACGATGTAGATGCCCCGGTCCTCGTGATCGTCCGGCATCGGCAGCCGGCTTCCCGCGCCAAGTTTCACGTCGGCGTAGAACGTGTCCGACAGCATCTTGGCGGGCGCGGCTTTGCCGTAGGCGGTGCCGAGGATCAGCCGCACCGAAACGCCGCCATCCTCGATCATCGGCAGCGTCTCCTTGCCATGATGCTCGAAGGAAGGCGCCATGTCCTCATGGCTTTCGGGCAGCGCCAGCCAGGTCTGGATGCCGAACAGACTGTTGGGGCCGCTGCGGCCAGCTGCTGATGTGCGCTCTGAATGGGTCACGCCGCGCCCCGCCACCATCCAGTTCAGCGCGCCCGGCGTGATGATCTGGTCCGAGCCGATGCTGTCGCGGTGATGGAAGTCGCCACGATAGAGGTATGTCACGGTGCCAAGGCCGATATGCGGGTGCGGGCGCACGTCTATCCCCTGCCCTGTCAGGAATTCGGCCGGCCCGGCCTGGTCAAAGAAGATGAACGGCCCAACCATCTGCCGCTGTGGCGCAGGCAAGGCGCGGCGCACCTCGAAGCCGCCAAGGTCGCGGGCGCGCGGAATGATCAGGGTTTCGATCGCATCGATGCCGATCTCATCGGGGCATCCCGGTTCAAGTGCTGGGTTCCAGCTCATCAGCCTCATTGCCTCCTGAAAGATCGGTTTCTGTTTTCCTTGAGCAATCTAGCCATCTACCATGGCGGCAAGTAGCCGTGTGAACCGCCCATCTGTGTCGCGGAAAGCGGAACGCTAGCGCTTAATGCCGCAAGGCCCGGATCACCTTCAAGATGTTCGATCAGCACGTCGGTGAGGACCCGCACCTTGTGTGAGGGATGCAGGCCCGGCGGGCGCACGATGTAGGCATCTGAACAACCGTCGGCTGACGATCGACTTCGAGACGCCAAGCCGCCGCGCCGCGGCCGAGACACCGCCGGCGTCCGCGACCTCCACGAGTGTCTGCAAATCCTCGATGTCCATTCCGGCGTTCCTGTTTTGGCGACACAATTGGGCGCATCTGGGCGCATCGCATCTCTAGCGTACCACATATCGCAATGTCTTTCTCTGCCCGTTCCGAAGACAGCGCTGTAGCCGCAGGTGTCTTCCGGCCGAAAGACCTGCCTGCCCGCAACACAATTTGCTGAAATGCAGCCTGGACACGTTTCTCGCCAAGGACATAAAAGGCGGGGCTGATCTGTGGCGGCGAAGTCGCGCGTTACGTTGCGCGCGCCAGGCGTGGCCGGGTTGCCAGAACCGTGCTGATCGCCGCGATCCCGCCCGTGCCGAACCCTGGTTCGACGGCTAGCCCGATGTCAATGGTGCCTGCGACGTGTGATGATCGCACGGCGCTGTTCAAGATCATGCCGAGGGCCTGCCGCAGCCCGCGCGTCGCTGTGCCGTATCGCCGTCGCGCATCACCGGCTTTGATGGTGCATCCAAGGCATGCGCGATGTTGCGCGCGGCTGCATCGGAACGCGCCCGCTCCACTGCCTGCACGGTCACCTCGACGACATCGACCGGGACAAGTTCGACTTGGACAAGTTCGACCGTGTGTTTACGGTGTGTGTTTGCTGTGAACGGGGCGTTACGTGTTGGGGCGGTGTTGTCAGGTGACAACTGCCGCCAGCCGGTGCGCTGGCGGCTGACCAACGCCTGACGCGCAAGTAAGCCTCGCGCGCAAGTCATCGGCAGGCGCACAAGTCATCGGCAGGCGGATGGCATTAAGGTTTCGTTAAACATAAACTTCTTGCCGCTGGCGCAGAATCGATGTTCCTTTCACCAGACGCTGGCGAGCCGTCAAACGGCAACTATCCGTCTGGAGATCATGCCCATCACCACCCTTCCCCGAGAAAAGCCGACCGGCAGTCTGGCGCGCATCACCGATCACGCATCCGTGCTGTCGGCGCAACTGCGCGCGCTGAGCGCCAAGCTCTTTCCACCGACGGCTGCCAAGTCACTGCGGTCGTTGAGTTCGGGAGAGGTCGCGCGCATTGTCGGGGTCTCCGATGGTTATCTGCGGCAATTGTCGCTCGATGGTCTGGGGCCTCAACCGCAGGTCGGCAATGGCGGCCGTCGTTCTTACACGCCCGCCCAGGTCATCGCGTTGCGGCACTTTCTCGCTGCTAGCCGGCCACGCGAAGCGCTGTCCTTTCTGCCGCGACGGAGGGCTGGCGACAGGTTGCAGGTTCTCGCGGTGGCGAATTTCAAGGGCGGTTCGGCCAAGACCACAACCGCGCTCTACCTCACCCAGTATCTCGCACTGCGGGGTTTCCGGGTTCTGGCGGTGGATCTCGATCCGCAGGCGTCGCTGTCGTCCATGTTCGGGCGGCAGCCGGAATTCGATACAGGTGAAGGCCAGACACTTTATGGCGCAATCCGCTACGACGACCAGCGTCGACCCATGGGTGAGATCGTTCAGAAAACGTATTTCGAAGGTGTTGCGCTGGTTCCCGGCAATCTTGAATTGATGGAGTTCGAGCATCACACGCCGCGCGCCATGCTTGACAGGTCGATGCGCGGGCATGATCTGTTCTTCCGCCGGATCGGCTCCGCCATTGCGGAGGTCGAACAGGATTTCGATTTCGTGGTGATCGATTGTCCGCCGCAGCTCGGCTATCTGACGATGGGGGCCTTGAACGCGGCGACATCGCTGCTCGTCACCGTTCATCCGCAGATGGTCGACGTGGCCTCCATGAGCCAGTTCCTGCTGATGACCGCAGACGTGATGCAGGTGGTCGAGGAAGCCGGGGGCCATCTCGATTACGACATGGTGCGCTACATCGTGACGCGTCATGATCCGCACGATGTGCCGGAGACGCAGGTCGTCGCGCTCCTGCGCCACCTGTTCAACGACGATGTGCTGAAGGCGACGGCCTGGAAATCGACGGCGATCGCCAATGCCGGATTGACCAAGCAATCGCTTTACGAACTGGACAAAAGCGCGGTGGGCCGGGTCGCCTACGACAGGGCGCTGGAGTCCGTGGACGCTGTCAATGCCGAAGTCCTTGCCCTCGCACTGAAGGTCTGGGGTCGATGAGCAAGCGCACAGATGTCATCCGCTCGCTGTTCACGGCGACCCCCGATGCTGCACCCGAGCGGAAATCCGCTCCAGCGTCCAGTGGTCATGATGAGCGCGTGCCAGCCCTCGGTGGCGACGGGTTGTCATCTGACAACCAGGATGCAGGGCCGGTTCGCAAGGCATCTGGGCCCGTCCAGGCGATCCGCTCCACATTCGCCGATATCGAGCAGGAGAACCGCGCGCTACGCGCCTCAGCGGAGGCGGATGACCGTGTCGTCACGATTGATGCAGGCTTGATTGATCCGTCTCCGTATCCTGATCGCTTTGCCGACATCGACGACGACGCCTTTGCACAGCTGAAGCAGTCTCTTGCCGACACTGGGCAGAATTCACCGGTGCTGCTGCGTCCGCATCCGGCAGTGGCAGGGCGGTTCCAGACCGCGTACGGGCATCGCCGCGTTCGGGCATTGCGCGAGCTGGGTCATCCGGTCCGCGCCCTCATCCGCGAGCTGAGCGATGATGATCTGGCAGCCGCGCAGGGCACGGAGAATGCCGCGCGCGCTGACCTGAGCTTCATCGAACGTGCGGTATTTGCCCTGCGGCTGGAAGCGGCTGGCAGGTCACGCGCCGTGATCCGGCAGGCGCTGGCCATCGACAAGGCAGAAACCTCGAAGTTGATCGCTGTGGCCTCCGGCGTGCCGGCGGACATCATCGCTCTGATCGGGCGGGCACCGCGCACGGGCAGGCCACGATGGCTCATGCTGGTGGAGGCCTTGCGGCTACCGGAGGCGCTGCTGCGTGTCAGGGAGTTGGCGTCAGAAGATCACTTTCGCTCGCAACCGAGTGATGCCCGTTTTCAGCAGGTCATGGCACGCGCACAGCGCACAGTGGCCGACGCAGCCGAGCAGGCGACCCACCGATTTGTCCTGAAAGCCGCTTCAGGCGAACAGATTGCCACGGTCAGCGATGCACAGGGCCAAAGTCGCATCCTGATCGACCGGCGCGCGCATCCGGGGTTTGCCGACTTTGTCGTTCGCGAAATCCCGGCGCTGTTCGCCAGGTTTGCCGATGCCGACACGCAGTCGCCAGGCAATCGGAAGCGCAGCTAGATTTTACTGTAGGAAGGCAACCCGCAAAAGAAAAAGGCCCCCAGACGTCGCCGCCCGGAAGCCCTTCTCAGATGTAAGCAGTCAGAGAATCTCACTTCCGCGAATCACTGTCAAGAGTCGGTCGCCGTTTTGGTGGACAGTTTTCTTTTGCCTCAAAAAGGCAAGGACCATGGAGATTCACACCCCAACGACGCCCTTTGGGCGGCGGCCAGCTTCGCTTGCCCAGATAAGGACAAGCGCGTTGATCGCGACAGCGATCAACGAAGCAGGACAGCCTGGCAGCAACGTCCCGGCAGCGGTCAACAAGTGGCATCTGTTCCGAATGCTGACCACCATTCGCGAGCGTCTTGGCGTGTCGGACCGGGCTCTGGCGGTGCTGAATGCGCTGCTGAGCTTCCACCAGGAAACAGCCCTGACGCTGCCCAAACCTTTTCCCGCAGATGCTGACGGGGTGGAGCGGGCAGGGTCCTGCGATCTCATCGTGTTCCCTTCGAACAGGCAATTGCAGGGCAGGGCGCACGGCATGGCCGAGACGACTCTGCGCGGCCATCTGGCGGCCTTGGTGGCTGCCGGGCTGATCCTCAGACGTGACAGCGCCAACGGGAAGCGCTACGCGCGGCGACACGAGCCGCAACAGAAGGCGCGGCAGGGCGGGCAAGACGAGCGCTTCAGCCAGGCCTTCGGTTTTGACCTGACGCCGCTGGTGGCGCGCGCCGGCGAGTTTGAGGCTCTGCATGAGGAGGAGATGCGCCAGCGCCGCCTGATCCAGACCCTCAAGACACGCATCACGCTGCACCGCCGCGACATTTCCAAGATGATCACGCTAGGGCTGGACGAGGAGCTGACAGGACCGTGGGAAGACTATCGGCAGCTGTTCATGGGCCTGGTGACGCCGCTCAGGCAACTCAAAAGCCTTGCCGTGATCGAGCAAACCCACACCGCGCTGGCCGCCTTGCTCACCGATATCACCAACACCCTGAATTCGCATGTCAATGTTCAAAATATGACTGGCAATGACGGCCAAAATCGCTGGCACATATCTAATTCCAAAACAAATCACATTAAGAATCTTGAACCCTCAACCGATGGTGATGGGACGAATGTTTCGGTCACTCCGGAAACAGTCGCGCCTCCACAAGCAGATCTTGAAACAAAAGCCCAGACCGATCTCCCGTTGGCTCTGGTGCTGGAGGCCTGCCCTGATGTTGCAGATTATCACCATGCCGACGGCAAGATCACATCGTGGCCCGCTTTCCAGCGCGCTGCGGAGGCCGTGAGGCCGATGATCGGAATCAGTCTGGATGCCTGGCACGAAGCCTGCCGGGCATTGACCCCGGTCGGGGCCGCCATGGCGGTCGCGATGATCCTGCAGCGCTGCGAATACTCTTCGGAAGCGCGGACAGTTCCCGGTTCAACGCCAGGATCGACTGTTAGGGTGGTCAATGGCTCGCCGGTGATCGTCTCAGCCGGCGGCTACCTGCGCGCCCTGACTGAGAAAGC
>JANMHN010000309.1:0-1504 GCA_031375185.1 Allobosea sp. | reverse complement strand
GATGTCTGGGAGGACACTGCATGAACGCTCATGCCAGCATGCGGCCATGGCTGTCGCATTATCCGGAAAAAGTCCCTCACGACATCGATGCGTCTCAGGTGAGTTCCCTCAGCGCGCTCATCAATGATGCCGTGACGGTCTATGCCAACCGCGATGCGTTCGAGAGCTTCGGCAAAGCCATCACATTCACCGAACTGGGCCGCGCGGCAAATGCCTTTGCCGCCAGCCTTCAGGCCAGGGGCCTGAAGAAGGGTGACCGGGTCGCGATCATGCTGCCCAACATCCTGGCATACCCTGTGGCCCTGTGCGGCGCGCTGGTCGGCGGCTTCACCGTGGTCAATGTCAACCCGCTCTACACCGAGCGCGAACTGACACACCAACTGAACGATTCAGGCGCCAAGGCCATCGTTGTCATCGAGAATTTCGCGCATGTGCTGCAGCAGTCCTTGCCGGATGTGAAGCTCGACATGATCTTCGTGGCGACGCCGGGTGACATGATGGGCCTCAAGGGTCACATCGTGAATTTCGTCTCACGCAAGATCAAGAAGGCGGTAAAGCCGTTTTCCTTGCCGGGTGCCATTGCGTTTGCTTCGGTCGTCACGGGCAATGCCAGGCCGCAAGGCGTCGATGTCGGTCCGGAGGACGTGGCATTCCTGCAGTATACCGGCGGCACGACAGGTGTTGCCAAGGGTGCCGTGCTCACGCACCGCAATGTGCATTCCAACGTCCTGCAGGCGCAGGCCTGGCTTGACTGGTCGTTCTACAAGCCGGGCGATCCGCCGAATTACCAGCACGTGATGGTGACGGCATTGCCGCTCTACCACATCCTCGCGCTGACCTGCTGCTGCCTTTACATGATGAGGGTGGGTGCGAAATGCCTGCTCATCGCCAACCCGCGTGACATTGACGGTTTCGTCAAGACGCTGAAGACCACGCGCTTCACCATGATGTCGGGCGTCAACACGCTTTACAACGCGCTGCTCAACCATGCCGATTTTAAAAGTGTCGATTTCGCCAATTTGCGGTTTGCCGTGTCCGGCGGAATGGCGACGCAGGCCGCCGTCGCCAAAAAATGGAAGGACACGACGGGTGTTCCGCTGGTCGAAGGCTATGGGCTGTCTGAAACCTCGCCGGTCGCCTGCTGCAACCGGGCGGACATTGCCGAGTTCACCGGCACGATCGGCTATCCCGTGCCATCCACCGATGTCAGTATCCGCGGGCTGGACGGCAAACAGCTGGCGATCGGGCAGCCCGGCGAAATCTGCATCAAGGGTCCGCAGGTGATGCGCGGCTACTGGAACAGGCCTGATGACACGGCTGCGGCTATGACCGCTGACGGCTATTTCAGGTCAGGTGACATTGGTGTCGAGAATGCCGATGGCACGTTCAAGATCGTTGACCGGATGAAGGACATGGTGCTCGTCTCGGGTTTCAATGTCTATCCGAATGAAATCGAGGATGTGCTCGCAGGCCATCCGAAAGTGCTCGAATCGGCTGTCATCGG
>JANMHN010000308.1:0-2425 GCA_031375185.1 Allobosea sp. | reverse complement strand
CGGAACCTTCGCGGCACCACCATGCTGTTCAAGACCGATGGTGACAACATCATCAAGTACCGTCTGCCCAACGGCTGAAAGCGCACACGCGGCCTCTCGCCGCCCCGCCACCAGCCACCGTCGTTCGATTTTTGAAGGAGTTTCCCCATGTCCCGCGTCAAACGTGGCGTCACATCACACGCCAAACACAAGAAAACCCTGAAGCTCGCCAAGGGCTTTTTCGGCCGCCGCAAGAACACGATCCGCACCGCCAAGGCGGCTGTCGATCGTGCGATGCAGTATGCCACCCGCGACCGCAAGAACAAGAAGCGCGTGTTCCGCGCCCTCTGGATCCAGCGTCTCAACGCTGCCGTGCGCGAGCATGGCCTGACCTATTCCAAGTTCATCGGCGCGCTGCACAATGCGGGCACCGAAATGGACCGCAAGGCCATGGCCGATATCGCCATGAATGAACCCGCTGCCTTCGCCGCCATCGTCGAGAAGGCCAAGGGGCATCTGCCAGCCGCCGCCTGATCAGGGCGTCCGAGGCGAATTTCAAGACGGCGGGCCGAAAGGCTCGCCGTTTTCGTTTGCATCATTCAGATGTCATTCCCGGCCGTAGCGCAGCGAAGGGGAAGGGAATCCACCACCCACCGCACGATGGATTCCCTTCCCTCGCTGCGCTCGCTGGGAATGACACAGGGCGCATGATTTGCGCTGCCTCCCACGGCACTGTATCGCAAGGCGGCACGAAGCCGGAACCAAGCCATGACCCACATCACGCTTGAGAGCGCCACGCGCCAGCTTGCTCTGCTAGGGCGCGGTGAGGTGTCGGCGGTGGAATTGCTCACGGCACATCTGGCGCGCATAGCGGCGCTGAACCCGGCGCTGAATGCCGTCGTCGGCCTTGATGCGGACGCGGCCATGGCCATGGCGCAGGCCTCTGACGCGCGCCGCGCTGCGGGGCAGGCCGGAGCGCTGGAAGGTCTGCCGATCACCATCAAGGATGCGTTCGATGTGGCGGGGCTGGTCTCGACAGCCGGGGCTAACGCCTACAGGACACGCCTGCCGGATGAGGACGCGGCGGCGGTTGCGCGGCTGAGGGCGGCAGGCGCGGTGATCATGGGCAAGAGCAACGTGCCGGTGTTCTCCGGCGATTTCCAGACCTACAACCCGGTTTATGGGACCACGAACAATCCGTGGGACGTGTCGCTCAGTCCCGGCGGTTCGTCCGGCGGCGCGGCGGTCGCGGTCGCCACCGGCATGTCGAGCTTCGAGCTTGGATCGGACCTGGGCTCATCGATCCGCTGGCCCTGCGCCGCCACGGGCGTCTACGGGCTCAAGACCACATGGAACCTCGTCTCAAGCTGGGGCATGGTGCCGCCGCCTCCCGAACGCCGCACGGCGCGCAACTCCGATCTGGTGGTGGCGGGTCCAATTGCCCGCACGCCCGACGACATCGAACTGGTGATGCGGGCCATCATGGGCGGGCGCGAACCGGGCAGCCTCTCCCCTGTGGTGCTGGCCCCTCCGCGCAAACGCGAGGCTGATGGCCTTCGCGTCTGCGTGTGGATGGACGACCCGTTCGCCAAGGCTGACGCGCTGGTCCGGCAGGGCGTGATGAAGGCCGCCCGCCTGCTGGAAGCGCAAGGCGCGGTGATCGACGAGGTCGCCCGCCCCGGATTCACCTATGAGGAGGCCTTCGAGGTCTATGCCCTGATCAACCATGCCATCGTGGCTTACGGGCTCCCGCCAAAGGTGCGCGCCAAAATACAGGCCATGGCGGCCATGTTCTCGCCCACGGACATCTCGCACCGCTCGTTGCAGGCGCGGGGCGCGCGGATGACGCCGGGGTTCTACCAGCAGGTCAGCGCGCGGCGGCTGGCCGTGAAGCGGCAGTGGGCACGCTTTTTCGAGCGCTTCGATGTGGTGCTGTGCCCGCCAGCGCCGGTCGCTTTCCTTCCCCATGACCATCATCCCGACGTGCATGCGCGGACCTTGCTGGTGAACGGCGAGGCCAGGCCCTATCTCGATTTCCTGGTCTGGGCGGCGCTGGCCACCGGCGCGGACCTGCCCGCCCTCTCAGCCCCCATCATGCGCTCATCGGCGGGCCTGCCGCTCGGGGTGCAGATCATGGGGCGCGCAGGCGCAGATCTTCAGGTCATCGCGGTGGGGCGCATGCTGGAAGCGATCACCGGCGGCTTCCATGCGCCGCCAATGGCGATGTGACGGATGCCACATCACGTATTTGCTTTTGCAAACGTCCTTGTCGGGGTATTGGCCACAAACGAACCGATGTGGAGGCTGTGATGGCTGACAGCGTTGCACAGCAGCAGAAGGCCAAACGGCTCGCCCTGGCCCTTCGCGAGAACCTGAAACGCCGCAAGGCACAGGCACGGGGCCGCGTGGACGAGACAGGCCCGCTCCCCGAACCTGCGGACATGGC
>JANMHN010000296.1:0-12915 GCA_031375185.1 Allobosea sp. | reverse complement strand
GATGAGTGGATGGCCAGCATGGTCATGGAAAAGCCGCTTGCGGGCGGGGACGCTGTCTGATGACCGCTGTGGCCGAGCGCGTCTATCTGTTCGACACCACGCTGCGCGACGGTGCGCAGACCACGGGTGTCGATTTCTCGCTGCATGACAAGCGCACGATCGCGGCGCTGCTGGACGGGCTGGGCATCGACTATGTCGAGGGCGGCTATCCAGGTGCAAACCCGCTCGACACGGCATTCTTCAGGGAAAAAGCCACCACATCCGCCAGATTCTGCGCCTTCGGCATGACGCGGCGACCGGGGCGGTCCGCCTCGAACGATCCGGGCATCGCGGGCCTGCTGGATTCCAGCGCCGACACCATCGTGTTCGTCGCAAAGACCTGGGATTACCATGTGCGCGTGGCGCTGGAGACGACGAACGAAGAAAATCTTGCCAGCATCGCCGACAGCGTCAGGGCGGCGGTCGCGGCGGGCCGGGAAGCCATCGTCGATTGCGAGCATTTCTTCGACGGGTTCAAGGCCAACCCGGATTATGCGCTGGCCTGCGCGCGCAGTGCGTTCGAAGCCGGGGCACGCTGGGTCGTGCTGTGCGACACCAATGGCGGCACGCTGCCGGACGAGATCACGGCCATCGTCACACAGGCGGCACAGGTGGTGCCGGGCAGCCATCTGGGCATCCACGCCCATGATGACTGCGGCTGCGCGGTGGCCAATTCGCTGGCGGCGGTCGAGGCTGGCGCACGGCAGATCCAGGGCACGCTGAACGGTCTTGGCGAGCGCTGCGGCAACGCGAACCTCGTCACGCTGATCGGCGCGCTAAAGCTCAAGAACAATCTCGCAAGCCGTTACGAGATCGGCGTCGATAACGCGAGGCTTGGCGAACTGACCAAGGCCTCGCGGCAACTGGACGAAATCCTCAACCGTTCGCCCAACAAGCATGCGCCCTTCGTGGGTGTGTCTGCTTTCGCCACCAAGGCCGGCATCCATGCCTCAGCCGTGCTGAAAGACCCGCGTACCTATGAGCATGTGGTGCCGGACAGCGTGGGCAATGTGCGCCGGGTGCTGGTGTCGGACCAGGCCGGCAAATCGAACCTGATGTCCGAGCTGGAGCGCATCGGCATCACCATCGACAAGGCCGATCCGCGCCTGACGCGCGTGCTCTCCGAGGTCAAGGAAAAGGAGGCGCAGGGCTATGCCTTCGAGGGCGCGGACGCCTCGTTCTTCCTCTTGGCCAAACGCGTGATGGGGCAGGTGCCTAGCTTTTTCGAGGTCGAGCGCTTCAAGGTCAATGTCGAGCGGCGTTACAATGCCGTCGGCGAACTCGTGACATTTTCCGAAGCCATCGTGAAGGTGAAGATCGGCGGCCAGACGCGGATGTCTGTGGCGGAAGGGAACGGCCCGGTCAATGCGCTGGACAAGGCGCTGCGCAAGGATCTGGGCCGCTTTCAGGATGTGATCAGGCACCTGAAGCTGGTCGACTACAAGGTGCGCATCTTCCAGGGAGGTACCGATGCCGTCACCCGCGTGCTGATCGATTCAGCCGACGAAAACGAGCGCTGGACCACCGTGGGTGTCAGCGCAAACATCATCGATGCCTCATTCCAGGCGCTCGTGGACTCCATCACCTACAAGCTGGTGAAGGCGGGAGTGAAAGGGGAGTGAAAACTGTCCCGTCATCCCGGACTTGATCCGGGATCACTCCAAGCGCTACGAGGCCGGCAAACAGCCGCTGTGATGGCGAGCGATCCCGGGTCAAGCCCGGGATGACGGCCACTTATCCTTCAATCTGTCAGCCTGATCTGCTTTTCGCCGCACAGGTTTGTGCCTTCCGAGTCGTTTTAGCTCTCGTCCTCGAAGCGCGCGAGGATGAAGAAGGCGCAGCCCGTCGGCTTGCTGAGCTTGAGCTTGATCGATTGCCCGGGTGCGACAGGCTTGGAGATCTTGCCCACGAGCCGGGGATTGTCACCGCTGGTGGCAATCTCGAACGCGGTCAAGGCGACCGTGCGCGCATTGATGACGGTGATTTCTGTGGGTGCCCTCTGGGCTCGCTGGGCGAGGGCAGGCATGGCTGCCGAAAGGGCAGCTGCGGCGGTCAAGGCGAAAATCGGCAACGTCTTCATGGGCAAAATATCCTCTGTCCTGCTCTGTTGCGCCAAATATCTGGCACCCAGACATTCAACGTTAGTGGACTTCAGGCTTGAGGCAAGATCAAGGCTGCAAATTGTGGATGTCCACTGTTCGTGCTGAAGCCACTGGATTTGGCGTGACGCGACACCGGGCGCAAGGCTGCCATGTGCGTCCTTCCGGCTTTTGGCCATCGCATGACAGGCTCCGGTGGCCTATATGCAGATTTGAAACGTAGTAATGTGATCATGACATCAGCCGCAGATTCCGCATCCAAGCCACCCCGCAAGCCGGTGGTGTCTGCCGCCTCTGGCGGATTTACCGACACTTTTCGTGCCTTGTGGCCTTATTTGTGGCCACGGGACCGCAAGGACCTGCAGGCGCGGGTGATCATCGCCTTCGCACTTCTTGTGGTGGGGCGAATCATTCTTGTCGGCGTGCCGTTCTCCTTCAAGTACGCAACCGATGCGCTGACCGCAGAATTGTCCAAATCAGGCGCGGTCAGCGCCTCCTGGCTGATCGCAGCGCCTCTGGTGCTTGTGGCGCTGTATGGGCTGATGCGCGTCGGCTCGTCAGCGTTCATCCAGCTCCGGGACGCGGTGTTCGCGCCGGTGTTCATGCATGCCGTGCGCAAGCTGGCGCACCAGACCTTCGCCCATCTGCATCACCTGTCCTTGCGGTTTCATCTGGAGCGCAAGACCGGTGCGCTCACACGGGTGCTGGAGCGCGGACGCAGCGGCATCGAGGACATGGTCAGGCTCGGGCTGAACCAGCTCGTTCCGGTTGTGGTCGAAGTCACGCTGATCATCATTGCGCTGCTGTGGACATTCGATTGGCGCTATGTGGTTCTGCTGCTGGCGATGGTGACCATCTACATGGCCTTCACCATCAAGGCGACAGAGTGGCGCATCAGCATCCGCCGCAACATGAATGACAGCGACACCGATGCGAACGCCAAGGCCATCGACTCGTTGCTGAACTTCGAGACGGTCAAGTATTTCGGCGCGGAAAAGCGCGAAACCGCGCGCTACGATGTGGCCATGGCGAAGTACGAAAAGAACAGCGTCAGGGCCTACCAGTCCCTCGCGCTGCTCAATTTCGGGCAGGCGCTGATCTTCTCGGTCGCGCTCACCATCGCCATGTGGATGTGTGTGGACGGCATCCGCTCCGGCACGCACACGCTGGGTGATTTCGTGCTGATCAACGCCCTGCTGATCCAGCTCTACACCCCGCTCAATTTCATGGGCACGGTCTACCGCGAGATCAAGCAGGCCACTCTCAACATCGAGGAGATGTTCCTGCTGCTGAATCGCGATCCGGAAATCCTCGACAGGCCGGGTGCGCCTGCCCTCGCCGTTTCGGCAGGCGAGGTGCGTTTCGAGGATGTGCATTTTGCCTATATCCCCGAGCGCAAGATCCTGAAGGGCATCAGTTTCACGGTACCTGCTGGAAAGACTGTCGCGATCGTCGGGCCGTCGGGTGCCGGCAAATCAACCATCTCGCGGCTGCTGTTCCGCTTTTACGAGCCCAGCGCGGGTCGTGTGCTGATCGACGGCCATGACATCGCCACGGTGACGCAGGCGTCCTTGCGGTTTGCCATCGGCATGGTGCCGCAGGACACCGTGCTGTTCAACGACACCATCGGCTACAACATCGCCTACGGCCGTGAAGGCGCGTCGGAGGACGATGTGCGGCGCGCGGCCAACATGGCGCAGATCGACACCTTCATCGCCTCGTTGCCCGAAGGCTACAATACGCAGGTGGGCGAACGCGGCTTGAAGCTCTCGGGCGGCGAGAAGCAGCGCGTGGCGATCGCGCGGACCTTGCTGAAAGCGCCCCCCGTACTGGTGCTGGACGAGGCGACCAGCGCGCTCGACACCTTCACCGAACGGGAAATCCAGGGCTCTCTCGACAAGGTTTCAGTGGGCCGCACGACGCTGGTGATCGCGCACCGGCTGTCCACGGTCGTCAATGCCGACGAGATCATCGTGCTCGACAAGGGCCTGATCGCGGAACGCGGCACCCATGACGGCCTTCTGGCGCAGGACGGCATCTATGCCGCCATGTGGAACCGCCAGCGCGAGGTCGCGTTCGCCGAGGAGACCCTCAAGCGCGCCGCAGCGGCGGAAGAGCCAAGTGTCAGGGTTTCGCTGACACCATGAGCGCTCCTGCCAGTTCAGCAAAGCCGCCTTTCGGGCTGTTCATTGCCGGGCTGTCGACGACGCAGATCGTCTCCTGGGGCACAACGTTCTATCTGCCGTCGATCCTCGAACGGCAGATCGGGCGCGACCTTGGCGTAGGCCGCGAACTTGTCTTTGGCGGCGTCACGGTGATGCTGATCGTCGCCGCACTGATCGGACCCCGGATCGGCCGCTACATCGACCGGCAAGGCCCTTCGCTGACGATGATGGCCGGATGCCTGCTGATTGCGACGGGGCTGTGCCTGATCGGTGTCAGCACCGGCCCCCTCAGCTATCTTGCCGGATGGGCCCTGTTCGGGCTGGCCGTGCCGCTCAGCATGAGCATAGCCGCCTTTGCCGCCGTGGCGCAGGCCTATCCTGAGCGCGGCAGGGCGGGCATCACCACGCTGATGCTGTTTGGCGGGCTGTCATCGGGCATCATCTGGCCGCTGACAGGTTGGCTTGATGCGCAGGTTGGCTGGCGCGGCACCTGCTTCATCTATGCCGGCCTGCAGATCGGGCTGTGCCTGCCGCTGACGTTTCTGCTGACGCGTGCCCAGCATGCCCGGTTCCGCCTGCATGGGCTGCCTGCCGACAGCCATGTGATCAAGCCCATGCTGCGACCACAAGATCGCGGCGTAGCGTTCTGGCTGCTCGTTGTGGGATCGGGCGTCAGTGGCCTCGTGTCATGGGGCCTGCCGCTTTATTTCGTTTCGATGTTCATATCAGGCGGTCTGGAAACCGGCGCTGCGATCCTCCTCGCATCCGTGCAGGCCTATTTCACGGTGCTGGCGCGTGCGGTCGATCTTGGTATCGCAAGACGCGTTGGCGGGATGAGGCTGGTGAGCGCCGCATCGCTGCTCTCGCCTTTCTGTTTCCTCATGCTCATTATCGGCATCGGTTCCGTGTCGCCGGGCTATGGGCAGATCGCCGTGATCGGCATCGGCATGGCGCTCTACGGCTTCGCCACGGGCATGATCGCGGCGGGGCGGGCCACGTTGCCGCTCGAACTGTTCGGGTCGGGCGGTTATGCGGCAACGCTTGGCAAGCTCTCGCTCTGGCTCAACCTGATGTTTGCCGCGTCACCGATGCTGTTCGCGTTCCTTTATGAGGGGCTTGGCAAGATGACGACGCTCTGGGTCGCGATGATCGGGGCCATCATTGCCGCCATCGCCTACTGGCGGCTCGACCGGCTGGTCAAGGAGGGAGCATCTGGTTGACCTGACAACAGGACGCGTGACTTCCGGGTGGCGCTCCAGCCCAATCGCGCTTACATGAGCCATAACGCCGGTTTTGCCGCTGGCCATCACTGAAAGCCGATCCCGATGTCGATTCTCGATTCCGTCAAGAAGCTGTTTGTCCCGATCCACAAGGAGGGCTATCCGTTCATCGCGATAGCTGCAGTCGCGTCGCTCGTGCTTGGGCACCTGTGGACGCCGTTTGGTTGGGTCGGCCTGATCATCACGATCTGGATCTGCTACTTCTTCCGTGACCCTGCACGGGTGACGCCGCAACGGGACGGGCTGGTGATTTCGCCGGCTGATGGCCGCGTCAGCATGATCGTGCAGGCCGTGCCGCCGCCCGAGCTCGAGATGTCCGCAGAACCGATGACGCGCGTGTCGGTGTTCATGAACGTCTTCGACTGCCATGTGAACCGCTCGCCGGTGGCGGGAACCGTGAAGAAGATCGCCTACACGCCCGGCCTGTTCCTGAATGCCGAACTCGACAAGGCCAGCGATGACAACGAACGCAACGCGCTTCACATCGAGACCGCACACGGCCCCATCGTGGTTGTCCAGATCGCAGGCCTGATCGCCCGCCGCATCGTTCCGTTCATCAAGGAAGGCGCCGTGCTGGCACCCGGAGAACGTTTCGGGCTGATCCGCTTCGGCAGCCGCCTCGACGTCTACCTGCCGCTGGGCATCAAGCCACTCGTGTCCGAAGGCCAGACGGCGATTGCCGGTGAAACAGTGATTGCGGATTTCGCCGCCATCGAAGCGCCGCGCATCTTCCGCACGCAGTGAGGCTGGGATGATCACTGACCTCGCGGGCCTGTGACGATCACTGCGCTTGTGAGCAGCCAAGGTGCCGCTTACGGTCCTGCATCTTCTCACATCAGCGAGTCTCGCGTGTCCCAGCTCTCCCTGCATCGCGTTTTTCAGGCCACGAGGCTTGCGCTCTCAGCACTTGTCCTACTTGTTGCCCCGGTTGGCATTGCAAGCGCGCAGTCCGGCGCCGACCTGGCCTCAATGCTGCAGAGCGCCGAGAAATACACGGTCAAGATCCGCGCCACCGTGAACTGGCCGGTGCCGCCGGACAGTTTTGGCACTGCGCGCGGAACCGGCTTCATCATCGACAAGGCAAAGGGCTGGATCCTGACAAACGCCCATGTTGCGCGTCGTTCGCCAAGCCTTGTCGAGGTCGGCTTCGATGACGAGGAGTGGCTTCAGGTCGAGCGGCTCTACATCGACAACACGCTCGACATTGCCGTCTTGAAGATGGCGCCTGACAAGCTGCCGTCCGATGCCGCCGAAGCCAGGCTCGGATGCACTTTGCCGCTGAAGCAGGGGGCTGGGGTGGTGGCTTATGGCCATCCCGCGAGCCTTGCCTTCACCGCTACGCGCGGCATCATCTCGAGCCTGCGTATCTTCGGCTATGAAGAATACATCCAGCTCGATGCCCAGCTCAATCCGGGCAATTCGGGCGGGCCCTTGCTGAGCGTGGAAACCGCCGAGGTGATCGGCGTCAACACCGCCAACATGCCAGGCATGCCGGGTCTGGGTTTCGCCACGCCGATCCGCCATGTATGCCCGATCCTCGACCTGCTCAGGCAGGGCAAGGACGCCACCCAGCCGCAGGTTCCTGCCTACTGGACAAAGACCGGCCGCAACGAAAGCCTGACGGTAGCGCGGGCCTTCCCCAATGTGCCGGGTGCCGATGCGCTTCAGACCGGCGATGTCATCACGGGTCTGGCGGGCGAGAAAAAGGCTGCCGACCTGCCCGATTTCATGACGTCGCTGCGCGGCAGGACAGGGCATGTCAAACTGGCTGTGATGCGCAAGGGCGCACCTGCCGAAGTGACGGTGCCGGTCCTGTCACCCGAGCCGGTGATGATGCGCCGCATGCTCACGCTGGCCGGCATGCTGATCGTCGAGCGGAACGGCCTCGACATCGACTATCGCGACGAGCCACGCCTGCGGATCGAGTTCATCAAGCAGGGCGAGGAGGCGTCGCGGCGCGGCATCCTGATGTTCGACCAGATCGAGACCGTCGGGGGCCAGGCTTTCGGCAATCTGGCTGATCTGCATGCCTGGCTCAGGACCAGACCTGCCAGCGAGCGCGTGGCGCTGCTGCTCAAGCGCGGCGTCGGCCTGACAAGCCGGCGGATCGGTTCCGAGTTCTACCGCATCGAGGTCCAGAACATGGACGTCAAGCTGCTCTCGATGCAGGACTGACGTTTCCGCATGGCCATGCCACCAAGTGCCACAAGCTAATCGATGGTCAGCCCTTCGATGGCGGCCTTGGTGGAGGCAGCCGTGTCGTCATTGTCGGACGAAATGGCAATGCCCACGAGCGGTCCCGGTTCCCTGCCGAACGCCCGCCTGAAATCGGCGGCGAGGTCCGCGCGTTCCGGCTGCCATTTGCCATCCGCGAGATTTCCGGGCTGCCGCAGGATGAGCTTGCCGCTTGAGCCCATGTGCGGGCTGGTAATCACCGCATTCTTCGCGCCGACACCGCCCCAGACATAGACAAGTGCGGTGCCGGAGGACCACCACATCGCCGATCCCAGGCTGCTGGAACCCTTGGCTGCACGGGCCGCCGCATCATCCTTCGCGAAGACGAAATACAGGGCAATGGCGCGGTCATCGCCGCCCTTCACCGCGAGGTTGGTGGCTGGAGGGCCGCTGTCGACACGCCAGCGCCAGTTGGCGCTGCGGGCTTGCCACTGGCTCTCGTCAAGACCTCGCCAGATCAGGCTCACGGCTTTCGTGCCGCTGATGCTGAGTTGTCCCGTGCCATTTGCGGAAAACTGCATGGGGGCAAGCGAGCGGAAGGTCAGGGGCTTCCAGCCCTGCGCGTCAAGGACCGGGCCAAAGGCGACCTGTCCTGCCTGGGCAGGCATGGCGAGGCAGGGCGGGGCAATGGCAGCCAGAAGGAGGAGGATTGTGTGCTTCATGCAAGGTGAACTTCGTGCGGGTGCGGGATCCTGATGATACGTCGCGGCGCACGGGTTTGTTTCAACGGCCACGTATTCGTGACACGCCCGAACGAACTCGATCGAGCCTGCCACGACCATGCAGATGGATGTTTCATGGAGCCGATGCCAGTGGCCGCGCTTGTTCACACCACGGTTTGTGGATTACGGTGTCAAGATGTTGTTTGGAAGGCCAGAGCGTTGAGCGAACTGTTCCCCCCTTTTCAGCCTGACAAGGATGAGCCGAAGAAGCGCCGCTTCAAGCCCATTCCGTTCAGGCTTCTCGCGCCAAACCTGATCACCTTGCTGGGGCTTGCGCTGGGTCTGACCGGCATGAGGCTGGCGGTCGAGGGCAAGCTGGAACTCGGGGTGGTCTGCGTCCTCATCGCGGCTGCTCTCGATGGTGTCGACGGCAGGCTGGCGCGCTTTCTCAAGGGCACCTCCCGCTTTGGCGCGCAGCTTGATTCGCTGGCCGATTTTGTCAATTTCGGCGTGGTCCCAGCCGTGATCCTGTATCATTTCGTGCTCAAGGATCTGAAGAACATCGGCTGGATCATCTGCATCATCTTCGCCATTGCGATGTGCCTGAGGCTGGCGCGTTTCAACGTGATGATCGACGACCCGCACCGTCCGGAATGGCAGAAGAATTTTTTCACCGGCATGCCGGCTCCGGCTGGCGCTGTCACCGCGATGCTGCCGCTCTACCTGCATTTCCTGGGGGTTCCGATCTCTCCTTACGGTGCGGTTTTCGTGGCGGTGTATCTGCTATTCTGCGCGTTTCTGACGATTTCGACCGTGCCGATGTATGCGGGCAAGACACTCGGCGCGAAGGTGCCGCGGCATCTGGTGGCGCCGATCTTCCTTGGTGTCATCCTGGCGATCGCACTTGTGGTGGCCTATCCGTTCGAGATGCTGAGCCTGATCGTGGTCGGCTATTTTGCGACTATTCCGCTCAGCGTGCGGGCATTCAAGGCCCTTGAGAAGGCGGACCGCGATGCTGCCATCAGGGTTCAGAACGCGGCGGTGGCGGCTTCGCCTGGTGAACCCGGCCCTGCGGCGGATGCTCTTTCATAGATCGTGGTGGCGGGGCTGCACCTGACCGGTTGCAGTTCACAATCCATCGCCCATGGCGTAGTGCATGTCGCAGAACAACAGGAACACCCATCACCGTGTTTGGCCGCGTCGATCTTCCCGCCCCCTCGCTTGCAGGGCCTTCCTGGCGACCAAAGCTCGTCCTTGCCTCGGCCAGTCCGCGCCGGCTTGCCCTGCTTGAACAGGCCGGCATCATCCCCGATGCGTTGCTGCCCACCGATATCGACGAGACACCGAAGAAGAACGAGCGGCCCCGCGATCTGGCGCGCAGGCTTGCGCATGAAAAGGCCGAGGCCGCTTTCGGCGTAAGCCGCAACAGGCCCGATCTTGCCGGGGCCTACATTGTTTCCGCCGACACCGTGGTGGCGCTTGGCCGCAGGGTCCTGCCCAAGCCAGAGGTGGTGGACGAGGCCGCGGAATGCCTGCGCATGCTCTCTGGCCGCGCGCACCGGGTCTACACCGGTGTGACACTGGTGACGCCCAAGGGCGGCTACCGCGAGCGGTTGGTTGAGACACGCATCCGCTTCAAGCGACTGTCCGAGCAGGATATCGAGAGCTACCTCGCCAGCGGCGAATGGCGCGGCAAGGCAGGCGGTTATGCCGCGCAGGGCATTGCCGGGTCATTCGTCATCAAGCTGGTCGGCTCGTATTCCGGCGTGGTGGGCCTGCCGCTTTACGAGACCCTCTCGCTGCTTGGCGGGGAGGGTTATCCGATCCATATGGGCTGGCTGCAGGCTGCGGGCTAGTTCGCCATGCAAAACCATGCGTGCAGGACCATCATGAGCAGAGTGTCATGAACATCGCGCTGTGGATGGAGCGTGCCGGAAAGGCGGATCCTTCAGCGCCTGCGCTGGGGCAGGGACTGTCCGTCAGCGATACCTATGGCGATGTCGCCGCCAATACGGCGAAGCGTGCCGCTGCCCTGCTGGGCCGCCATGGCCTCAAGCCTGGTGACAGGGTTGCCATCGTCGCCGGCAATTGCCGGCGCTACGTCAAGGCCATGTACGCGATCTGGCATGCCGGGCTGGTCGCGGTGCCGGTCAACGCCAAGCTGCACGGGCTGGAAATCGCCTATATCCTCGAACATTCCGGCGCTCGCCTCGCCTTCGTCTCGGGCGATCTGGAAAGTACGGTGGCGGCGCATGCACCCGCCAGCCTCGAGCATGTGATCGTGATCGGCGGCGCTGACTGGAGCGCGCTGTCCCGCGCCGAACCCGTGCCGGTGATGCCGCGCCGCGACCACGATCTGGCCTGGCTGTTCTACACATCGGGCACCACCGGCAGGCCGAAGGGCGCGATGCTGTCGCATGGCAACCTTGCGGTCATGTCCCATGCCTATGCCGCTGAGGTCGACACCATCCTGCCAGGCAATCCCATCCTGCATGCCGCCCCGATGAGCCACGGCTCGGGCCTTTACATCATGGCGCATGTGATGCGGCGAGGCGTGAACGTTGTGCCCGAAAGCGGCGGGTTCGAGCCTGCCGAGATCGCGCGGACCATGAACCACTGGCGTGACATGTCGATGTTCGCCGCGCCCACCATGATCAAGCGTCTCGTTGCGGGCGGGGCGGAGATCGATCCTTCAGCGATCCGCACGATCATCTGGGGAGGCGCCCCCATGTATGTCGAGGACACGCGCGCGGCGCTCGAGCGGCTCGGGCCATGCCTTGCGCAGATCTACGGGCAGGGTGAAAGCCCGATGACGATCACCACGCTGCCGAAGGCCGAGATCGGCGACAGCGCGCATCCGCTCTGGCTGGAGCGGCTGGCCTCGGCGGGGCGCGCCTATGCCTGCATCGAGACCGTCGTGGTCGATGACAAGGGCAGGCATCTGCCGCCCGGCGAAACCGGCGAGGTGATCTGCCGGGGCACACCCGTGATGTCCGGCTACTGGAACAACGAGGCGGCTACCGCGACGTCAATGCGCGATGGCTGGCTCCATACGGGCGATGTCGGCCTGTTCGATGCCCAAGGCTATCTGTTCCTCAAGGACCGCGCCAATGACCTGATCATTTCGGGCGGCTCGAACATCTATCCACGCGAGGTCGAGGAGGTGTTGCTCGAACATCCCGGCGTCCGCGAGATTTCGGTCATCGGGCGCAAGGACGCGGACTGGGGCGAGGTGGTGATCGCCTACGTGGTCGGCGATGCGCCGCCCGATGAACTCGATGCCTTGTGCCTTCAGCGCATCGCGCGCTTCAAGCGGCCCAAGAGCTATGTCTTTGTTGAAGCCCTGCCCAAGAGCAATTACGGCAAGATTCTGAAAACAGACCTGCGTGCTCTCGACGCGAAAATGGGAGCGCAGACATGAGCGACGATGCGCCCACAGCCAGACCGTTCAAGTTCCGGCCCTGCGCCATCTGCGGCAAGCTCGCTGTCGAGGCGTTCAAACCATTCTGCTCCAAGCGATGCGCCGATGTGGATCTGAACCGCTGGCTCAAGGGCGTTTACGCCATCCCCGTTGTCGAGGGCAACGACAAGCCCGAGGATGACGAGGAAGGCCGACGCGAGAGTTGAGGCATTCCCGTTTCCGTTTGCCCTGGCCTTAACCCTTTGGCAGCGTTCCTGTTTGTGGATGACGTGATCCGGGGTATCCCACATCGCACAGGCGCGCGGCATTTCTCACATGAACATCGCCATCATCGGCACCGGCTTCGTGGCCGACTACTACATGACGACGCTGGCGAACCACCCGGAGCTGACGCTGCTGGGAGTGTTCGACCACAATGACGGGGCGCTGGCGCGATTTGCCAACCATCACAAGGTCAAGGCATATTCTTCGGTGACAACTCTGCTGGTTGACGCGAACGTGCATCTGGTTCTCAACCTGACATCGCCCGAGAGCCACTTTGCGGTGTCCAGGGCCGCGCTCCATGCGGGCAAGCATGTCTATTCGGAAAAGCCGCTTGCCATGGACATGGCGCAGGCCAGAGAGCTTGTCGCGCTGGCTGACGCCAGGGGCCTGAGCCTGTCATCCGCCCCCGCGACAGTGCTGGGTGATGCCGCCGAGGCGGCATGGACCGCCATCGCCAAAGGCCGGATAGGACGCGTCAGGCTGGTCTATGCCGAGATGGAAGACGGCATGGTGTTCAAGGACCGCTGGCAGGACTGGACCAGCGCCTCCGGTGCGCCCTGGCCGGGCCGGCACGAGTTCGAGATCGGCTGCACGCTGGAGCATGCCGGATATTACCTGACATGGCTGTGTGCCTTTTTCGGTCCGGCGCGCGAGGTGCAGGCCTTTTCCACGCGCCTGTTCGACGACAAGGGCACGGGGCAGAGCCCTGCTTCGCTGGCGGCCGACTACTCCGTGGCCAACATCGTGTTC
>JANMHN010000234.1:0-10930 GCA_031375185.1 Allobosea sp. | reverse complement strand
TGGAATCACCGTCACCCTCTCCGCCCCGCCATCTGCTGGTCAAGGCGCATCAGGTCTTCGATGGCGAGACCATGCGCGGGCCGTGCCTGGTCGAGATGGTGGATGGCCTCGTCCGGCAGGTGCATGACGGCGGCAACATGGACCCAGTCATGGCCACAGTCATGGCCACAGGCCGGTTGCTCATCACTGACCTGCCACCGGATGCCATTCTGGCACCCGGCTTCATCGACGTGCAGGTCAATGGCGGGGGCGGGGTGCTGCTCAATGACGAGCCATCATCTGATACAATCCGCCACATGGCAGAAGCGCACCGCCGATACGGCACAACCGGGCTGCTGCCAACCCTGATCACCGACTCGCCTGGCAAGATGGTGGCGCTGGCTGACATCGGCAGGGAAGCGATGGCCATCCCCGGTGTGCTCGGCTTCCATCTGGAAGGCCCGTTCCTCAATCCGGCCCGCAAGGGCATCCACTCAGCCACGCACATGCACAGGCCCGGCGCAGACGACATCGCGCGCCTGCTGCGTTTCAGCGCTCTTGGCGCGTCGCTTGTCACGCTTGCACCGGAGCAGTTCGAGGCTGCCATGCTGCGCCAGCTTGCGACCAGCGGACTGCGCCTGAGCATTGGCCACAGTGATGCGACGGCCACAGATGTCAGCCTGGCTGTTGCCTGCGGTGTCAGTAGCGTCACGCACCTGTTCAACGCCATGTCGCAGATGCTGCCGCGCGCTCCCGGTATCGTTGGCAGCACGCTGTCAAGCGACGATCTCTTCGCAGGCATCATCTGCGACGGACATCATGTCGATGCCGCAAACCTGAAGGTCGTCTTCCGCGCGAAGGGCCGTGACAGGCTGATGCTTGTGACGGACGCCATGGCGACTGTCGGCTCTCGCAAAAGCCATTTCATGTTGCAGGGCAGGCGGATCAGGCGTGATGCCGGACGGCTGCTGGATGAGAACGGCACACTGTCCGGTGCCCATCTGAGCATGATCGACGCGGTCCACAACGCCGTCGAGATGATGGATGTTTCGCTTGAAGATGCGCTTGTCATGGCCTCTCGCACACCTGCCCGATTTCTGGGTCTGGATGACAGTCTGGGCCGGATCGTGTCCGGATACCGCGCCGACCTCGTCGCCTTTTCAGGTCGCGACGTGTTGCAGACATGGATCGATGGCAATCCCGCGATGCGAAATAGTGATCATGCCAAAGGGTGACAAACGGCACCGGGAACGCCACTGTAGGAGTGCGCAGGTGCCAAAGGGCACCTTAAGTCGTCGCCATGTTTGCGATCACTGTGTCAGGATTGTTCGAAATGTCTCACCAAACCTCACGGCGTGCAGCGCTTGCCATCGCTGTTTTCACATTGCCATGTGCTCTCGCGGGCAATCCTGCTTTCGCGCAGGGCGCACCGCCCGCGCCAACCGTGACGGTTGCCTCACCCCTGGCGAAAAAGGTCACGCAGTGGGATGAGTATACCGGGCGTTTCGAAGCCCGCGAGCAGGTGGAGGTCAGAGCCCGCGTGTCGGGCTTTGTCGAACAGATCCATTTCCGCGATGGCCAGATCATCAAGCGTGGTGATCTGCTCTTCACCATTGACCAACGCCCCTATGCACTGGCGGTGGAGGCCTCGCGGGCCGAGGTGGCCCGCACCAAGGCACAGGTCTCACTGGCGGAAAACGAGGTGGAGCGCGCCGAAGGCCTGACCCGCAACCAGACCATCACGGCACGTGACCTCGACACGCGCAAATCCAACCTGATTGCCGCCCGCGCCAGCCAGTCGGCAGCGGAAGCCAATCTCAAGGGTGCGGAACTCAACCTTGAATGGACACAGGTCCGCGCCCCCATTGCGGGGCGCATTTCCGACCGCCGCATCGATGCGGGGAACCTGATCGCGGGCGGTCAGGCCGGTGCAACCCTGCTGACCACCATCGTCAGTCTTGATCCAATCGCCTTCATCTTCGAGGCGTCCGAGGCTGACTACATCCGCTATTCGCGCCTGCTCCAGAGCGGTGCCCGCGCCTCCGGCCGCGACAATCCGAATCCGGTTCAGGTGCGACTTGCCGATGAGCCGGTCTGGAAGCGCGAAGGCAAGATGGACTTCGTCGACAACCAACTCAATGCCCGTTCAGGCACCATCCGGGGCCGCGCGATCTTCGACAACAAGGATGAGTTCCTGACGCCCGGCACCTTTGGCCGCATGCGCCTGTTCAGCGGCGAGCTTGATGGCCTGATGGTGCCGGATGCGGTGATCGTGTCCGACCAGACCCGCAAGGTCGTTTTGACGGTCGGGCCGGAAAACAAGGTGGTGCCGAAGCCCGTCACGCTGGGGCCGATCGTCGATGGCCTGCGTGTGGTGCTGACCGGCATCACGGCAAATGACAAGATCATCATCAACGGCATTGCCAACCCGATGGTCAGGCCCGGCGTGGCCGTCAACCCGCAGCCTGGCGAGATCAAGCTCGCCACCAACTGAGCAGCTGCCTTGCACTGGCGGGGCGTATTGCCGCCCCGTTGAACACAGATCCGGATACGCCCGCATGTTTCGCTTTGCCCATTTCTTCATTGACCGGCCCATCTTCGCAACCGTGCTCTCGGTGCTGCTGACGATTGCCGGCGCGATCACCATGCGCAGCCTGCCAATCTCCGAGTATCCGGAAATCGCGCCCCCCACCGTCAGCATCACGGCGGCCTATCCGGGCGCGTCTGCGGAAGTTGTGGCGGCCACCGTCGCCACGCCCATCGAGCAGGAGGTGAACGGCGTCGACAACATGCTCTACATCACCTCCCAGTCCACCGGTGACGGGCGCGTCTCGATCAACGTCGTGTTCAAGCCCGGCACAAATGTCGATCAGGCGCAGGTGCTGGTGCAGAACAGGGTGGCCGCTGCCGAACCGCGCCTGCCCGAAGACGTGCGACGTCTGGGTGTGTCGGTGCGCAAGGCCTCGCCGGACCTGATGATGGTCATCCACATGATCTCGCCGGATGGCTCGCGCGATCAATCCTACATCTCCAACTACACCACCTTGTTCGTGAAGGACGCCCTCACGCGCGTTGACGGGGTCGGCAACGTCACGGTGTTCGGCGCGCGCGACTATGCCATGCGCATCTGGCTGGACCCGGCAAAGGTGGCCTCGCGCAACCTGACGGCTGGCGAGGTGATCACGGCGCTGCGTGCCGCCAACCTCCAGGTCGCCGCCGGCGCGATCAACCAGCCCCCCGCAACCTCGCCAGGCGCATTCCAGCTCTCCGTGCAGACCCTTGGCCGCCTCACGGATGTTGAGGAGTTCGCCAACATCGTTGTCCGCGCCGAACAGGGCGGCGGGGTGATCAGGGTGCGCGACATTGCCCGCGTCGAACTTGGCAGCCAGGATTACTCGATCAACGCCTACCTCAACAACAAGAACGCCGTCGCCATCGGGGTTTTCCAGCGCCCCGGCTCGAACGCCCTTGCAACCGCCGACGCGCTGAAATCCGAGATGGCGCGCATGGCGCAGACCTTCCCCTCAGGCGTCGGCTTCTCGGTCGTCTACAACCCGACCGAGTTCATCCAGGAATCGGTCAACGAGGTGATCAAGACGCTGCTGGAAGCCATCGGGCTCGTGGTGATCGTGGTCATTCTGTTCCTGCAGACCTGGCGCGCTGCCATCATCCCGATCCTTGCGATCCCGGTGTCGCTGGTCGGCACCTTTGTCGTCATGGGCATGACGGGGATCTCGTTCAACACGTTGTCGCTGTTCGGGCTGGTGCTGGCCATCGGCATCGTCGTCGATGATGCCATCGTGGTGGTCGAGAATGTCGAGCGCTACCTGCGCGAGGGCATGAGCCCGAAGGAAGCTGCCCACAAGACCATGGACGAGGTCGGCGGCGCGCTGATCGCCATCGCGCTGGTCCTTTGTGCGGTGTTCATCCCCACAGCCTTCATCACCGGCCTGCAAGGGTCGTTCTACCGCCAATTCGCCGTCACCATCGCGGCGTCCACCGCAATCTCGGCCTTCGTGTCGTTGACACTGTCGCCCGCGCTCGCAGCCATCCTGTTGAAAGCCCATGATCCGCACCATCAGCCCCGTGGCCTGATCGGCGCGCTGGGTGCGCCTGTCCGCGTCTTCTTTCGCGGCTTCAATGCCGCGTTCGATTGGCTGGCGCGCGGCTATGGCGGCCTCACGAAGCGGATGATCCGCTTCGCCACCATCGTCCTGTTTGTCTATGGCGGCCTGATCGGGCTGACCTACATGCAGATTGCGGCTGTTCCGACGGGGCTGGTTCCGCAGCTTGACCGCGGCTACTTCATCGCCGCCTTCCAGCTTCCGCCAGGTGCTTCGCTGGAGCGCACCGATGCGGTGATCAAGCGCGCCTCGGACATCCTGCAAGCACGCCCCGGCGTGCAGGACTCGGTGTCCTTCGTCGGCCTTGATGGCGCGACCTTCACCAATGCGCCAAATGCCGGCGTGATCTTCATCCGGCTCACCGATTTCAAGGATCGCGTCAGCAAGGATCTGACCACGCAGGGGATCCTGGCTGACCTTCGCCGCCAGATGTTCGGCATCGGCGAAGCCTTCGCGCTGGTGATCGAGCCGCCCGCCGTACCGGGCATCGGCACGGGCGGCGGGCTGAAGGGCTACGTGCAGGATCGCGGCGGGCGCGGGCTGCCCGCGCTTGAGGGGGCAGCCTGGATCGTGGCAGGCTCCGCCGGGCAGACCCCCGGCATCCTGCAGGCGTTTACGCTGTACAACACCAGGACTCCACAGGTTTATGCCGACATCGACCGCACAAAGTCGGAAATGCTCGGTGTGCCCATCGGGCGCATCTTCGAGACCTTGTCGGTCTACATGGGCTCGGCCTTCGTCAATGACTTCAACGTGCTGGGCCGGACCTACCGGGTGACGGCGCAGGCGGACAACCCTTACAGACTTGACCTGCGCGATGTCTCGGGCCTCAAGACTCGCAACACCTCCGGCGAGATGGTGCCGATCGGCTCGGTCGCGACATTCTCGGACATCACGGGCGCCTACCGCGTGCCGCGTTACAACCTTTATCCCGCAGCTGAGGTCCAGGTCGCGCTGGCGCGCGGCTATTCGTCAGGTCAGGGTATCGCCGCCATCGAGAAGATCGCGAAAGAGCGCCTGCCCGATGGTTTCGGCTTCGAATGGACCGAGATCGCGCTACAGGAAAAGATTGCTGGCAACACCGCCATCATCGCCTTCGGGCTGGCCGTCATTTTCGTTTATCTCCTGCTTGCGGCGCTTTACGAAAGCTGGCTCCTGCCGCTGGCCGTCATCCTGATCGTGCCGATGTGCATCCTCGCCGCCATGATCGGCGTCAGGCTGCAGGGGCTGGACCGCAACATCCTTGTCGAGATCGGGCTGGTGGTTCTCGTGGGACTTGCTGCCAAGAACGCCATCCTGATCGTCGAGTTCGCCAAACAGGCGGAGGATGAGGGCAAGGACCGTGTCACCGCCGCCATCGAGGCAGCCCGCACGCGTCTGCGCCCGATCCTGATGACGTCGCTCGCCTTCATCCTCGGCGTCGTGCCACTGGTGCTCGCCACCGGTGCCGGTTCGGAAATGCGCCAGTCGCTTGGCATCGCGGTGTTCTCGGGCATGATCGGCGTGACGTTGTTCGGGCTGCTATTCACGCCGGTCTTCTATGTGGTCTGCCGCTGGCTGGGCTCGAAGTTCACGAAGACCAAACCACCAATGGTGTCGGTTTCGCCGCCTGCTGCCATTTGAAGGGCATCGGCACACCCTTGGTCTTGCATTCGCCAAGCGAACAATGAAAGACAATGCTGCATCGGCACGAATACCAGCCATTGCATTTCATCTGAACCGAATCGTTAAATACAAGACCAACACAACAAGAAGGCAGCCGACAGTGCTGCCGAACAGATCCACCGGAGGAAGACCCCATGAAGATTGCCATCGTGGCAGCTGCCATTGCCGCAGCTGTGACAGCCACGTCTGCCCTCGCCCAGGACAAGGTGAAGCTGATCAACGTCGTCGAGTTGTCCGGCGCAGGGGCCACAGCGGGCACCAACTGGAAAAACGGCATCGATCTAGCCGTCGCCGACATCAACGCCAAGGGCGGTATCATGGGCCGCCAGATCGAGATCGTGCATTACGACACCCAGACCAACCCCGGCAACACCCGCGCCGCGGTGCAGCGTGCCATCGATGAAGGCACTTACGCCGTGCTCGGCCCGGTGTTCTCCGGCCCCATCGGTGCCTCGATGCAGATTGCCCAGCGCGCGGAAATCGCCCAGATCGTCGGCGGAGAAGCTGCGGGCCTCACCCGCCAGGGCAACCCCTACATTTTCCGGACATCGCTGAGCCAGGCTGCGGCGATGCCGAAGATCGCCGCCTATCTCAAGAACACCGTGAAAGCCACGAGCGTCACGGTCGTCTGGGTCAACAACGATTTCGGCAAGGGGGGGCGTGATGCCATCCTGCCCGAACTTCAGAAGGCCGGCATCCGTGTCGCCGCCGACATCGCCACCGAACAGGGACAGGCTGATTTTGCCGCCGATGCGATCAAGATCAAGAATGCCGGTGCCGATGCCGTCTTCGTCTACCTGAACGAAGAGGAAAGCGCCCGTCTGCTGCGCGCCGCCAAACAGCAGGGCGTCGACAAGCCGCTGATCGGCGAGACCACACTTCTGGGCGCGAAGGTCATCGAGCTGGCAGGCGATGCCGCCAACGGCGTGCGCGGCCATGTCGGGCTGTCGATCGATGCGCCGATCCCTGCCTTTCAGGATTTCGGCAAGAAATTCCAGGCGCGCTTCAACTATGCCTCGGACCATAACGGTCTGAAGGGCTACATGGCGGTCCACATGGTCAAGTGGGGCACCGAAAAGCAAAAATCCTTCGACAAGAAGGGCCTGGCCGATGCCCTTCGCGGCGCGACCATCACGCCAGCGCAAGAACCGGGCATCATGATCACCACCAAGATCGAGGCCAATGGCGATCTCGATCGCGAGAGCTTCCTGGCGGAGGTGATCAACGGCAAGCAAGTGATTACGGGCACGCTGCCGATGGTCAATCCATGACGAGCTGACACAATGTCATCCCGGCCTTGCGCGGGGCTGACCTCTCACTTCGTAAAAACCGGTGTCATCCCCGGCGGCCCGCAGGGCCAGGAAGGGGATCCATAAACACTTGCAAAGAATGGATCCCCTTCCCGCGCCCAAGGGCGCGCCGGGGATGACACCAAACCCGGAGCAACCCCATGGCCGAATTTCTCGCTTATCTGATTGCGGGTCTGGCCACCGGTGCGATCTATGCGCTGGCGGCCATCGGGTTCACGCTGGTCTGGCAGACATCGCAGACCATCAATTTCGCCCAGGGCGAGTTCGTGATGCTGCCGGCCATCCTCATCCTTTTGGCGGTCAAGCTGTTCGCCATGCCGGTCTGGCTTGGCGTCATCATCGGCATCGTCGTCTTTGTCGTCATCTTCGGATGGGGCTTCAAGGTCATCATCGTCGATCCGATGATCCGGCATGGTGTCCTGCCGCTGGCCATCGCCACCATGGCGCTGTCCATCATCATGAAAGAGGGCGCAAAAGACGGCTTTTCGGCAGAAGCGCAGAGATTTCCCTCCATCATCCCGTCCGAGACGGTGTTGTTTCTCGGCGTCTCGATCTCGCTGCAGCACATCGCGATCATCACGGTTGCCTGTCTCGCCATCGGTACGCTGCAATGGTTCGTGACGCAGACGAAGACAGGCCGCCAGATGCAGGCCGCAGCGCAGAACCCCGGCGTTGCGCTGATCCTCGGTATTCCGGTGGCGCAGATGGTCCTGCTCACCTTCCTGATCAATGCCGCGCTGGCGGCGCTGGCCTCAATCCTGATCTCGCCGGTCTATCTCGCGAAGTTCTCCAATGGCGAGGTCATCGGCCTGTTCGCCTTCATCGCGGCCATTGTCGGCGGCTTCAACCAGGTGCGCGGCGCGCTGGCAGGCGGCCTGATCGTCGGCGTGATCGACAGCCTCGCCGCTGCCTACATCTCGACAACCTATCGGCTGGCCGTGCCGCTCGTGCTGCTGGTGGTGATCATACTGGTCAAGCCCGAAGGCCTCTTTGGTCGCCAAGAGGAGCGCAAGATATGACTGGAGCGCAGGGTCTGAACGAGCCGCGTATGAGCGCGTCCCGCATGGATGGCGTCTTTCTCGCCTTGATCGCAGGCGCAGTGATCCTCTGGTTCGCGCCCGTCGGCATGGGCCGCTACGGCACCTATGTCCTGTCGCTCTGGCTCGTCACTGCGGTGGCCGTGATGGGCCTCAACCTCACGCTCGGCATTGCAGGCCTCAAATCACTGGCACAGGCCGCCTTCATGGGCATCGGGGCATACGCAACGGCCCTGCTCACCACCAAGGCCGGCATGGGCTGGTTCCCGGCTTTTGCCATATCGGGGGCCTTGTGTTTTGCTGTCGGCCTCGTGCTTGGCTTCCCCGCGCTCAGGGTCAAGGCGCACTATCTGGCCTTCGTCACGCTCGCCTTCTCGACGCTGGTCTGGCTGGTGCTGCGCAACGAGCAATGGCTCACGGGCGGCGTCTTCGGTTTGCCGAACATTCCGCGCCCTGTCCTGTTCGGTCTCAGGCTCGATGGCGCGCTGGCGTTTCACCGTTTCGTGGTGGGCGTCACGTTGGTGCTGGCGCTCATCCTGTGGTGGCTGATCAGAAGCCCCTGGGGCAGGGCCTTCCTGGCCTTGCGCGAGAATCCCGTGCGCGCGGCATCGCTCGGCATCGACATCAGGGCCTACACCTTGCTCGCCTTCGCCATTGGCTCGGCCTATGCGGGGTTTGCAGGCGCGCTGTACGCACCCTTGGTCGAGTTCATCGACCCGTCGCCCTTCCAGCTTTCGGCCTCGTTCTTCCTTTTGCTGATGGTGGTGGCGGGCGGCTCCGGTTACCAGCTTGGCCCTTTCGTGGGCGCGCTGCTCGGCGTGGTCCTGCCGGAATGGCTGCGCTTCACTGGCGGCCTCTATCTTATCATCTTCGCCGCCATCGTGGTTGCTCTGCTGATCGCCTGCCCGCAAGGCGTCCTGGGGCTCATCGAGCGCGGCTGGCTCGCCATGACGCGCAAACCGGCCAGCGCGAACCTTCCCGCAAAGGGAAAGTTGCCATGAACACCGTTCTGGAGGTTCACGACGTCAGGAAGCACTTTGGCGGCATCGCTGCGGTCGATGGGGTCAGCTTCTCGGTCAATGAGGGCGAAATCCTTGGCATCATCGGGCCGAACGGCTGCGGCAAGTCCACGCTGTTCAACTGCATCCTTGGCCAGCTCGCCCCCACATCAGGCAGCGTGAAGCTGGATGGCGTCGATGTCACTAGGCTGACGCCCGAACAGATGAACCGCAAGGGCGTCAGCCGCACCTTTCAATTGTTGCAGGTTTTTCCCGAACTGTCCGTGCGTGAAAACCTCATCCTTGCAGGCCAGGAGCATCAGGGCACGATGATCAGCCGCCTGTTCGGGGCGCGTGACGCGGGCCTGACATCTCAAGCCAACCGGATGATCGCGTTCTTCAAGCTGCAGCATCTGGCTGATGCGCCCGCCGGCGGCCTCAGTTATGGCCAGCAGAAGCTGCTCGACGCCGCCATGGCCTTCATGGCAGGCCCTCGGCTTGTTCTGCTCGACGAGCCTGCGGGCGGGGTCAACCTCACGATGCTGGGCGACCTGAAGGACAGGCTGAAAGCCATGAACACCGAGGCTGGTGCCACCTTCATGGTCATCGAGCACAACATGGATTTCGTGATGAGCCTGTGCAGCCGCGTCGTGGTCATGGCGGAGGGCAAGGTCCTCGCCATCGGCTCGCCTGACGAGGTCCGCGCCAATCCCGCCGTCATCGAAGCCTATCTGGGGCATTGAAGATGACAGATCATATCCTCGAACTTGACAATGTGGTGGGCGGCTATGGCCGCATCACGATCCTCAATGGTGCCAGCTTCAAGATCCGGCGCGGGACGATCACAACCATCATCGGGCCGAACGGAGCAGGCAAATCCACCGTGTTCAAGGCGATTTTCGGCCTGTTGAACCTGTCCTCCGGCACCATCCGCTATGATGGCACCGACATCACCCGCTGGCAGCCACGCAAGCTGCTTGAAGCAGGCATGGTCTATGTGCCGCAGGGCCGCAACATCTTTCCCGAACTGTCCGTGCGCCACAATCTCGAATTCGGCGCGGTGGCGGCTGGCCCTGGCATCACCGACATGCCAGCGCGGATCGAGGCGGCGCTGGACCGCTTCCCCTCGCTTCGGCAGAAGGCGGATGTGCAGGCGTCAACGCTGTCCGGAGGCCAGCAGAAGCAGCTCGAGATCATGCGCGGCCTGCTGCTGGACCCGAAGCTGATCCTGATCGACGAGCCATCCATCGGCCTCTCGCCGCTTCTCGTGCAGGAAACCTTCGGCATCCTCACCGAATTGCGCGACAGGGGCGTGACCATCCTGATGGTGGAACAGAACGCCCGCTCGGCGCTGGAAATGTCGGATGAAGGGCTGGTGCTGGAATTGGGGCAGGCCCGCATGCAAGGCCCGGCCCGCGACATCCTCAACGATCCCCGCGTGGCTCAGCTCTTCCTTGGCGGCGCCATGACGGGCACCGCCGCATGATGCCTTGCGTTTGACCGCCCAAGGTTGCCATGGCGTGCCTGCGCATGGCATGGCATGACATGACTGCACCATCCGCCGAAACCCACAACTTCACCACCACGCCAGACGCCACCGGCACGCGCCTGGATCGCTGGCTGGTGACGCAATTGCCAACCTACAGCCGCAGCCGCCTGCAAGCCCTGATCGGCGCGGGCGAGGTGATGATTGATGGCCGCCCCGCACTGGATTCCGGGCACAGATTGAAAACGGGGCAGACCATCACACTCGCCGTGCCTGCCCCGACGCCGGCGGAGCCGGTGGCGCAGGACATTCCGCTTGCAGTGGTGCATGA
>JANMHN010000197.1:0-10944 GCA_031375185.1 Allobosea sp. | reverse complement strand
ATGTCGAACAGGTTGGCCTCGTGAGGGCCCATGGCGCGGTCGCCGACACAATCGACCAGCACGGTGGTGCGCATGTTGTGGGCCACGGCATCGACCACGGTGGCGCGCACGCAGCCGGATGTGGTGCAGCCTGCCACCAGCAACGTGTCCACCCGCTTCCAGGCCAGCCATGACGAGAATTCCGTGCCGAAGAAGGCGGAGGCCTGTCGCTTCCGGATCACGACCTCGCCATCGACGGGCTTCACCTGGTCGACGATCTGGCTGAGGGGGCTTGTCTCGGTGAGTTTGAGCAGGCCGGGTGCCTTGCGCGTGAAGGCACCGGCATCGGAGCCGTCATCGGCATAGACAACACGGGTGTGGGCCACCGGCATGCCGCGCGCGCGGGCGAAGGCAAGCATCGCGACTGAATTGTCGATGGCCTGCTGGATGTTTCCGCCGCCGAAATGGGCCGGATCGGTGAAGCTGAGCACGAAATCCACCAGGACCAAGGCAGGCCGCTCGCCAATCCCGACGCTTTGGGCAAAGCCCTGGCGCTTGTAGATATCAAGCTCGCTCATCTGCTCTTTTCCGTGACACCGTTCAGCCCATCCGCACAGGGCATCCTCACGGCTCATCTGACAAGGTTGGCACAGATCATTCGTCCGGACAATTGGATCATGCCATCCGTGTCCTGTGTTCACCCAGCCTGTGCATGAACAGAAGTCCTGCGCCTCCCAGCAAGGCCGCCGCCTCGATCCACATCGCAAGCAAGCCCGAATTGCTGATGGGGATCAGGATCACCAGCCCTGTGACGAGCCAGGCCGCGCGCGCGCCGACCGAAAGCGGGGTCAATCCATGCCCGACAAGGGCGCCCGTAACCAAGGGAATGGCCACGACCGCACCGATGGTGAACAGGACGATCTCGCCCCAGGTGCCCAGCATCAGCACCGCCGGCTGATAGACGAACAGGAACGGCACGAGAAACGAGATCCAGCCGATCTTGACACTGTGCCAGGCCACCGTCACCGGAGACGCGCCCGCGATGGAGGCTGCGGCGAAGGCCGCGAGCGCCACCGGCGGCGTGATCATGGACAGGAGACCGTAGTAGAACACGAACATGTGCGCGCTGATGGGCGGAACGCCCAGCTTGACCAGACTGGGCGCGGCCAGCGTGGCCAGGAGCATGTAGACCGCTGTTGTCGGCATGCCCATGCCAAGGATCAGCGACACCAGCGCCGTGACCACCAGCAGCAGGAAGACGCTTGATTTGCCGACCTCCAGCAAGACAAGCGAGAGGGCAAAGCCAAGCCCCGTGGTGGAGAGGATGCCGATGATCATGCCAGCAAGTCCACAGACCAGAAGAACATCGGCGGAGGCGATCCCGGTTTCGGACACCTCATTGACCAGATAGCGGAGCGTGAACCCGCGGCCACGCAACATGACAAGCGCGATGAGCGCCAGCACGGCGGAACTGATCACGGCCGCAAGCTCCGGCTGGAGATTGCCCCAGAAAATGCCGCCAAGAACGACTGCAAAGGCGATGGCCAGCAGCACGCTTTCGGGCACGAGGCTCGCCAGCGGTCTGGCCGAGCCGTCCGCGAAGGCCGGAAGCCCCATGCGGCGCGCGGTGAAATCGAGCTGGCACAGGATCGCGCCGTAGAACAGCAAAGCTGGAAGGAGCGCCGCCAGCATGATCGTGGCGTAGGGCACCTTGAGGTATTCAGCCATGATGAAGGCCGCAGCGCCCATGACAGGAGGCATGATCTGCCCGCCTGTGGACGACACGGCTTCAGCGGCTGCAGCGTCTTCCTTCGTGTAGCCGTTGCGCTGCATCATGCCGATGGTCACAGCGCCGTTGGCCATCACGTTGGCCACTGCGGAACCCGACACCGTGCCGAACAGCATCGAGGAGATGATCGTGATGCGCCCCGATGCACCGGGGGCCGTGCCGGCCAGCTTGACTCCCAGCGCATCGAACACGGACGCGGCACCAACAGCGACCAGAAGCCGTCCGAACAGGATGAACGGCACGATCACGAAACAGGCTACCGTCAATGTCTGGCCCAGGAGGGCTGTCGAATCGGCCCCCAGGAAACCCAGCAACTGCACCGGTGTCAGGGATTTTCCGGCCACCGCCGGGGGCAGCAGGTGTCCGCCGAGTGCATAGACACACAGCAGCGCAAACACGATGGTCAGCACCCAGCCCACCACACGCCGCATCCCCTCGACCAGCAGGATGATCGCTGTCAGCCCGAACAGGGCGGCCTCGACGGGCCTGAAGAACGCCCCTTCCGACAGGAGCGGAAACCTCACAGCCAGCGCCGCGCCGAAAACGAGGGAGATGGCAGCCAATGCAAGGCTGGCAAGACGCGCAACACGGCCCTGCCCGCCATTGACGCGCAGGAACACGACGGCTAGCCCGCAGGCGAGGACCAGCGCGGCGACCTGTTCATCCAGAATGAACAGGCCGAAACGTGACGGCAGGGCGAAGATGGCGATCAGCGGCAGCAGGGCGACGCCAAGGCCCAGCGCACGCTCTGCCATCAGCACGCTGCGGGGAGCCGCTTGCCCGCTCATGGCTGGAAGCCGACGCTGGCCTCCCGGAAGAAGCGCTGCGCGCCCGGATGAAACGGAACACCCACAGCCGCGCCCATCGCTTTCGGATCATAATCTTCCCAGAGCGGGCTTGTGGCCTTGAGGTCGGCGGCCCGCTCGAACATCGCCTTCGTCACGCGGTAGACGATGTCGTCGCTCATCGCCGCATGTGTGAACAGCGTGTAGGCATAGGAGAACACGCGCGTGCCCTCATCAACGCCCAGATTGGTCGGTGTCACCGGCATCAGGCGCAAGGTGGCACCGGGCAGCCATTTCGCGACAACGGCCAGGTCACGCTCGGCGAAGCCGAGGAACCGGACGCCGCCGCTGATGCTCTGCTGGAAATCGATCACATTCTGGGCGCCGACGGCTGCGATCGACACGTCGATCTGCCCGGACTTGAAGGCATCGAACATACGCGGGAAGTTCGGCATCGGCACGCGCGTGACCTCCTCCGGCCTGACCCCGCCGACTTCGAGCGCCGCACGCATGATCACGTCGCCCAGCGAGTTGTCGGGAAACCATGGCAGCCTCTTCCCTTTGAGATCGGCATGGCTGTTCATGCCCGATGCCCGTGTGGCGACGAGCCCCGCATTGAACGGGAAAAGGCTTGCCACCATGCGCAGGTTCGGCGCGGCCTGGCCCTGGGACATGCCGACACCACCAAAGGCATTGGACGTCTGCGGAGCGTTGGCGATGCCGAACTCGATCTGACCGGCATTGATGGGCGGGATGTACTGCGCGGTGTTGGCGACCGGTTGCGGCCTGACCTGGATCCCGCCAGAGTGGGTCGAGACCACCTGCGCGATGGCCGTGGCAATCTGGCCCGTCGCTCCGCCCTGTGTCGTGCCCAGCGCGACCGTCTGGGCTGTAGCGCCCGTGACACATCCCAGAAGGATGGCCCCGGCCACCATCAGATCATGAAGCAACTTCATCAGCCGTCTCCCTTGTGGTGTGCCGGTCGTGCAGCCAGCCTGTCGCTGGCATCTCTGGCCTCAACCATATTGTCCGGACCTTTGCAGAAAGGAAAGAGCCTGAATCACGCGCCACGCGCTGGAAACACAGCGGGGAAAACACCTGCACGGGCCAGAGCCGAGGGAGCGGGCTTGCAAAGCCGTTCCGAAAGCCATCTTGCCGTCGCGATGATGCGTTCAAGATCGACACCGGTTCGCACGCCCGTGCGCTCCAGCATGTAGACCAGATCCTCCGTGGCGATGTTGCCGGTTGCTGCCGGCGCAAAGGGGCAACCGCCGAATCCGCCGATGGACGCATCCAGCGTATCGACACCGCTTTCGACCGCTGCCAGCGCATTGGCGATGCCGGTGTTGCGGGTGTCATGGAAATGGCAGCGCAACGTGAGGCCGGGTGCCAGAGCGCGGGCCTGGGACAAGATCGAGCGCACCTGTGCCGGCACACCGCAGCCGATCGTGTCCGCGAAAGCGATCTCGTCAGGAGGTGCCGCCATGACGGATTGCATCACCTCCATGACGTTCTTGAGCGGCACTTCTCCTTCAAAGGGGCAGCCAAAGCTCGCGGCAATGGTCACGGTTGTCTTGACGCCTGAGGCGCGGGCTGCTGCCGCAATCTCGAGCCATTGCGCGACCGTCTGCGCGATGCTCGCGCCCTGGTTGCGCTGGTTGAAGGTCTCGCTGGCGACAACGACATAGTTGATCTCGCGGCAACCGGCAGCCACGGCCCGTTCAAATCCCCTGGCATTGAGCACGAGGCCGACATGCGCAGCCCGGTGCTGGTCAGCGAGGCTGGCAAAGATCGCGTCCGCATCCGCCATCTGGGGCACGCGCATGGGATTGACGAAGCTCGACACTTCCAGCCGCCTGATACCGGCGGATGTCGCCTGTTCGATCAGGAGCAGCTTGTCGGCGGTCGCCACGAGAACCGGCTCGTTCTGCAGCCCGTCGCGCGGAGAAACCTCGACGATCTCGAGTGTGATGCCGCCCATGTGCCTCTCCGATCCGAAACGCCGTCCCGTGCCGCATGGTGCCGCGCCGGGTGAAACAGGTCGCACCTTGCCGAGCCTGCGGAGCCTTGTATAAACAGCTTGGGTTGTCTGGACAACTTTGGAGGATGGAATGACCGGCTCAAGAGACGCGACGCGGCGCGGCCCGCTCACGGACCTGCGCGTCATCGAGATGGGCCAGTTGCTGGCAGGGCCTTTCTGCGGCCAGCTCCTCGCCGATTTCGGAGCCGAGGTCATCAAGATCGAGCAGCCCGGCCAGGGTGATCCGATGCGCGAATGGGGGCGCGAGAAGCCGCATGGCCTGTCGCTGTGGTGGCCGGTCATCGCGCGCAACAAGAAATCCATCGAGCTGAACGCGCGTGGCGCGGACGGCCAGCAGCTCATCAAGGATCTGGTGGCGAAGTCCGACATCCTACTGGAGAATTTCCGGCCTGGCACCCTGGAAAAGTGGGGCCTTGGCTATGATGTCCTGTCGAAGATCAATCCCAGGCTGATCATGATCCGGGTATCCGGCTACGGCCAGACCGGGCCTTATGCCGAGAAGGCCGGCTATGGTGCCATCGGCGAGGCCATGGGCGGTCTGCGCTATGTGGTGGGTGATCCCTCCTCGCCGCCAAGCCGCATGGGTATCTCGATCGGCGACACGATGGCCGCCACATTCGCCTGTCTTGGCGGGCTGATGGCGCTGCATTCACTCCAGCGCACGGGGCATGGTCAGGTTGTCGATTCCGCGATCTACGAGGCAGTCCTGGCCATCATGGAGTCGCTTGTCACCGAATATGACAAGGCCGGTTTCGTGCGCGAGCGCACAGGCGCGATCCTTCCGAACGTCGCGCCGTCGAATGTCTACCCCACAAAGGACGGACGCATGGTGCTGATCGCGGCCAACCAGGACAGCGTGTTCCGCAGGCTGGCGGAGGCCATGGGCCAGCCGGAACTTGCCGATAACCCGCGCTATGCCAGCCATGGTGCGCGTGGCGAGACCCAGAAGGAACTCGACGACCTGATCGGCGTATGGACAGCAGGGTTGGACGCCGAACCGCTCGGATTGCTGCTCGACAAGCATGGCGTTCCGCGCGGCGACATCTACCGTGCGCCCGACATGCTGGCAGATGCGCACTTCAAGGCGCGCGAAGCCATCATCAAGGTGCTTCATCCACGCTTTGGCGAACTCAGCATGCAGAATGTGGCGCCGAAGCTGTCGCAGACACCCGGTGCCATCATCGCCAGCGCGCCGGATCTGGGGCAGCACAACCGCGAGGTCTATGAGGGTATCCTCGGTCTTGCTGCTGACAGGATAGCCGCGCTGGTCGCGGCAGGGGTGATCGGACCGATGCGTGATCAACCCGCACCTGCTTCCGCATAAGGCAAAGGCCATGGGCAACGGAGCCGGGCTTCACGGACGCGTCGCCGTGGTCACGGGCGGAGGGCGCGGTCTTGGCCGCGAGATGGCGCTCGCCCTCGCACAGGCTGGTGCATCCGTGGTGATCACGGCAGCGCAATCCCTGCAGGAGATCGAAAAGACCCGTGCCGATATCGCCGGATTGGTCGGCGAAGGGCGATGCCTTGCGATCCGCGCCGACGTGGCACGGCCAGATGCGTGCAGGGAGGTGGTGTCGCAGGCCTGCGCGGCGTTTGGCCAGGTCGATGTGCTCGTGAACAATGCCGGGCGCGGCATGCGGCTGGTGTCGGAGATGTTCACGACCACGCCGGTCCCGTTCTGGGAGGTTCCGCATGCCATCTGGTCACAGATCATGGACATCAACGTCAACGGGGCTTTCGCGATGGCCCAGGCGGCGATATCGGGCATGCTGGCGCGCGGACATGGCCGGATCATCAACATCTCGACCAGCGACATGACCATGGTGCGGAGAGGCTACGCGCCCTACGGTCCGTCGAAAGCGGCACTGGAAGCCATGTCACGCTGCTTCGCGCAGGATGTCGCGGGCACGGGCGTCACGGTCAATGTGCTGCTGCCCGGCGGGGCGACCGACACGGAGCTTCTGCCAGGCGGAGCCGGTCGGCGCGGGGCGGACGGGCAACTCCTCAGCCCTTCGCTGATGCGAGCACCCGTCACATGGCTGGCCAGCGAAGCGAGCGCCGCAATGAATGGCCGACGCATCATTGCGCGCCTGTGGGATGCCGCGCTGCCGCCCGAAGAGGCTGCGATAAAAGCAAGTTCGCCCATCGTCGAGAGGCCGGCGATCATCTGAGCGCGCCCGCAGATGCCGAAAGGCTGCATGGCACCGGGGCTTGCACCTGCAAGGCCAGGCTGCTGTCTGCCGATGACGGATGCGATCATGCTCCAGTTGCAAACGGTCCCCCGATGGGTACTGATCGCACCCAATCACGATCAGCACCCTCGTTCTACGGGCGGCACGGAAGCATGAACAGGCAGACCACCCTGGCGACGGACGGGCACAGGCCGCTCTATGCGCAGATCGAGCAAGTCCTGCGCGACGCGATCATCTCCGGCGAACAGCCCGTCGGACACCTGCTGCCGCCGGAAACCGAACTGTGCGCAAAGTTCAAGGTGAGCCGCTACACCGTGCGCGAAGCCTTGCGGAGGCTGTCGGACATGGGCCTCGTGGCCCGGCGGCAGGGCGCGGGAACCATCGTCATCTCCAACCAACCGCCGCGCGTTTTCGTGCAAAGCGCGCGTTCGGTGGATGAACTGTTCCAGTATGCCGTCGACACGCGCCTCGTGGTCACGTCCGCCGCGGTCGTGGACCTTTCGGGCGAGGAAGCCGACCTTTCAGGCGCGCCTGAACACAGTCGCTGGCTCCGGATCGACGGTGTGCGCCAGGACAAACTGGGCCAGCCCATCTGTACAGTCACCGTGTTTGTCGCCGAGCGCTATGCTGAGGTCGCAGACGACCTTGCAACTCTCAAAGGATCGATCTTCGCACATATCGAGCAGCGCTGGGCTGTCCAGATCGCCGATGTCCTGCAGGAAATCAGCGCCGGCCAGCTCTCCGCAGCCATTGCGAGGATTCTCGGTACCAAGCGCGACGCCATCGGCCTGCGCTTTCGCCGCCGCTATTCCGACGGCAAGGGCGAAACGGTGCTCACCTCGATCAACTGGCACCCTGCCGACCGCTTCGTCTATGCGACCCATCTCAAGCGAAACGCGGACTGACGAGGCCTTCGCACCACCATCTGCCTGGTCCTGCGGACGCCTGCCAAGCGGATGCATCTGAGATCATGTTCTGCGCCACGGGCACCCGGCCAGGGGCTGCCATCAGGCAGAACGGCAGCGTGGTGCGAATCGCCTGTTGAAAATTCATTGTTCCCGGTTCGGACTCTTGTCGAAGAGTCACGGCATCTTGTATGTCTCTTTTCGTCAACCACGACATGTCGTGCGGCATCTCAGAACAGGACCGGCACAGCGCCGACGCGGGTCACGCCATGTGACCGGCGAAGCTGCCCGGATTCTTTTTGCCGTCCATCTCGAGGGGACTGACGTGGCAAGCCATGGGGGCCTGCCATGCGCAACAGGTGAAGGAAACGGCATGTCTGATGTAACGACCTGGACTGAAGACCGTGTCGAGCTTCTCAAGAAGCTCTGGAATGATGGGCTCAGTGCCAGCCAGATTGCCGGTGAGCTTGGCGGCGTCACGCGGAATGCGGTCATCGGCAAGGTCCATCGCCTCGGAATGTCGGGCCGCGCGAAGACACCTTCATCCTCTGCCAGTCTTGCACGCCCCCGCAAGCCAGCCCCCGTCCGCGCGCCCGGCGGATTCAACAGTGCGCCTCCGGTGCGCGGCAACACGGCCATTGCCCCCCAGATGCGCGCAACTCCCGAGCCGCGCCCGGAACCTCGCGCGGAGTTGCTCGATCCGAACGTGGTGGTGCCGTTTTCCGAGCGCGTCACCATCATGGAACTCAAGGACAGCATGTGCCGCTGGCCCATGGGTGATCCGACCCATGCCGATTTCAGGTTCTGCGGCCTCAAAACCGACTCAGGCGTACCTTATTGCGGCTATCACTGCCGCATCGCCTATCAGCCCGCCGGTGACCGCCGCCGTGAACAGGAGCGCCGCGTTCAGGCACAGCGCGGCTGAAAGGCAGCGTCATCAGCAGTCAGCTTCATGCTTTCGCGAAATTTTCGTCCAGCGAATAGCCCGCACCCCGCACGGTCCTGATCGGGTCACGGCCATCCCCGCCCGACAAGGCCTTGCGCAGGCGTCCGACATGGACGTCAACGGTGCGTTCATCGATTTCGGCATCACGGCCCCAGACGGCATCCAGCAATTGCCCGCGCGTGTAGACCCGGCCCGGTTTTTCCATGAAAAACTCCAGAAGCCTGAACTCGGTGGGACCGAGATGAAGCTCCCCGCCCGAGCGCCAGACGCGGCGCGTGTTGCGGTCAAGCCTGATCTCGCCAGCCCCCAGTTCATCGGCGATGCGCTCCGGATTGACGCGCCTGAGCAGCGCGCGCACACGCGCCAGAAGCTCGGGCACGGAGAACGGCTTGACCACGTAGTCGTCGGCGCCTGTCGACAGCCCGCGCACCCGCTCGGTTTCCTCGCCGCGCGCGGTCAGCATGATCACAGGCAGCGCTTCGGTCTCGCGGCGCTGGCGCAGACGCCGGCACAACTCGATACCCGACAGCCCTGGCAGCATCCAGTCCAGCAGCAGAAGGTCCGGCACTTGCTCGCGCAACCGCAATTCGGCATCATCGCCGCGCGTGCAGACATCGACGCGGTAGCCTTCCGCCTCGAGATTGTAGCGCAGAAGCAGGCTGAGCGGTGCCTCGTCCTCGACGACAAGGATATGGGCTGACGCAGCCATCCGCCTCAGGCTCCGGCATCGGACGGCGACTCGCCCTTGGGGCGGTCGTTCGGCAGATTGCGGCCCGTGACCAGATAATGCACCGTTTCGGCGATGTTGGTGGTGTGGTCGCCCAGACGTTCGATGTTCTTGGCGCAGAACAGAAGGTGCGTGCAAAAGGTGATGTTGCGCGGGTCTTCCATCATGTACGTCAGCAATTCGCGAAACAGCGAATTTTCCAGCGCGTCAATCTGGCCATCGCGTGTCCAGACGTCGATCGCGCCCTTTTCGTTGGATTGCGCATAGGCATCGAGCACATCCTTGAGCTGGCCCTGTGCAAGCCGGCTGAGGGCCTCGACCCCGCTCATGGCGCGGCCGCTCTGCAGGTGCCCCTGCACCTTGAGCGAACGCTTGGCGACATTCTTGGCAAGATCGCCGATCCGCTCCAGATCATTGGCGATGCGGATCGAGGCCATGACCTCGCGCAGGTCATTGGCCACCGGCTGTCGGCGCATCAGCATCATCACGGAGTTGTCCTCGATCTTGCGCTGCAGCTCGTCCAGCTTCGGATCCATGGCGATCACGGCCTGCGCGCGCTTGGTGTCCTCACGCATCAGCGCGATGGTGGCGTCGGACAGCATGCGCTCGCTCAGTCCCCCCATCTCGGCAACGAGGCGGCGGAGCAGGTCGAGCTCCTGGTCGAACGTCTTGGAAATATGGTCGCTCATGGACGCCTTGTCCTTCCGGAATGATCAAACCTGTGGCATGTGCGCAAACTGGACAGCATCAGCCGAAACGGCCCGTGACATAATCGAGCGTGCGCTTCTGCTCGGGGTCCATGAAGATCTTTGTCGTCGGGCCGAACTCGATCAGCTCACCAAGATACATGAAGGCTGTGTACTGCGAGATGCGCGCGGCCTGCTGCATGTTGTGGGTGACGATGAGGATCGTGAAATCAGCCCTGAGCTGCTCGATCAGTTCCTCGATCTTGCCGGTCGAAATCGGATCCAGCGCGGATGTCGGCTCGTCGAACAGGATCACATCGGGCTGCTGGGCGATGGTGCGGGCGATGCACATGCGCTGCTGCTGGCCACCAGACAGACCCATGCCCGACTGCCTCAGTTTGTCCTTGACCTCGTCCCAAAGGGCGGCCTTTCGCAAGGCCTGCTCGACACGGTCATCAAGCTCGGATTTCGAGAGTTTCTCGTAAAGCCGCATGCCAAAGGCACAATTGTCATAGATCGACATGGGAAAAGGCGTCGGCTTCTGGAACACCATGCCGATGCGGGCGCGCAGCTCGTTGATGTCGACATTGTTCGAGATCACATTGCGCCCGTCAAGCATCACTTCACCCGTGGCGCGCTGCTCGGGATAAAGGCTGTAAATCCGGTTGAACACCCTGAGCAAGGTTGACTTGCCGCAGCCGGACGGCCCGATCAGCGCCGTGACCTCCCGGTCTCCGAAGTTGATGTTGATGTTCTTGAGGGCATGGAAGGCACCATAGTAGAAATCGAGGTTCTTCACCCCGATCCGGACCTGCGCGTTCTGATGCGCCACTGCCGCCGACGGCGCAGCCTGAACAGCCATTGTGGACATGGAAGCGTGACCTTTCTGTATCG
>JANMHN010000206.1:0-30694 GCA_031375185.1 Allobosea sp. | reverse complement strand
GGCCCAGATTCTTGCGCGCACGCCGCCACGGCGCATCCGCGCTCTTGTAGATGATGTGGCGCAGATCATTCAGGCGGCCCGGCGTTGCGGGCTTTCCGGCCTGCAGCCAGGCTTCGCGGCTCTGGCCACCCTTCCACGCCTTGGTGGTGAAACCAAGGATTTCGACCTTCACGCCGCAGCGTTCCAGAGTGCGGGCGAGGATGTCGCCGCAGGTTGCTGCCACCGTGATCGGGCGACCACGCATCGAGCCTGAATTGTCGATCAGCAATGACACCACCGTGTCGCGGAAGTTGGTGTCCTTCTCCCGCTTGAACGAGAGCGGCTGGTACGGATCGAGGATGATGCGCGTCAGCCGTGCCGGATCGAGAGCGCCCTCCTCGAGGTCGAACTCCCATGAGCGGTTCTGCTGCGCCATCAGGCGGCGCTGCAAGCGGTTGGCCAGCCGGGAGACCACGCCCTGCAGGCTGGCAAGCTGCTTGTCGAGATAGGCGCGCAGGCGGGTCAGTTCCTCAGCATCGCACAGGTCTTCCGCCTCGATGACCTCGTCATGCTTAAGGGTGTAGGCCTTGTAGTCCGGCCCCTTGTGTTCATTGGCGCGCATGTCGCGCTGGCGGGGCGCATCGCCAGCCTCTTCTGAATCGACCTGGTCGTCATCCTCGCGCCAGTCGCCGGATGGCGCGTCGGCTGCTTCAGAAGCCCCTTCCTCCATCTCGTCGGATGCGTCCTGCGACACATCGACCTCGGCCTGCTGGCCCTCGGACTGCTCTTCCGCGTCGCCGTCGTCCTGCTCCTGGTTGTCCTGCTGGTCCTCGTTCTCGTCATTGCTCTCGTCATCGTCGGGGCTGGACGACATCTCGTCGGCCATGTCGAGCGACGACAGCAGATCACGCACCGCACGCGCGAAGCCGCGCTGGTCCTCGACCGTCCGTGACAGCGCATCAAGCTCCTCGCCGGCACGCTCCTCGATGAAATCACGCCACAGATCGACAATGCGCTGCGCCGATGGTGGCGGCTTCAGCCCCGTCAGCTTCTCGCGCACCATCAGCGCGACAGCGTCCTCGACCGGCGCGTCGGCGCGGTCGGTGACGTCCTCATAGCGCGCGCCGCGATGGTACTTGTCCTCCAGCATCGCCGTGATGTTGGTCGCCACACCTTCCATGCGCCGCGCACCGATCGACTCGACACGCGCCTGCTCGACAGCATCATAGACCGCGCGCGCGCCGTCGCCCTCCGGCATCATCTTGCGGTGAACATTGGCATCATGGCAGGCCATGCGCAGCGCCATCGAATCGGCATGGCCGCGCAGGATCGCCACATCGGCAGCCGTCAGCTTGCGGGGCGGCTCGGGCAGGCGGGCACGGCCGGGGATAAGCGAAGGCTTGTCGGCGGCAAACACCACCTCAAGCTCGGGCTGGCGCGCGATGGCCTTAAGACATGACGTGACCGCCCGCTTGAGCGGTTCGGTCGGGGCTTCCTTGGGCTGTCCGGGCTTGCGGTTGGAAAGGGTCATATGAAAATGCCTAATTGGCTAGACTCGAAATGTCACGGGGTGATCGGCAAGCGCGCGGTCGACAGTGACGAGCCGCATGCCTTCGCTCTGGGCGATGGCGATGAGAAGGCGATCAAACGGGTCGCGTGTCGGGATATCGGGATGGATTTCGACCACAGTGTGAAGCGACATGACAGGGAGCACGATGAAACCGGCCTCTTGGAGAAAACGCTCCAAGTCTTCAAGGTCAACCGGACACTGCAGCTTCTTCAAACGCGATTTGATCGCGATTTCCCAGATCGTTGCGACGCTGACGAACACCTCGTTTCTGCTGTCATGGACGAGGTCAAATGCAAACGGGTAATCGTGATCGAGAACATTCCTGAGATGGCTGATCATGATATGCGTATCGAGCAGCAGCCTCATTGCTCGTCCGGATATATGATCGGCGTGATCAGGAAATCTTCGGGCAGCGGGTCATCGAAATCAGGCGCGATCCAGCCTTGTCTGCGCTCCTTGCCAATTGACCGCAGATAGGCGTCGCCTGCGGCCAGATTGATCCCCCCCTTGCGCTCATGCGGCACAAGGTCAAACGCCGGTTTGCCATGGCGTGTGACTGTGACGCGCTCGCCTGCCTCGACCAGGCGGGCAAGTTCGGTCAGGCGATTTTTAGCTTCGCGCATCGAGACTGTTGTCATGCGAAAATGTAGCCACAGGTAGCTACAATGTCAAATCACAGCGCCTTCCGCAGCCAGTACCGCGCGTGATCCTCGGGATAGTTCTCGAGCGTGCCAAACACCTCATAGCCGCGCTTCTCGTAGAATGGCCGCGCCTGAAAGCTGAACGTATCAAGGTAGGCATGTTTTGCGCCAAAGGCCCTCGCATCGTCCTCAAGAGCATCCATCGCCCGGCTCGCGTAGTCATGGCCGCGATAGGCCTCATCGAGCCAGAGCAGTTGCACGAACAGCCACTCAGCCCAGACCTCGCCCGTGACCCCGCCGACAATGATGCCGTCATCATTGCGCACCGTGATGGCGATGTTCTTCCACTTTCGCCGCCCGATCTGGCTGCGATTGTAGGCGACAAGACCCTTGAGGATCGCCTTCCTGGCCTTTGCATAGGTCTTTTCAACCTGGACGGTGGCCACACGGCAACCTTCAGCTCAAGGCCACATTCACAGCACTCTCGGGCAGTTCCTTGCCGAAGCAGCGCTGGTAGAACTCGGCCACCAGCGTGCGCTCGAGTTCGTCGCACTTGTTGAGGAAGGTGAGGCGGAAGGCGAAGCCGATATCCTGGAAGATGTCGGCATTCTCGCTCCATGTGATCACCGTGCGCGGGCTCATCACGGTGGAGAGATCGCCGTTCATGAAGGCGTTGCGGGTCAGGTCCGCCACGCGAACCATCTTGCCCACGATGTCCTTGCCTTCGGGCTTGCCCTTGTAGTGCGGCGACTTGGCCAGCACGATCTCGACCTCGTTGTCATGCGGCAGATAGTTCAGCGTGGAGACGATCGACCAGCGGTCCATCTGGCCCTGGTTGATCTGCTGCGTGCCATGATAGAGCCCTGACGTGTCGCCGAGGCCGACCGTGTTGGCCGTGGCGAACAGGCGGAAGGCAGGGTGTGGCCGGATCACGCGCTTCTGGTCAAGCAGCGTGAGCTTGCCAGACTGTTCCAGCACGCGCTGGATCACGAACATCACGTCGGGGCGGCCCGCATCATATTCATCGAACACCAGAGCGATATTGTTCTGCAAGGCCCAGGGCAGAATGCCGTCCTGAAATTCGGTGACCTGCTTGCCGTCCTTCAGCACGATGGCGTCCTTGCCGACCATGTCGAGACGCGAGACGTGGCTGTCGAGGTTGACGCGCACGCAAGGCCAGTTGAGCCGTGCCGCGACCTGCTCGATATGGGTCGATTTGCCGGTGCCGTGATAGCCAGAGATCATCACGCGGCGGTTGCGCGAGAAGCCTGCCAGGATGGCCAGCGTGGTCTGTCGGTCAAACCGGTAATCGGGGTCCAGATCCGGCACATGCTCTTCGGAATTGGCGTAGGCGGGCACCTCGAGATCGGCATCGATCCCGAATAGCTGGCGCACGGACACCTTCATGTCCGGCAAGCCCGTGGTGTAGTGAGACGTCGTCATCCATCATTCTCCGGCACGAGCTTGGGATTCTGGCTCCGCCCATGCCTCGAACGAGGATGCAAGGAGACGGCCATCACGGCTCCAGGACACCCTGGACAAGCATCCGACAGTTTTGGTTCATACCTATTTCAGCAGCGGGCGGCAATCTGCGAAGCGCTCAGGCGCGCTTGCATGCCGCGCAACATGGTCGCAGGGCCACACGACCCTCAATCCTTCAGGATAAGGCGGTACTTCTCGATCTCAGCCGGAATGAAACCCGCCATGAAGGCCGGCGTCTGCTCCTCAACTGTTGGCAAGGCCGTGTCGATTTCGGCAAAGCGCTTCTTCAAGTTTTCGCTGCCCACGGCGGCGCGAATCGCACGCTCGAGCTTGGCGATGATCGGCTGGGGCGTCCCGGCCGGCACCAGGATCGCGTTCCAGCCCTGCGCCTGGAACACCGGCACACCTGCTTCCTGCGAGGTAGGCACGTTCGGCAGGTTCGGGAGGCGTGAGGGGGACGACACGACCAGCCCCTTGATCTGTCCACCCTGGATCGTCTGCGCCACGGATGTGGCATTGTCGCAGACCATGTCGATCTGCCCGGCCACCAGATCCTGCAGCGCCGGTCCGGCCCCGCGATAGCCGATCAACGACACCTCGACACCGGCAGCCTTGAGGAAGCTCTTGCAGATGATGAAATTGGACGAGCCGACACCGGCATGGCCGACCGTGATCTTGCCGGGGTTCTTTTTCGCGTAGTCGATGAAGCTGTCGACGGTGTCGCCGCCGGCAAACTCCTTCTTGACGGCAATCACCGGCGAGGTCTTTGCCACCATGCCGACCGCCGTGAAAGACTGCGGCGTGAACTTCAGGTCAGGATAGATGTGGTAGGCCGCAGCATTGGTGCCGCTGTTGCCGATGACGATGGTGTAGCCATCGGTTGCCGCCCGCGCCACACGTGTCAGGGCCGTGGAACCACCAGCGCCGGGCGTGTTCTCGTTGACGATGCGCTGTCCCAGCGCCTTGCCCATCTCGTCGCCGATCAGCCTGGCGATCGTGTCAGATGCCCCGCCAGCCGCAAAGGGCACAATCATCGTGATGGGCCGGTTGGGATAGGTCTCGTCGGCGCGGACCATCTGTACTGAGGCGGCCAGCGCAAGGAATGACGTCGCAAATGCAGTCGCCAGAGATGTCATGGACTTGTCCTCCCAAACCTTTTTGGGAAGCATGAGACAGCAAAACCGAGCGCTGTTCAACCGTTCAGGCGCGCCCGGCCCTCTTGAGATGGTTGTAGGCGTTGACGATCTCGGTCAGGCGCGCCTCGCGGGAGCGGTCCCCGCCATTGGCATCCGGATGGAAGCGCTTGACCAGTTCCTTGTAGCGGGACTTGATCTCTTCCTTGCTGGCAGCGTGCTCAAGTCCGAGCGAATCCAGCGACTTGCGCGTGGGTTCCGTGAGCTTGCGCTGCTCTTCCTCGGCCTTGCGCTGCTGCCTGAAGCGGTTTTCGAACAAGCCGAACAGGTCTTCGGTCTGTGGCCCTTCGGTAGGTGCAACCTTCGCCCGCTTGGCGCCGCGCTCCGCCGCGCGCGGGTTCTTGGCGTTGGTGCCGAGCGTCCAGGTCGGGCGGTGCCCGATGGCGGCGTCCTTCTGGAAGGCCGCGACGGCATCGTCAGTCATGCCGTTGAAATAATTGTAGGTGGCGTTGTAGGCCTTCACATGCGCCATGCAGAAGAAGAAGAACTGGCCTTCGTGGTTGCGGCCCTTCGGTGCGCGGAACTCGCCCTTGGCCTTGCAGCCAGGATGATCGCACACGCGCTCCTGCGGCCGGGCTTCCGGCTCCGGTTCACGCTTGACGCGGATGCTGTCGAACAGGGGAGAGTTGAGGTTCATCAGGTGATCATTAGGTCTCGAACGGGCAGTGGGCAAGCGAACATGGTGTTTTGCCTGCACCGGCAGCATGGAGTAATGGTCGCACATGACAGTTAAAGATCGTATCGTACAGCAGTTGGCCTCAGGCCTTGCGCCCGTCCATCTCGACGTGCAGGACGAAAGCCACCAGCACCAGGGCCATGGCGGCTGGCGCGAAGGCGGCGAAACCCATTTCAGGGTTGTCATCGTCTCCGCGCAATTTGCCGGCAAGAGCCGCGTTGACCGGCATCGCATGGTCAACACGCTCCTGGCTGCTGAACTTGCAGACAGGGTCCATGCCCTTGCCATCACGGCGCGCTCGCCGGACGAGATGGACGGCGCCAAGCCATGATGCCGGGGCGGCGGTGGCCCCTGACATGCCAAGACCTGACATGCCAACACAGGAAACGCTGGAAAGAACGCGCATGAGCAGATATTCGCCCCAGCCTTCGCTTCTGCGCATGTCGGCGCTGATGCGGCTTTGCCTCGTCGCAGGGCTAATCGGGCTGATCTGGGCTGCCGTGTTCTGGGCTTCGCGGTAACCGCCATGCCGCCTGCTGCAACGACCATCATTCTGGAAGACCTGACCCTTGGCTATGACCGGCATCCGGCTGTGCATCATGTCTCGGGGCGGATCGAGGCCGGTACGCTCCTGGCGATCGTCGGGCCGAACGGAGCCGGAAAGTCCACGCTGCTCAAAGGGCTGATCGGAGAGCTGAAGCCGCTCGGGGGTCGTATTTCAGGTGGTATTTCAGGCAAGGCAAGGGTTGCCTACGTCCCGCAGAAGGATGGCATTGACCTCAGCTATCCCGTTACGGTGTTTGATCTGGTCGCCATGGGCCTGTGGGAGCGGCGAGGCCTTTTCGGCGGTTTTGGCAGCCGCGACACCGATATGGTGGTTGAAGCCCTGGCGCTTGTCGGCCTGTCCGGATTCGAGCGAAGGGCGGTCAGCACCTTGTCGGGCGGACAATTGCAACGGGCGCTGTTTGCGCGTGTCAGCTTGCAGAACGCGCCAGTCATCCTGCTTGATGAACCGTTTTCGGCCATCGACAATGCGACTGTCGAAGACCTGATGAAACTGGTCAGGCACTGGGGCTTTGAGGGACGGACCGTTGTGGCGGTGCTGCATGATCTGGCTGTGGTGCGGGCGCATTTCCCCCAGACGCTGCTGATGGCGCGGCAGGTGATTGGCTGGGGCACGACGGCGGATGTGCTGTCTCCGGACAACATGGCCCGCGCCCGCTCCATGACGGAAGCCTTTGACGACAGCGCGCCGTTCTGTGACATTTCCCACGCCGGGCAGGATGCGTTGCGGGCCGCTGATCCCACCACCGGCCATGACCATGCGCACAGCCACAACCATGACCATGGCCATTCCCACGCGCCGAGCGGCAAGACGCACCCCCATGCTTGACTGGCTGATGGCCCCCTTCGCCGAGTTTGCCTTCATGCGCCGTGCCCTTGCAGGCATCCTGGCGCTGTCGCTGTCAGGAGCGCCGCTCGGGGTGTTGCTGATGCTGCGCCGGATGTCACTCACCGGAGATGGCCTGAGCCACGCCATCCTGCCCGGAACAGCCATTGCCTATGCGCTGTTCGGCCTGTCGCTGTGGCACATGACCATCGGCGGATTTCTCGCTGGCGGATTGATCGTGCTGCTGGCGGGCGTGATGACGCGTGCGACCGTGCTCAAGGAAGACGCAACGCTGGCGTCATTTTACCTGATCTCGCTGGCCCTTGGGGTGTTGATCGTGTCGCTGCGTGGCTCGAATGTCGACCTCATGCACTTCCTGTTCGGCTCAGTGCTGGCGCTGGACGATCAGGCGCTGTTCCTCGTGGCCGCGATCGCCACCGTGACGCTGGTCGGCCTCGCGCTGCTCTGGCGCCCATTGGTGCTCGACGGGCTTGATCCTGGCTTCCTGCGCACGGTCAGCAGGGCAGGCGCCCCGTCGTATTTCGCTTTCATGATCCTGCTCGTGCTGAACCTTGTCGCAGGCTTTCACGCGCTCGGCACCTTGCTGGCTGTGGGTTTTCTTGTGCTGCCGGCTGTCACGTCCCGCTTCTGGGCGCGTGATCTCAATGGCATGGTGCTGGTTGCAGGAGCTGCCGCACTTGCAGGCGGTTTTTCAGGATTGCTGTTGTCCTACCATGCCAGCCTGCCGACCGGCCCCGCCATGATCCTGACGCTCGGCATCCTCTTCATCGGCTCGGTATTGTTTGGCCCCGTGGGCAGCGTGCTCGCCAGCCGGCGCGCGGTGCGGCATCGCACGGGATGAGGCATCGCGGCATCGCACGGGATGAGGCATCGCGGCATCGCACGGGATGAGGCATCGCTGCATCGCACGGGGTGAGGCATCGCGGCATCGCACCGGATAAGGCATCAATGAGCGTGTCCGTGGGCATGATCCGCACATTTGGCGCAATGGCCATGAATTTCGACCGTCATCCGTGTGGCATGAAAGCCCGAACGGCCCGAGACGGCGCTGAGGCGCATCTGTAGATCATGGTCAGTAAATTCCGTGACGACCCCGCAATGGTCGCAGATCGCAAAGCTGGCAAGCTCGCTGTGATGGGGCCTGTTGCAGGCGACAAACGCGTTCAGCGATTCGATCCTGTGCGCCAGACCATCACGCATCAACCGCTCCAGGGCCCGGTAAACCGTTGGCGGGGCATTCACGCCCTCTTCGCGCAGCATGCCGAGAAGATCGTAGGCCGAGAGCGGCTTCGCAGCGCTGCTGAGAAGTTCGAGGACACGCGCTTGCGTTGACGAAAGAGGGCGAGATGCGGACATCATGACATGGAAACCCTTGCCGGTTGACGGCAGTGTTATATGTTATATCATAACACATAAGACTTGATGGTACACGCCGTCGATACAGCCCGCCGTTGACGGGCACAAGCACCAGCCGATGCGGAGCAGGACATGGATTCACATCTGAATACGGCCATGCAGCCTGACCGCCGTCAATGTCTTGCCTTTTTGACGACCTCTCTTGCAGGTCTGGTGGCCATGTCACGCGGTGCAGCGGCGCAAGCCCGGGCAACGGTTTCCCAGGCAACCGTTTCCCAAACAACGCTTCCTGCGGTTGCGACATTTTCGATCCTGGCGGATTTCATCAGACAGATTGCAGGTGAACGACTTGCCTTGACGACACTGGTGACAGCAGGCGCAGATGCTCATGTCTATTCGCCAACCCCCGCCGATGCACGTGCGCTGGCTGCTGCAAGGCTGGTTTTCGTCAATGGCCTCGGCTTCGAAGGCTGGGTCAACCGCCTGATCCGGTCATCAGGCACGAAGGCAACCGTCGTGACGGCGACCAAGGGCATCACCGCGCTCAAGGCCGAACAGGCTGACCATGCCCATGAAGGCCACAGCCATGGCGGGAACGATCCCCATGCCTGGCTGTCGGTCGAGAATGCGAAGATCTACATATCAAACATCCTCGCTGCGCTCCTTGAAGCCGATCCGGCTGGCAAGGACATCTTCGAGGCCAATGGCAAGGCTTACGGTGCGAAACTGGATGCGGTTGAGGCGGAGATGCGCGCTGCTCTGGCGCGCATTGCCACCGACAGGCGCAAAATCATCACATCCCATGATTCCTTCCGCTATTTCGAAAAGGCTTATGGCATCGCGTTCGTTTCGCCACGCGGTATCTCGACCAGCGCGGAACCTTCCGCGCAGGCTGTTGGCCGCATCATCAGGCAGATCAAGGCCGAGAAGATCCCGGCTATTTTCCTTGAAAACATCACCGATGGCCGGTTGATCAAACGGATCGCGGACGAGACGGGCGCACGCATCGGCGGCACGCTGTATTCCGATGCCCTCACTCCGCCAGGCGGGCCGGCATCAACCTATATCGACATGATGCAGCACAATGTCCGGCAGATCGTGGGCGCGCTCGTCACGGCGTGATCAGGCCCGAGAAGGCACGCCCGTCGGCGCACGCGCATAAAGTGCGGCGCTCATCACCAGCAGGGCTGCGAACAGCCAATGCAGGTTGGCGAAGATGGACGTTGGCGGCAACCCGAGCGCACGCTCGGTGCCGATGAACCAGCCGGACCCGATCTGAACCACCGACGCACCTGAGATGAAGAGGAAATTCATCGTGGTCATGCCGCGCCCGATCAGGTTCTCGGGAAAGAACTGCCGGGCATGCGCCATCAGGATGGCATAGTTGAAACCGGCGAGGCCGATGGCCGCGAACAGGGCGATGGCCCAATCGCCGTTGAGGTCGCCGGTCAGTGCCAGCACGACAAACAGCATGGCCATCAGCAACGTGCTCCACAGGACAGTCGGCTTTGGCCCTCCTGCCCGCTTTTCGACCCAGCCGAAGGCAAAGGCCCCGATTGTCATGCTGACAGCCATGGCGAAGGCGCCGTTGCCCTGCATGCCCCTGTCGAAACCGCTTACCTGCTCGAGAAATGGCGCGACCCAGAGGCCGCGTGTGGTGACCAGGATGGCATAGCTGAAAAACGTGATGGGCGCGAGCAGCCAGAGGGCACGGATGCGCAGGACGCTCTTCAAGCCAGCCACGATGCCATTGTCGGCACCTTCCCCACCATCCTTGAGCAATGCCTTGGGCGGATCGCGCAGAACCAACGCCGCCACGAGGAAGGCTGCGAGGAACAGGCATGCAACGCCGGTCATGGTGGGTCGCCAGCCGAAAGCGTCCGCCGCGCGCGCCAGCGGTGCCGCACCCAGAAGGTTGCCCATCGAACCAAGGCCGATGAAGAGCGAGGCAAGGCCAGCGAATGTCTGTGATGGACCCGAACGGGCGAACAGATAGAGCGCCGACATGAAGACTGGTGAGAAACCGATGCCAAGGAGCGCCATCGCCAGCGTTGCAAGGCCGGCATTGGGAGCTTGCGCAAACAGGAACGCGCCGAACGTGCCGATCCCCATGCACAGCGACACGGTCCGCCTCGGCCCGACCCGGTCCAGCGCCCAGCCGACCGGAAACTGCATCACCGCGAACGTGATGAACCAGGCCGAACTGATCGTGCCGAGTTCGGCCGGCCCGATGGCAAGGTCGGCCATCAACGGCGTCGCGATCACGCTCAGGAACGACCGATAGAAGATCGACAGGATGTAGGCGAGGATGAGGGCGATGAAAATGCGCAAGGGATGGGTCAGTTCTGATCGTGGATTCGTGAGCCGATGATAAGTTTCCGCTCAGATGAGCTCGTTCTGGAGAGCTCAATCATCAGCCTCGAATGAAGGTCATATATCCATGCAGGAAATGTAAATTGGCCAGCAATCAACTGAAAATCGTTATAGATTTCTGAAGTCAGATCAGTCTGACGGGTGTAGAAGGCTGGTGTCAAAACCTGGGAATTATCAAAAATCACGGCGCGATCGCAAATTGCTATGGCTTGAGGCGCGAGCGCCAACACACGGTGGTAACGCTCAATGATCTTTTCAGGTGGCACATCGTGCCCGCCCTTCGCGACGCGGTTGGCGACGCGTGACACATTTATCAGCGGATCCTCGACAGCTACAAAGTACATCTGGATGAAAAAACCGGCAGTCTTGGCGGCCCGTAGAAGTTCAAGTTTGCTGGGATGCGACATCACTGTTTCAAACGTGAAGCTCCGATGTTCGCGCACGCACGTTTCACGGCGATCATCTGCAATTGCCTGCGCCGCTCGCACGCGAGCATCATAACTGCCCTCAAGCTTTGCGGCGATTTCGTCCGGATTGATGTATTCGCCGAAATCGACTCCGGCTTCCATCAGGACTTTCGTGAGGGTCGATTTCCCGGAACCATTCGGACCAGCGATGATGACCACAAATGGCCGTTCTTCCGGTAATGTCACGCAGCAGCTTCCCGGCGCGCCTTTTTCTCTCTGGATTTACCGACGATCGCTGCTTCGGCAACACTTCTCCCACATGTCTCGCTGACACCGTCTGGGCGAACCTTCTTGAATTGACCGTCAGTGGACATATGCCAAGTTGCCTGGCCAACCGCATGGCTCTCTACAATAGCGGCAGACGAGGCCTGCTGGCCAGCGGCAGCAAGCTCGGCAAAAGACAAATCAATCGCTCTTTTCTTCATCATGGTTGAAACCTAACATATTTTGCGCGCACTTGCACCATGCCTCCTCACTTCACCCGCTCGAGCACGCTGACGTAGTTTGCCACGGCCGCACCCCCCATGTTGAAGATGCCGCCGAGCTTTGCGCCCGCGATCTGCATGTCGCCGGCCTCGCCCATCAACTGCATCGATGTCAGCACATGCATCGATACGCCGGTGGCGCCGATCGGGTGACCCTTGGATTTCAGCCCGCCCGACGGGTTGACCGGCAGCTTGCCATCTTTCGCCGTCCAGCCCTCATGGATGGCGCGGGCGCCGTCGCCTTCCCTGGTCAGCCCCATTGCCTCGTATTCGATCAGTTCGGCGATGGTGAAACAGTCATGGGTCTCGGCGAACGACAGATCAGCCAGTGAGATTCCCGCTTCTGCCAGCGCCTTCCGCCACGCCATGGCGCAGCCCTCGAACCTGAGGATGTCGCGCTTTGACATCGGCAGGAAGTCCTGCACATGCGCCATGCCCTTGAAGGCGACGGCGCGGTCCATCGACAGGGCGGTGTCCATGTCGGCGATCACCAGCGCCGCCGCACCATCCGAGACAAGCGAGCAGTCGGTGCGCTTCAAAGGGCCGGCCACGAACGGATTCTTGTCGCTCTCGGCACGGCAGAAATCGAAGCCGAGATCCTTGCGCATCTGGGCATAGGGGTTTGACACGCCGTTCCTATGGTTCTTGGCGGCGATGGCCGCCAGCGCATCCGATTGGTCGCCATGGCGCTGGAAATAGCCGGCGGCAATCTTGCCGAACACACCGGCAAAACCGCCCGGCGTATCGCCGTCTTCCGGAAGGTACGATGCGCGCAGGAGGTTCTGGCCGATCTGGGGACCTGGGGTAGTGGTCATCTGCTCGACGCCCACAACCAGCACGGTCTTCGCAGCTCCCGCACGGACCGCGCGCACGGCCTGATGCACGGCGGCGGAGCCGGTGGCGCAAGCATTCTCGACACGGGTGGCAGGCTTGAAACGCAGTTTCGGATCAGCCTGCAGCACCAGGCTGGCGGTAAAATCCTGCGCGGAAAAACCCGCATTGAAATGTCCGAGCACGATCTCGTCGACATCGGCGGCATCCAGCCCTGCATGAACCAGGGCCTCGTTCGCGGCCCGCACGATCAGGCTTTCCACGGTCTCGGCATCATGCTTGCCGAACGGGGTGTGGGCCCAGCCAACAATCGCAGCGTTCATGGTGTATCCTCCGGAGCATGTGAACGTGACGATGGCCCGTTCGGCTCCGGCCCGCAAGATGCGCCCATGCAAAACCAGCCTGCAAAAAAGCTACACCGCCAGCGCGAGGATGACGCCGACCCCTGCCGCGATCAGCGCCATGCCCGCATATTCCCTGCGACAGACCTCCTCTGAAAACAGCCGCCTTGACATCATGAGCGCCATCAACACCTCGACGAGCGCGAGCGTGCGCACATTGGCCACCGCCGTCAGCGAAAAGCCGATGAACCAGAACTGTGAGGCCAATGCGCCGAGAAAGCCCGCGAACAGAGATTGCCGCCACACCTTGAAGCTGCCCGACAGCGCGGACCTGTCTCGGAGCAGCAGATAAACGATCAGGATCAGCGACTGAAGGCCAAGGCCCCACACCAGGATGGTGCTGGCGCGCAGGAAGAATACACCACTCTCAAGCGCCAGGATGGCACCGCGAAAACAGACGGCGGCCAGCGCAAAGAACGCACCTGCCAGAATTCCCAGCAACAGCGGCTTCAGACCCGCGCCACGCAGGCTCTCGGGCGACCCGCTCCTTGGCTTGAACGAGATCAGCATGACACCGAGCGTCGCCACCACGATGGCGGCGAACTTCAGCGGGCTGAGCGGATCGCCCAGAAACAGCGCCGCGAAAACCGCGACCTGTACGGGCTCGGTCTTGGTGTAGGCCGTCGTCACCGCGAACGAACGCTGCTTCATCGTGGCCAGCATCAGCCCCGTCGCCAGAATCTGCGCAACGGCCCCGCCAAGACCCCACCAGAACGAAGCCCAGGTCAGGACTGGCGGAGCCGATCCGCTGGCCAGACACGCCAGCCCCAGAAACAGGAAGGCGAAGGGCAGCCCGAACACGAACCGGACCTGGGTTGCGCCCACCACGCCGATGGCCTGGGTCAGCGAGCGTTGCGTCGCGTTGCGCAGGGTCTGGGCACCTGCAGCCAGCAAGGTCACGGGAACCCACAGAAGTGACGCCGAAAACAGAACCATGAGAGCGGATGCCCATTTGCCGGATCGTGCCCTGAAAAAGGCGCACTGGTTCCGTTTCACACGACATCACACGGCAACGCTAGGCAAATCACCCAAGCAAGGGTAGTCATGATGTGAGTGCGCCATGTTGTTTCCGGTCCTGCCAGCCCCCATCCAGATTGCCCCATGAAGCTATTTGCACGTTCAGCCCTCGGCCTTGCCATCATCGGCCTTGTCGCCATGCCCTCCATGATGTCAGCGGCCAGGTCACAGAGTCCCGGCCCGTCCCTCGTGATCGACGCCTCCACGGGTGCCGTCCTGCACGAGGAGCAGGCCTCGCAGGCCTGGCATCCTGCCTCCACCACCAAGATGATGACGGCCTATGTGGCGCTTCGGATGGTCCGCGCCAGGCGCATCGGCCTCGAGACGCCGATCCCGGCCTCGAAGCTCGCGGCATCCCAGCCCCGCGTGAAGGTCTACATCAAGCCAGGTCAGGAGATCACGCTCGACAATGCGCTCAAGGTCATGATGGTCAAGTCGGCCAACGACATCGCCTATGTCATTGCCGAAGGCGTGGGAGGCACGGTGCCGGATTTCGTCGCGATGATGAATGCCGAAGCCCGCCGCCTCGGCATGGGCGACACGGTGTTTCGCAACCCGAACGGCTGGCACCATCCCGAACAGCAGACAAGCGCGCGCGATCTCGGCATTCTGGCCATGACCATGCTGCGTGAATTCCCGGATTATTCCGACTATTGGGGCATCGGTGCCGTCCAGCTCGGCAAGGTCACGCTGACCAACACCAACGGCCTGATCGGGCGCTACGCGGGCGCAAACGGGTTCAAGACCGGCTTCGTCTGTGCCTCGGGATTCAATGTTGTCGCCACGGCCACACGCGGCGGACGCACGCTGATCGCCGTGGTGCTGGGGGCTTATTCCGGTGCGGAACGCACCGTGAAGGGCGCGCAGATCCTTGATGCCGCCTTCGCCTCCTGGGGCGGCGGTGGCCGCACCGTGGCCAGCATTCCCGCCAGCGGGACCACGGCGCGCAGCATCTGCGCGGAGGTCCGCGCCTTTGGCCGCGGCGCGCCCTTGAGCGACGACGCCGATGCAACCGGGCCGATTTCATTCACGCCGGCTGTCCTCGGCGATGGCGATGTGATGCGCGCAGGCCTCATGCCCGCTGCACCGTCGGCGTCCATGCGCTCCTCCGGCGGTCGGATCACGCTCGGGCCGCGCGCCCAGTTTGCTCCGATCCAGATTGCATATGGCCGGACATCCGGCTCGGCTGGCGCGCCGCTGGCGGCGAACATGACCCAGCGCCCCTCCAGCGCCGTGGCTGCGATCCCGGCGCGCGGAGCGGCAGGCGCTGCCAGTGCGCCCGACACGTCAGCCGGTGACGAAGCGACTGCCGTGGCCACACGCCAGATACCCGGCGCGGCACCCGTCAGGGCAGGAGCCATGTCTGGACCTGCCATTGCAGGGAGTGCCATTGCGGGAGGCGCGGTCGCCGCAAGCGCGGCAGCCTTCGCGGCGTCCAAATCCGCTTCGGCCACGTCAGATGGTCCGATCCGGCTGCATGGCGCGATCGGCCAGGGCGCGCAGGCGCCGCTCAGGCCGTCCGCAGCAGCAGGCATACGCGCTCCGGCACGCAACTCGGCACCGCCGCCACAGACGGCTTCCGTCCAGAGAACGGCACCAGTCCCCGCGGCAAAGCCGGTTGCAACAAAACCGGCTCAGGCCAAATCCGTGCCGGAAAAACCGGCATCGGCAAAACCAGCACTGGCAAAACCAGCACCTGCAAAACCGGCATCGGCGGCTGCGGCATCAGCCAGGCCAAAGCCAGCCTCAGGTCCTCCAAGGCGGCAGACATCGACGCCCGCATCCACACCATCCACCGAATGACACATCCTGCAACGCAGGAAACAGCGTGATCCATGACAGATGAACGCAGGATGCGCACGGGCGTCACGCTCGCGCTGGTCAGCGCCGCAGGGTATGGGCTGAACATCGTCACGGCACAGATTGCATCAACCGTCGGAATCTCAGGCGCGCTGATGGTGTTCTACCGGGTCTTCGTCATGCTCGCCTGCATTGCGGCGGTGCTGCTGGTCATGCGTCAGAGCCTCGCCGTGTATCAGGGCGAACGGGGAGCGTTGCTTGTCTTCGGGCTGTCCAGTTCCGTGATCGGGACCGCCTATCTGTCGTCGGTGGCGTTCCTGCCTGTCAGCGTCGCCGCCGTGATCTTCTATCTCTTCCCGATCTTCATCGTGCTGGCCGAACCGCTCGTTGAGCGCACCAGAGTGCAGCCAGCAAGGCTTGGCATTGCACTTCTGGCTTTTGTCGGGGTCGCACTTGTGGTCGGGCCGCGCTTTGACAGTCTTGATCCACGCGGTCTGGCCCTTGCCTTTGGCGCTGCGATAGGGGCGACCATCCAATTTTATGCCGCCGCGCGCATGCCGCGCACGAACATCGTGTCCAAGCTGTTCTGGGGGCATGTCCTGGTCCTGCCCGGCGTGATCGCGACACTTGTGTGGATCGATGGCTTCAGGAGCCCCGAGATCTTCGCGGCAGCTCCCATCGCGGTCGCAGTCACGCTGCTGGCCTATGTCGTGTCGATCGCGCTCCAGCTCATGTCGCTTTCGCGCATTCCGGCGGTGGTGGCGGGGCTGACATTCTGCGCCGAGCCGCTGTTCGCCAGCGCTTTCGCAGCCCTCATCCTCGGGGAACGGATGGTTGCCGGGCAATATGCCGGTGCAGGCCTCGTGCTTCTGGCAATTGCCATCAACGCCGTGCTGCCGCCAAACCGCACACGTGCCTGAACGCTCGCACCACTTGCAGCTTGCTGCGGGATGCGCCACCTCTGGGCTGTGACACATGCCGATGCCCCCTTCCAGCGCCCCGCACCCCTCCCGTTGCAGATCATCACGGGCTTCCTTGGCGCGGGAAAGACCACGCTGCTCAACACGCTGCTGAAAGCGCGGGAGCTGTCAGGCACCGTCGTGATCGTCAACGAGTTCGGCGAGGTGGGGCTGGATCATCTTTTGATGCAGGGCGTTGAAGACGGCATGATCCTGATGGAATCAGGCTGCCTGTGCTGCACCATCCGCGGCGATCTGGTGAACACGCTCGAAGACCTGCTGCGCCGCCGCGACAACGGGCGGATCACGCCGTTTCAGCGCGTGGTGATCGAGACCACCGGCATCGCGGATCCGGTTCCGATCCTCAACGCGGTGCTCCTGCATCCTTACCTGTCGCAGCGCTACGAGCTTGATGGCGTGGTGACAGTGGTGGATGCGGTCAATGGCGCGGCGACCATCGAGGCGCATCAGGAAGCCCTGCGCCAGATCGCCGTGGCGGACAGGCTGGTGATCACGAAAACCGACCTTCTGCCAGACGCTGCATTGCCCCGGTCACTGGACGAGCGATTGCTGCAGTTGAACCCCGGCGCGCTGCGCCTCAACGCGGCGAAGGGAGAAGCGCTTCCCGCTGCGCTGATCGGTCTGGGAATGTTCGACATCGCGGCCAAGCCTGCCGAGATCGACGCCTGGCTGGCGGTGGACAGCGTGCAGGCCGATCATGCAAGACATGATCACGACATCAGCCGTCATGGTGCCGACATCAGGAGCTTTGTCCTCACCAGTGACCAGCCGGTGCGCTCGCAGACGCTGGACTTGTTCTGGTCACTTCTGCGATCGACCCACGGGCCGAAACTGCTCCGCCTCAAGGGCATCGTGAACGTGGCGGAGCATCCCGATGCGCCGCTCGTGCTGCAGGCCGCCCAGCAGGTGATGCACCCGCCTGTCGCCTTGCCGGCCTGGCCATCCGGCGACCGGCGCTCGCGGCTGGTGCTGATTGTCCAGGGGCTTGACCCATCTGTCGTGGAAAAGCTCTGGTCAGCTTTTCTGGGCCAACCCTGACACCGCGCACATCCGCCAGGCCAGATCATCATATCTTGGAGCATTGCTCCTGCACAAACCGGGACCCACTTTTGGGCGCAATGCTCTGGCCCGCCCCTTGTAACGCTCAGCCCAAGCCGGTGATCGCTGCATCCTGTTCGTCACGAACTGGCACGGCAGCGTTCCCCGGCGGGGCAATGATCGGACACCTGTTCCAAGATGGCGCATCTCGAGCTCGAACCGCTTCGCCGCATGGGCTTTGTCGACCTGGCAAGGTCGCACAGGCATGCCGCTGGCCTGAAGGCTCCCGCCAAACTGACCTGGGCGGGGGATCTGCTTGTCGAGGTCCGCGCACTGGCAAGCTGCAGGGACATCATCGGCCCATGGCGCGAGCTTGCACGCGACGCGTGCCAGCCCAACGTGTTCTTCGAGCCCGATTTTCTGCTCAGCGCGGTGCAGCACCTGCCGGAAGCTGCCGGTCACATGGCCATGCTGGTCTGGGATCCGCGTCTGGATGGCGAGCCGCGACTGCTCGCATTCTGGCCCATGCGCAACCCGAAGATCGGAACCTGGCTCGGTCTCGCACATGGCTTCGTGTCGCGGTTTGCTTCATCCGGCGCGCCTTTGTTGCACCGACATTATGCCGTTGAAGCGGCATGCGCCCTGCTGGCCTGCCTTGCGGCTGAAAAGACAGGGCCAGCCGGTGCCCTGTTCAACGAGATCACGCTGGACGGCCCGGCGGCACGGGCCTTGCGCGCCGCCGCAACCCTTTCAGGCCTTGTCACGAGCGAGCTTGGCACGCACGTCCGGGCCTGCATCTGGAACGACACTGCAGGCCAGGCTATCTTGCAGAGCCAGACTGTCTTGCAAAGCCAGGCTATCTTGCCAGTCCATGATGTCTTGCAGATCCAAGAGGCGGGCCGCGCAAAATTGCGCAAGGACATGGGCCGGATGGCCAAGGGTCTGTCCAAGCTCGGCGATGTCCGGCTTCTGTCGGCGCGTTCGCCTGATGACATCAAGGACAGCATGGAACTTTTCCTGGCGCTTGAGGCCTCGGGCTGGAAAGCCAGGCGCGGCACGGCCATCCTTAGCGATGTGCGTGACGCGGCCTTCTTCAGGTGCCTGAGCCGTGCGCTGGGAAGGCAGGGGCAGATGACGCTGCATCTGCTCGAAGCGGGCCACAGGGTCGCGAGCGCAGGTCTGGTGCTGACGAGCGGGGATCACGCCTGGTATGTCAAGATAAGCCATGACGAGGCGCTGGCACGCCATTCACCGGGCGCGCTGCTCAGCCACCAGATTGGCCTTCAGGCTCAGGCGACACCGTCCCTGCACTGTCTCGATTCCTGCGCCCTGCCCGGCCACGAGATGATCGAGAAGGTCTGGAAAGGCAGGATGCGCGTCGGGGATCTGGTGATCGGCCTGACCCCTCAGGCCGACGCAGCCCTGTGGCGCGAACGGCTTGCGCGCCGCATGAGGCTGCTGGTGAAACGCGTCTATTACCGCCTGCGTGGCTGGTCCATGCAGGGGCAGTAGAGCATTACCCACAGGTTGGTACCGGTTATGTGCAAAGGCAGTGCTCTGAACCAGCATCATCGATCATCCCGTATCGAGATGGATTTCATCTCGGTACGGGATGATCTGAAACATGCCACAGACCGGGATCACCCCAGCGCGCGCAACTCGCGGCGGATGATCTTGCCCGTCGTCGTCATCGGCAGGTCGTCGCAGAACGCGATCTCACGCGGATATTCATGCGCCGCCAGCTTTGCCCGCACAAAGGTCTGAATGTCGGCCACCAGCGCGTCGCCCGGCACATGTCCCGCCTTCAGCACCACGAAAGCCTTGACGATCTCCGTGCGCAGCGCATCTGGCTTGCCGATCACGGCGGCGAGCGCAATAGCCGGATGGGTGATGAGGCAATCCTCGATCTCGCCCGGCCCGATCCTGTAACCCGATGATGTGATCACATCATCGTCGCGTCCAACAAAGCGGATGTAGCCTTCATCATCGACAAGCCCCTGGTCGCCGGTCGTCATCCAGTCGCCGATGAACTTCGCCTGCGTGGCCTCCGGCTTGTTCCAGTAGCCCAGGAACATCACGGGGTCGGGCCTCGCCACGGCGATCTGGCCTTCTTCAAACGGCGCGCAAGGCGATCCGTCCGTTCGGATGACGCGGACATCATGGCCCGGCACAGGCTTGCCGATGAAGCCGGGCTTGCTGACACCGATACCGGCGCAGGAGGCCAGAACCAGGTTGCACTCGGTCTGGCCATAAAATTCGTTGACGGTGAGACCAAGTGCCTCGCGCGCCCAGGCAAGCGTCTCGGCTCCCAGCGATTCGCCCCCTGAGGCGATGGTGCGCAGGTCAAGATCATGCCTGGCGCGTGGGTTGGCGACCGAACGCAGCATCCTGAGGGCCGTCGGCGGCACGAAACAGTTGCGCACCTTGAGCCGTGCCATCAGGTCGAAGGCTTCGTCCGGATCGAACTTCGCGCTGGCCCGCGCCACCACCGGCACGCCGAAATACAAAGCTGGCAGCAGGATATTGAGCAGCCCGCCTGCCCACGCCCAGTCAGCCGGCGTCCACAGCCTGTCACCAGGCCGGGGCAGGAACTCATGAGGCATCTGCACACCCGGCAGATGGCCGAGCAAGACACGGTGACCATGCAGCGCGCCCTTGGGATGACCTGTCGTGCCGGAGGTGTAGATCATCAGCGCCGGATCATCCGGCCCGCTGTCCACAGCCGTGAAATCCTGGCCAGCCGCCGCGATGAGCGACCCGAAATCCTCGACCGTGCCATCCGCTCCGTCAGTGGAAACAATCAGCTCAAGCAGCTGTTCGGCATCGGAGGCGCGCACCTTGGCAAGACCCGCCGCGTTGGTGATCAAGGCTTTCGCGCCTGAATCCGCCAAACGGAAGGCAATCGCATCGACGCCGAACAGCGCCGCCAGCGGCACGGCGATGGCACCCAGCTTGTAGGTGGCCCCATGGGCGACCGGAACGGCGCGGCCCTGCGGCAGCAGGATCGCAATCCTGTCACCCGCCTGGATGCCGCGAGCCTGCAAGGCATTGGCCAGCCGGTTTGACTGGCTGTGCAATTCGCCGTGGCTGAACGTGCTGACCTGCCCGCCATCCCCCGCCTCGATCACGGCAACGCGGCCCGGATCTGTGCGCGCCCAGACATCGCAGGTCGCCACCCCGATGTTGAAGCGCTGCGGGATATTCCACCGGAAAGCAGCGGTCAGTTGCTCGAAATTGCGAAGATCAGGCAGCATTGTGTGAGAACCAGTCTGAAATGAGGCACAACCATAAGGCAGCGCCGCAGCCGTTGCCAGCAGGCAAACCATGTGGCTTTCCGGCAACGTCGCATGTGAGTCTTTGCCTTGCCGCTCATCAATGCTTGTTTTCGAAGCATATCTGCCCGATGGCTGTGCAGGCCGGTCCAAGCACTGCAGGTTCATGCAGGCACCAACGGCATGGCTGGGAGGCTCTGATGATTCGGAAAGCTGGTTTTGCGGCGATCACCATCGCGTTGATGTCCACGAGTGCATTCACGAATGCCTCTGCTCAGCAGCGATATGTGGCTTTCGGCGACAGCCTGTCCGACAACGGCAACTTCTTTGCCGCAACCGGCCAGCCACCGGCACCTTATTTCAATGGCCGTTTCAGCAATGGCCCCACCTGGGTGGAACTGCTGGCCCGCACGCCCATGACCGGCTTTTTCCCCGTTGGCCCGGTCAACAATGCCGCCAGCACCAATTTTGCCTTTGGTGGCGCACGCACAGATGCCAACCCTGCAACGGTGCCTGCTCCCGGCAACGGTGCCAATCCTCCGAACATTTCGGGGGGATCGGTGTCCCAGATCGGTGCCTATTTGGCTCGTGGCGGCACATTCGCTCCGAACAATGTCGTTACCCTGTGGGCTGGCGCCAATGACATTTTCCAGGGCCTCAGCGGCATCACCAACCCGGCCACGGCGCAGGCGACCATGCAGGGCATCGCGACGGCTGCAGCGACGAATGTCGGTGCGCAGACCGGGACGCTTGCCGCGGCAGGTGCTCGCCAGATCATCGTGATGAACCTGCCGAATTTCTCGACACTTCCGCAGTTTGCGGGTGGCGCGGCTGCCTCGCTCGCGGGTTTCAGCAGTTCGGTGTTCAACACGGCACTGGTCACGACCGTCGGCACGGCTGCAGCAGCAGCGCCTGCCGGAACAAACGTGGTGTCCGTCGACGTCGCAGGGGCTTTCACGGCCCTGCAGGGAAATCCGGCTGCATTCGGCTTCACCAATGCAACCTCATCGTGCATCGCTACACTGGCTTGCGTGGGCAACCCCGCCGCAAGAGACGGCTTCGCTTTCTGGGACGGCGTTCACCCGACCGCAGCCGGCCACCGGCTTGTCGCGGCCATCGTGGGCCAATATGTCAACGCGCCGGTGCTCACCGGTGTCTATTCGGCCCTTGGCGAGACAGCCATTGAGGACCGTCGCCTTGGCATGATCCGGTCGTTTGACAGGCTGGACACGCTGCGTTTCGGCAAGGTCGGCGTGAATGCCTATTTCATCAATGTCTTCGGCGGAATTGCCAGGGGTGATACGGGCTCCACGCGTCCAGGCTTCAACTCGTCGACCTATGGCGTGAATTTCGGCATGGACCGTGGCCTGACCACCAATGTCGGCATCACGGCAAGCGGCTCGGTCAGTGTCGGCACGCTCAAGGTCGCCTCGCTCCTGAGCGCCAACACCTTCAATGCAGGTTTTGATCTCGCCTCGATCTACACATCGGGTGTGTTCTTCGCCAAGGGTGGTGTCGGCTTCGGTGTCACCCGTTTCGGCGACATGGAGCGCACCACCGTCGGGCCGTTATTCAACAACAGTTCCGCAACGGCCATCACCGGCAATGTCGGCGCCGAAATCGGCACCCGCCATGAGGCTGGCATGTTCGAGATTTCGCCACGCGCTAGGCTCGCCTGGCTTGGCGGCTCCATCGGACAGATCTCCGAAGTCGGCGTGATTGCGCCGCTGGCCATCAATTCTCATTCCGTCAGTGCCCTTCTGGCCGGCGCGGAGTTGCGCGCCACCGCCAACATCGTCAACACGCCGGGCGCCAGGGTCAGCGTCACGGCGCTGGTCGGCTATGAGCGCTATCTCTCGTATTCCGGCAACAGCCTGACAGCGCGCCTGATCGGCAACACTGCGCAGGGCTTCCGCAACATCACGGGTGATCCGAAAGGTCCGGGGGTGATCCTTGGTCTTGGCCTGTCGTCCCAGATGGCGAGCGGCTGGGTGATCAGCGCCGATTACCGGGCCTCGATCGGTGACCGCTCACTGGTTCGCCACAACGGCCAGATCGGGATCCGCACCTCCTTCTGAGGCCGCACCTGCCGCACACAGCTGTATGCTGACAACATGCGGGGCTGTTGCTCCACGGCAGGCTGTGCTAGCGCACCGGCAAACGAGGTCGGCTCCGGTGATGGGGTCTCCGGGGATCAGCCACATGCCGCAACATGCACGCCACGTCACTCGGGCGCTTCTGTCAGTCTCCGACAAGACAGGGCTGGAGGATTTCGCCCGCGCGTTGGCGGGACATGGTGTCGAACTGGTCTCCACCGGCGGAACAGCCCTTGCGCTTGCTGCCGCAGGGCTTGCCGTCCGTGATGTGGCCGACCTGACTGGCTATCCCGAGATGATGGATGGCCGGGTCAAGACCCTGCATCCTGCCGTGCATGGCGGCCTGCTGGCCATCCGCGACAACCCCGAGCATCAAGCCTCGATGCTGTCGCACGGCATCGGCGCGATCGACCTCCTGGTTGTCAACCTTTACCCGTTCGAGGCGACGGCCACCGCTGGCAAGCCGTTCGACGACTGCATCGAGAACATCGACATTGGCGGCCCCGCCATGATCCGCGCCGCCGCCAAGAACCATGCCGATGTCGCCGTCGTGGTCGACATCGCCGACTATGCCGCGCTGCTTGCCGATCTTGCCGCCCATCGCGGGGCTGTGACATCGACTCTCAGGCGCAAGCTCGCCCAGAAGGCCTATGCCCGCACGGCTGCCTATGATGCGGCCATATCCAACTGGTTCGCCATCCAGCTTGACGAGGCCACGCCCGATTTCCGTGCCATCGGCGGGCAACTCACTGAGATCCTGCGCTATGGCGAAAATCCGCACCAGACCGCCGCCCTCTATCGCACGCCGGAGCAGCGTCCCGGGGTGGTGAGCGCACGGCAGGTGCAGGGCAAGCAGTTGTCCTACAACAATATCAACGACACCAACGCTGCCTACGAATGCGTGGCTGAGTTTGATCCTGCGCAGGGTCCGGCCTGCGTGGTCCTGAAACACGCCAATCCCAGCGGCGTGGCGCAGGCACGCACACTTGCCGAAGCGTATCAGGCCGCGCTCGCCTGCGATCCTGTCTCGGCCTTTGGCGGCATCATCGCCGTCAACACCGTGCTGGATGCGGAGGCTGCGGCACTCATGATCGACATCTTCACCGAGGTCATCATCGCGCCAGACATCACCGATGAGGCACTGGCGATCCTTCGCGGCAAGAAGAACCTGCGCCTTCTGCTGGCAGGCAGCCTTCCCGACCCGCGCATGCCTGGCCTCAGCCTCGCCGCCGTCAGCGGCGGACTTCTGGTGCAGTCGCGCGACAACCGCATGGTCGATGACATGGTCCTGAAGGTGGTCACCAGACGCGCGCCGACCGAAGCGGAACTGGCGGACCTTCGCTTCGCCTTCAAGGTGGCCAAACACGTCAAGTCGAACGCCATCGTCTATGCAAAGGCCGGTGCGACCGTCGGCATCGGCGCGGGCCAGATGAGCCGGGTGGATTCCTCCCGCATCGCCGCCTGGAAAGCCGCCGAAGCGGCACGCGGCCTCGCATTGCCAGAAAGCCTGGCCAAAGGCTCCGTGGTGGCATCCGACGCCTTCTTCCCATTTGCGGATGGGTTGATCGCGGCTGCCGAGGCCGGTGCCACGGCCGTGATCCAGCCCGGAGGCTCGGTGCGGGATGACGAGGTGATCAAGGCCGCCGACGACGCCGGCCTCGCCATGGTTTTCACGGGCTACCGCCATTTCAGGCATTGAATGCAGGATTTGACCGAATCGTGACCTCAATTTGATACGTAGCACTGCCATCATACCCACATGAGCCAGATGATCGGACATTGCATTTGCTGAAAACGTTCCAGACACCCGAAGCGCGCAGCGCAGCCAGGGAACGCCGCGCTGCCTATTGGGATCAGCCCCTAGCGGGAAGGCGTCAGCGTCTTCATGCCTGGTGGAACATGCTGTTCGTCGACCATGGCCTGATCAGGATGTTCTACCTCAACGAGCATGCCGTCACCGACAAGCTGATCCGCTCTGCCCAGCCTGCACCGCGCGACATCCGCAGGTTTGCCGCAAAGGGCATCAGGACCATCATCAACCTGCGGGGCGGCCGCGAGCAGGGCGGCTGGCCGCTCGAACGCGAAACCTGCGACGAGACAGGCATCGTGCTGCGCGAACTCACGCTGCGCTCACGCGAGGCCCCTGACAGGGCAACCCTGCTGTCGTTGCCAGCCTTCTTCGATACGCTCGCCTATCCGGTCGTTGCCCACTGCAAATCCGGCGCTGATCGGGCAGGCCTGTTCAGTGCGCTGTATCTTCTTGTCCATGACAAGCGCAGCGTCGCCGACGCAAAGGGTCAGTTGTCCCTGAAGTATGGCCACATCCGCCTCGCCAAGACAGGCATGCTTGACGCCTTTCTCGATGCCTACGAACAGGAGGGCGAGAACAAGGGCCTGTCCTTCATGGACTGGGTGCGCGATGTGTATGACCCCGCCTCGGTCCAGCGCACCTTCCACGAGGGCTTTCTGGCCAGCCTCATCGTTGACAGGATCATGCGCCGCGAATAGCCGCCTCAGCCATCAGTCATCCATCCAGCATCTGCAGCCTGTGCAGGCGGGCATAGGCACCATCGGCCATGATCAGCTCGTCATGGCTGCCGCGCTCGATGATGCGGCCCTGCTCCATGACGACGATCTGGTCTGCATCGCGGACGGTCGCGAGACGATGCGCGATGACGATTGTCGTCCGCCCTTTCATGAGCCTTGCCAGCGCGTCCTGCACCAGGCGCTCTGATTCGGCGTCAAGCGCGCTGGTCGCCTCGTCCAGAAGCAGGATCGGCGCGTTCTTGAGAATGGCGCGCGCCAGCGCGACGCGCTGGCGCTCCCCGCCCGACAGTCGCGAGCCGCGGTCACCGACCATCGTGTCATAGCCATCCGGCAGTCGCCCGATGAACACATGCGCGGCGGCAGCCTCTGCAGCTTTGGCGATGTCGGCCTCTGATGCGCCTGGCCTGCCAAACGCGATGTTGGCCCTGATCGTGTCATCGAACAGGATGATGTCCTGCGACACCACCGCGATGCTGTCGCGCAAGGATTGCAAGGTCACGTCCCTCGCATCCTGCCCGTCGATCAGGATCTTGCCCTGGGCGGCATCAAACAGCCGGGGGACAAGCGCCAGCAGCGTGGATTTGCCCGAGCCGGACCTGCCCACGAGCGCCGTCACGGTGCCGCCTGCCACGTCCAGGCTCAGGTCCGAGATGGCCGCATGGTCATCCCGGTAGCCGAACGACACCCGGTCGAAGCGGACTGAAGCGGCATTGACGACAAGCGCTCCGGCACCCGGCCTGTCGATGATCATGGCCGGCTCATCAAGCGTGGCATAGTAACGCTTCAGGGCGGCAAGTGCCTCCTGCACGATCGCGTTGAGATTGCCGAGCGAGCGCAAGGGCTGCGCCGCCAGCAGCAAGGCGGTCACATAGCCGGTGAAATCACCGATGGTGCCGGCCCCGGAATTGACCCTGATGCCGATCACGAACAGCACCGCAGCGACCGCGAAACCGCCGCCGACCTCCAGCAGGGGTTCGAGCCGTCCACGTGCATTGATCGCCTTCATGCGCAGCTTGCGCATCAACTCGAAGGCCTCGCGCGCACGGCGCTTGAGGTAAGGCTCGAGCTGGTCGACCTTGGCTGGCCGCGCGCCCTGCAGGCTCTCCGTGATCAGCGCCGCCATGAGGCCGGTCTGCTCCTGGTGGCGGGTGGCCACGCGGCGCAGTTTCTTGCCGATGGCGATGATCGGCACCGCGATGAACGGTGCCACAGCCCCCGCCACCAGCGTCAGTTGCCAGTCGATCCACAGCATCGCGCCCAGAAGGCCGATTCCGGTCAGGCCATCGCGCACGGCGACATTCACCAGCCTGACGAGCGCCTCGCGCACATAGCTGAAATCGGTGGTGAAGCGCTGGGTCATCGCCGCAGCGTTCTCGCGCTGCATCTGCGCCAGATCGGCATCGGTCAGATGGTCATACAGACGCCCCTGCATGTCTGCTTCGATGCGGGACACCACGCTGTTGGTCAGGACCAGCTGTCCGAGCAGGGAAAACCCCTTCACCGATGTGACCAGCACGACCATGACCGACAGAACCTGGATCGGTCCGACACCGGGGCCAGCCACCATCACCAGCCAAGCCCGCATCTGGTTGAGCAACGGGTCGGCGGTGCCGGCCGGACCAGCCGCGAACGAATCAAAGGCCAGCTTGATCAGGACCGGATAAAGGCTCGTGCTTCCCGCGATCAGGACGATCAGCCCCAGGATCACCATCAGCTTCAGGCGGTGCGCCGAGATTTCGTCGTGCCAGAGACGCCGGAGCAGCGGCCAGCCATCGGCAGCATCGCGTGCAGACATCTTGGCCATTCCCTGGACGTCCCCCGATCAGGCCAAAAGTCGGACCACCATGAGACTGCGAGCACGATGTGTGCGCAATGCTCTGCCCCGGATATGATTTCGCCTCGCGTTGGAGCGCGAGGCGAACCAGACGAAACGTCTGAAAGCAACTGGAGCGGGCGAAGGGATTCGAACCCTCGACCCCGACCTTGGCAAGGTCGTGCTCTACCACTGAGCTACACCCGCATCCGTGGGCTTGCCACTGATCACTCATCGGCAAGGCGCGTTCTTTGCCTCAAACTGTCCGGCTTCGCAAGCCCTTTGTGCAACCTTTGGCGAAGGGCAAGAAAGATGAGCAGGGAGATGGGCAGCACGTTGTCTTGCCATGATCGCTTGCAAAGACGGCCCATGAGGTTGCAAGAACAGGCACGTCATCATCACACCTCCCGGACAGCCTGAACCATGAACACCGCCCCCCAGACGTCTGCCCGCCATCCATCCCCGACAACGCCCGCAGACATTCTGGCCCACCTTGACGCAATGGGCATCAAGACTGTCACAACCGAACACGAGGCAGCGTTCACTGTCGAGCAGAGCAAGCAGATCACCGGAGACATCCCCGGAGCGCATACCAAGAACCTGTTTGTGAAGGACAAGAAAGGCCGGCTGTTCCTTGTCGTGGCCGAACATGAGCGCCCCATCGACCTCAAGCGCCTGCACGAGGCCATCGGGGCCAGCGGGCGGCTGTCATTCGGCCATGCAGATCAGCTGATGGCCCATCTGGGCGTCACCCCCGGCTCCGTCACCGCGCTGTCGGTCATCAACGACAAGGAGCGCATGGTCACCGTCGTTTTCGACGACGGATTGATGGACAAGGCTCTGATCAACTGCCATCCCCTGATCAACACGGCCACCACAACGCTGCCGCGCGAGGGCCTGCTTGCCTTCCTGGAAGCCTCGGGACACAGGCCCCTGATCGTGAAACTGCCGGAGCGCGACATGGCATCCGGCGAGCTGCAAAACGGGCAGACGGGCTGACAGGCGAGGTCAAGTTGCCATAACTTTGCATTGGCGGATGGACATCACGGGGCCTAACACCCACATTAGATCAGCATCACACATGCAGGTTTTCGCCGGACGCCCCGCCGGGCCACGGCACTCAACGATGGACAGGACAACAATGCTCGGCAGCAACGGGTTGGCACCGGATCAGGTGTCCCAGGCGGATGGCAGCCTGATCCGCGACACGACGACACAAGCATTCCGGCAGGATGTGATCACCGAATCGATGACCCAGCCCGTGCTGGTCGATTTCTGGGCGCCATGGTGCGGCCCGTGCAAGCAGCTCACGCCCGTCATCGAGAAGGTGGTCAAGGCTGCGGGCGGCAAGGTCAAGCTGGTCAAGATGAACATCGAGGAGCATCCCCAGATTGCCGGCCAGCTCGGCATCCAGTCGATCCCGGCCGTGATCGCGTTCCAGCGCGGCCAGCCTGTCGATGGCTTCATGGGTGCGGTGCCCGAGGGCCAGATCAAGCAATTCATCGAGAAGCTGGTCGGACCTGTCGGGCCCGGCCCGGTCGTTGAAATGCTGGAAGCAGCAGGTGCGGCCGTCACATCTGGTGATCCTGTCGGCGCAATGGAGCTTTATGCCGCCGTCCTGACGCATGAGCCTGAAAATCTTGGCGCCATCGCGGGCATGGCCAAGCTGCAACTCGACATGGGCGACCTGGATGCCGCCAGACAGATCCTGGCCATGGTGCCCGAGGCGAAAGCCGGCGACGCGGTGCTGGCCGGGGTGCGTGCGGCCATCGAACTGGCCGAACAGGCCGCTGCCCTCGGAGATGTCACGGCTCTGGCCAAGGCTGTCGAGGCCAATCCGAAGGATCATCAGGCACGGTTTGACCTTTCGCTGGCGCTGAATGCCCACAACCGCCGCGATGAAGCGGTGGATCATCTGATCGCCATCATCAAGGCCGACCGCAAATGGGAGGATGACGGCGCACGCAAGCAGCTTGTCCAGTTCTTCGAGGCCTGGGGCCCGATGGATGACGCCGCTGTTGCCGGTCGCCGGAAGCTCTCGACTGTCCTGTTCTCATGAAGGCCATTTTCAGCATGCCCGCATCCATCGTCCCCGTGTGCATCCGATGAGCATGAACAGCATCTATCGCGGGCCGGGGGATTGCCCTTCCATGATCCCGCTCTTCCCCCTGCCTGGCGCGCTGCTGCTGCCGCGCGGCCAGATGCCGCTCAACATCTTCGAGCCGCGCTATCTGGCCATGATCGACGACGCGCTGAAAAGCCATCGCCTGATCGGGGTCATCCAGCCGAACGCGGAGGCCGATGATGTCACGCGGCTTACCCCTGCCCTGTGCGCGGTCGGCTGCATCGGGCGCATCACCCAGTTCGCGGAAACCGGCGACGGTCGCTACCTGCTCACGCTGACAGGTGTGGCGCGTTTCGAGATCATCGAGGAGATGCGGGCCCTGACGCCATATCGGCAGGCCAAGGTGAGCTACAGCCGCTTCACGAGCGATTTCGAGGCCAGGGCGGGCGAGGACCAGGTGGACCGCATCGGCCTGTTGCGTGCGCTCAAGGATTTTGCCGCCGCCAACGAGCTGAAGATCGACTGGAAAGGCGTCAACGAGGCTCCCAACGAGGCGCTGGTCAACGCCCTGTCAATGATGGCGCCGTTCGGCGCCAAGGAAAAACAGGCCCTTCTCGAAGCGCCCGATCTCAAGACACGCGCCGACATGCTGGTCGCCATCACCGAAATGGAACTGGCGCGCAACGGCTCCGACACTGACACGACGCTCCAGTGAGCCGTCACCGGTGAACCATGTTCCGTCAGGCGTTGCGGCACCGGGTTTGCCTGCAAGCTACCCGCCGCGGCGGGCTGTCGCGGCATGGGTCATGTTCGACTGGTCGGCACAGCCCTTCTTCACACTGATCACCACCTTCATCTTCGCGCCGTTCTTTGCCTCCGCGCTCGCACCTGATCCGGCGCAGGGTCAAGCCTGGTGGGGCTATGCCACCGGCTTTGCCGGTTTGATGATCGCGCTGCTCTCGCCGCTGCTAGGCGGCATCGCCGACATGACAGGCCCGCGCAAGCCGTGGATCGCGGTGTTCGGGGCCATGCTGGTGGCCGGTTCAGGCATGCTCTGGTTTGCGGTGCCCGGCCATCCGTCAGCCGTGCCCCTTGCGCTGTGCGGCTTCGTGCTGGCGACCATCGGCGCGGAGTTTGCCACCGTGTTCAACAATGCCATGATGACACGCCTCGTGCCCCCTGCGCAGATCGGGCGGCTTTC
>JANMHN010000196.1:0-3737 GCA_031375185.1 Allobosea sp. | reverse complement strand
CCTGCTCACCCGCCTGGGTGACGACCCGGCGGGTGACACGATCCGTGCAGAGCTCAGGCGTGAGGGCGTCGATGTGGATGCGTCGCCACCTCTGGCTGGTCGCCGCTCGCCGGTGTCGGCGATCATGGTTGACGGGGCGGGCGAGCGCATGATCGTGTCCTATGCCGATCCTGACCTTGAGGCCGAGCCAGACTGGCTGCCGTCTTGCTTGCCAGCGGGAACGCAGGCCGTGCTGGGCGACACCCGCTGGGAAGAGGGCTCGCTGGCCCTGTTCCATCTGGCGCGCAAGGCTGGCATCCCTGCGGTGCTGGACGGTGACCGCAAGCCTGCCGACCCCGCACTGCTGACCGCCGCGACCCATGTTGCCTTCAGCGAGGTCGGCCTTGCAGAACAGACGGGCCTGGCCGATCCCTATACGGCCTTGAAATGCTTCACCCCCGGCTGCTGGATGGCGGTCACCGCCGGTCCGCGCGGCGTCTGGGTGCATCACCATGGGCAGATCACGCATGTTCCCGCCTTCGAGGTCGATGTGGTCGACACGCTCGGGGCCGGTGATGTCTGGCATGGCGCCTTTGCCCTGGCGCTGGCAGAGCATCAGCCCGAACTGCAGGCAGTGCGTTTCGCCAATGCTGCCGCCGCCATCAAATGCACACGGTTTGGAGGGCGCAAGGGTGCCCCTGGCCGCTCCGAGGTCGAACACTTCTTGAGGGAACGCACATGACGACACTTTCACCGGGCAAGTTGTGGGGCATGCGGAGGATGGCCGACGCCAATGGCCGATTCAAGATGGTCGCGGTTGACCAGCGCCCGCCGATCAAGAACCCGATCAAGGTCGCGCGCGGCTTGGCCGAAGCGCCCTATGACGACGTGGCGGGTTTCAAGCTGATGCTGGTGGAGGAGTTGCAGCACGGTGCCTCCGCCATGCTGCTTGATCCGCATTTCGCCTTGCCGCGCGGCCTCTCTGTGATGTCGCCCGCCAAGGGTCTGATCGTGACGCTGGAGGACTCGTTGTTCCGCGAGACGCCGGGCGGGCGGCTGTCATCGGAGATCGACGACTGGTCGGTCGAGAAGATCAAGCGGTCCGGCGGCGATGCGGTCAAGGTTCTGGCCTGGTACCGGCCTGATGCGGACCTGTCGGTCAACCTGGCCCAGCAGGATTTCACCCAGCGAATTGGCGAGGCCTGCGTTCGCCATGACATTCCGTTCCTGTTCGAACTGCTGGTCTATCCGCTGGCCAGCGACGCGCACCAGACCACGGACTATGTGGAGATGCAGGGCAAGCACGCCCATCACGTGCTGGAGAGCGTGGCCGAATTCGCCAAGCCGAAATATGGCATCGATGTCTTCAAACTCGAAAGCCCCGTGCCCGCCAAGGGCATCGGCGAGGCTGACCGCGCCGCCACGCAAAAGCTCTTCAACGAGATGGGCGCGCTGTGCGGACGTCCCTGGGTGATGCTGTCGGCAGGGGCCAGCATGGCCGAGTTCAGGACCGTGATGGACTATGCCTACGCCGCTGGAGCGTCCGGCTATCTCGCAGGACGGGCCATCTGGGCCGATCCGTTCAAGGCATTTCCGGATTGGGACGCGATCCGCACCGGCCTGCGCGGCAAAAGCGTGCCCTACATGGCTGATCTCAACGCCATGACCGACAGGAGCGCGACGCCATGGTTCGACCATCCGCTCTACGGCGGCAAGGCCAGCGTCGCGCATCCCGATGCCAGCTTCCGTCATCACTACGGGGTGGCGTGATGGGAGGCCGCGCTCCAGCGTCATTCCGGGGCCGCCGTAGGCGGAGCCCGGAACCCATCCCGGTGACGTGGGCATGCCATTCGGTCACCGCCCGTCGCAGGTTTTGCTTCAACCCGTTGATGGGTTCCGGGCTCCGCGATGCGGCCCCGGAATGACGCGGCATTGTCCATTCCACAAGGAGTTCCACCATGCCCGTGATCGGTGTTCTGCCATTGGCCCGCCCGACCTTCGACGTGCCTTACGCGGAGGAGATGGCGGCGGCCTGCTTCAAGGCGCTTGACGCGACAGGCCACACCATTGTTGGCACCCGTGACCTGCTGTTTGACAGCGCGGCAACCGAGGTCGCACTTGAAGCCCTCAAGGCGCAGAAAGTCGATTTGCTGCTGATCCTGCAGGTCACCTTCACCGATGCGTCCATGACCGTGCGGATCGCGCGGGACAATCTGGCACCATTGGCCATCTGGGCCGTGCCGGAGCCGCGCGCCGGAGGCCGGCTGAGGCTCAATGCCTTCTGCGGCCTGAATCTGGCCGGCCATGCGCTGGGCTTGGCCGGCATTCCCCTGCGCTGGCTTTATGCCGCGCCTGATGCCCCGTTGATTGCCGATGGCATCGGCGGGCTGGTGGCCGGTGACGAGCGCGATCCGGCTTTTCCGCAAGGGCCAGCACCCTCGCTGGTGGAGCGCGAACAAGCCAGGCGCGTGCTGGATGCCATGAAAGGACGCCGGATCGCGCTGGTGGGCGAGCACCCGGCCGGCTTCGACACCTGCGCCTATGACCCCGCCAAGCTCGCCGCGCTGGCCGGCATCGATGTGAAAAAGATCGCTCTGCCGGAGCTGTTCGCGGCCGCAAGAGATGTTGGCGCTGATGCGATCTCTGGAACCCGCGCCCTGGTCGCTGGCAAGCTGACCGGGCTTGACGACGTCGATCAGGGCCAGCTCGACAAGAGCCTCAGTCTCTTTCACGCACTGGAAGGCCTCAAGGCATCGAGCGGCGCGTCTGCCCTTGCCGTGCGCTGCTGGCCGGAAATGTTCACCGAATACGGCTGCGCTGCCTGCGGGCCGATGGGGTTGCTGACCGAAGCGAAAACGCCCTGCGCCTGCGAAGCGGATGTCTATGGCGCGCTGACAGGCCTGCTCCTGCAGGAGGCGGCGGGCGCGCCCTCTTGGCTGGTGGACATTGTCGACATGGACAGCGCCAGCGACACCGGCGTGTTCTGGCATTGCGGCTCCGCCCCACTCTCGATGGCCGACGACCAGGTCCAGCCGCGTGCGCAGATCCATTCCAATCGCAGGATGCCGCTCCTTCAGGAGTTCACCCTGAAACCCGGCCGCGTCACCATCTGTCGCATCAGCCAGGCGAAGGGCCGCGCCACCATGATCATCGCGGGCGGCGAGATGATCCGCGCGCCGATGAGCTTCACGGGCACATCCGGCGTCATCAGGTTCGACCGCAGCGCGGCTGATGTGACCGAGGCGATGCTGGAGTTCGGGCTAGAACACCATGTTGCGCTGGTCTATGGCGAGCACCGCGGCGTGCTGCGCGCCTTGGGTGAGCACATGGGTTTGCCGGTGGTGGAGTTGGCGTGATGTCAAGGACGATGAAGCCACAGACTGTCCGCTATGGCCTGATCGGGGCCGGCATGATGGGCCGCGAGCATATCCGCAACCTGGCCTTGGTGCCTGGCGCGGTGGTGACGGCGGTGTCAGACACCGATGCCGGGCAGTGCGAGCTGTCATCGGCGGCGGCTGGCGGCGCGAGGACGTATCAGAGCCATCAGGATTTGCTGGCCTCGGGGCTGGTCGATGCGCTGGTGATTGCCAGCCCGAATGACACGCACAAAGCCATTCTCGACGACATCTTCATGGCTCCGCATGCGCTGCCAGTGCTGGTCGAGAAGCCTGTCTGCACCACGGCGGCTGATTGCGACAGGCTGGCGGCTCAAGGTGCCGCCCACAAGGCACCGATCTGGGTGGCCATGGAATATCGCT
>JANMHN010000011.1:0-14736 GCA_031375185.1 Allobosea sp. | reverse complement strand
CGCCTCGGGCTGCGGCACGACGATCAAGGATTACGGCTTCATGCTGAAGGATGACGCCGCCTATGCGGAAAAGGCAGCGCGGATCTCAAGCCTCGCAAAGGACATCAGCCAGTTTCTTGAAACCCTTGAATTGACTCCGGTTCGCGCCCTCCCGCTGAACGTCGCCTATCACTCCGCCTGCTCGATGCAGCATGGCCAGCAACTCAAGGACGGCCCGAAGAAGCTGCTCACAGCCGCCGGTTTCAAGGTGAGGGACGTCCCGGAAGGCCATATCTGTTGCGGCTCGGCAGGCGTCTACAACATCCTTCAGCCCGAGATCGCCGGTCAACTGCGCCAGCGCAAGGTCGGCAACATCCTGAAGACAAAGCCCGATCTGGTCGCCACCGGCAACATTGGCTGCATGACCCAGATCGGCAAGGGCTTTGTGGATGGCGGCCACGCAATCCCTGTCGTCCACACGGCCGAGCTGATCGACTGGGCCACGGGCGGGCCGATGCCAAGCGTGCTGGAAGAAGCTGGATTTGCCGACGTTCCCGTCACGGGCCCGTTCCCGAAGAAGAACGTGCTGATGGCGGCTGAATAAGAAGCATGCGTTCGCTTCGCTCACACGTGAGTGCTGGATTCCGGGGCTCATAAGCGTAGCGGATGAGGTCCGCAGGACGGAATCCAGACCATAGGTTGTGAGCGCAGCGAACTCTGCCTCGCTCCCGCCCCTTGGGCGCATGCACGCCTTGCATGATGAACGGTTCACGAAGCGCGCCGCGTATGTTCTAAGGGGATCAACGTCCCTCCCGGTTCATTTCCCTTGTCGCCACTTTTTGGCATCACGCTGAAACTCATTTCGGGTCTCGCCTTCACCTGCATGGCGGCGCTGATCAAGGCCATGAGCGTGCGCTATCCCGTGGGGCAGATGGTGTTCTTCCGCTCGTCGATGGCGCTCATTCCGCTCCTGATCTGGCTCGGATACCTCCGCCATCTGTCCGACGCGGTGACGACCAAACGCCCCTGGAACCATCTGAGACGCGGCATCGTCGGCTCCACCGGCATGTTCTGCGGGTTTGCGGCGCTGAGCTACATCCCGCTGCCCGATGCGGTCGCGATCAGCTATGCGACACCTCTGATCGTCGTGGTGCTGGCCGCAGTGGTTCTGGGCGAAACCGTGCGCATCTACCGCTGGAGCGCGGTCGTCATCGGCATCATCGGTGTCGGCTTCATGCTGTCGCCGCATCTGTCCCCTGCCAGGCTGGCAGAGATGATGCAGGGCGGCCCGGCCATTGGCGCGATGTTCGCCCTTGCGGGTGCATTGTGTTCCGCAGCGGCCACCATCGAGGTTCGGAGGCTGACCGATACGGAGACAACAGGTGCCATCGTGTTCTATTTCATGATGCTAACCACCCTTCTCGGCCTTTCCACCAGTGTGCTCGGCTGGAACATGCCGCAGACGGGCCTTGATTGGGGCGCGCTGATCATGATCGGCATCCTGGGCGGCATCGGTCAGATTCTGATGACACAATCTTATCGCTATGCGGAGGCGTCATTGATCGCACCGTTCGAATATACGCAGATGATCTGGGCCATCGCGCTCGGCTGGTTCGTCTTCGGCGATTTCCCGGCCACAGTGGTCCTGGTCGGGGCTGCTATCGTGATCGCGGCCGGAATTTTCGTGATCTTCCGCGAGCAGCAGCTTGGACTTTTGAGATCGAAGGTCCGAGAGGCCGCACCCACCTTGTCGAAATGAGCGCAGGCGGCATTTTCAGCAGGTGGTCATTCGCTGAATGGCCAAGAGGGTCCGCAACAGCGCTTGGCATCCTGTCACTCACCATGATCATGGCCTGGGGAACGCTGTTTTACGGCATCACCCTCATCGGCCCGCGCATCATGGCGGAGACCGGCTGGAGCAAGACATGGATCTATGGTGCCTTCTCGCTGGCCATGCTGACATCGGGCTTGGTTGCTCCACGCATCGGAGCGCTGATTGACAGGTCAGGCGGCCGACACGTCATGGCCATAGGCTCTGTTGTCGGCGGTTTTGGTTACCTGCTGCTGGCCTTTGCGAACTCTTTGCCGATGCTGTACGCGGCCTATGCCGTCATCGGGCTGGGCATGGCAGGCAGCCTTTATGACCCTGCCTTTGCGTCGCTGGCGCGCATGGCCGGTCACAAGGCGCGCATCGCCATCACCATGCTGACCCTTGGTGGAGGGCTGGCCTCCACTGTGTTCTGGCCGCTCGGGCTGTGGCTGCTGTCGTTCATGGACTGGCGCGGGCTTTGCCTTGTCTATGCGGGCCTCAACGGCGTGGTTTGCGCCCTGCTGCACCTTGTCGGCCTCGGCAGCGAAAAAGCGGCACCCGCGCCATTAGGCATCGTTGACACATCCAGCCCCCACGGCACCGCACCTGCCGCCCTGCGCGGCAAGATCATCTGGCTGCTCGCCCTCATATTCATGGCACATGGCCTGGTCAGCAACGGAATGTCGGTCCACATCACCACGCTGCTCGGCGCGCTCGGCCTGACCGAGGCGCAGGCCGTAACCGTCGGCACGCTCATCGGCCCCTCGCAATCGGCGGGGCGGCTGGTCGAACTCATGCTCGGTGGAGCCTATCCCGTGATGCGGCTGGGCTATGTCGCCACCGGCACCTTGCCGTTTGCCTTCGGCGCGCTGGCCCTGATGGGCGGAGCCGTCATCGGGGTGGTCATCTTTGCGGCGCTTTACGGCATCTCGAACGGGCTCGTCACCATTGCCCGCGGGGTCATCACTTTGGGTTTGCTGGGCCGTGAGAATTATGGCCGCACGCTTGGCGCCATTGCAGCGCCGACGCTGGCGGCAAAATCCCTTTCGCCCATGGCATTTGCCGTGATCATCGACAAGGCAGGCGCAGGCACCGCCCTGTCCGTGATGGCTGCCTGCGGGTTCGTGGCTTTCGCCGGCATGGTCGCACTGGGGCTGCTCGTGAGAAGGGCGGATGCCTGAACAGCCTGCTTGCGACTTGGCCACAACACAGGCATGGTCCTGTCCGGAATTTCAAACGAATATCCGCTTTTCCGGACGGATTGGAACGCGCCGCATGGGCATCGAAATCAAGGACAAACCCCGCGAGATGGAGAGCGGTGCCCAGATCATCTCGGGCAATCTCGGCAAGACCATCCAGCGCCTGCGCAAGGCCTACAATCTGTCACTTTCGGAGCTGGCGGAACAATCCGGCGTCGCCAAGTCGATCATCAGCCAAATCGAGCGCAACGAGACCAACCCGACCCTGGCAACGATCTGGCGGCTGTCACAGGCTCTTGATGTGTCGATCGAGCGCGTGCTGTCGGATGCGGAAGAAGAAGCCTTCATCGAGAAGTCTTCCAAGGCCGACACGCCGATCCTGGTTTCGGAAGATGGCAAGATGCGCCTTGCCATTGTCGGCTGGATCAAGACCGTGGAATGGCTGCAATGGTATGCCGTCTCATCAGAGCCCGGTGGTGCCCTTGAATCCGAGGGTCATCAACGCGGCTCCGTCGAGTGCCTTTCGGTGACATCCGGCGAGTTCGAGGTGGACGTGGCAGGCATCATCCAGCGCGCCAAGGCCGGAGAAACCCTGCGCTACCGCTGCGACCGCCCCCACACCGTGCGCTGCATCGGCACTGAACCCGGCGAAGCCAGCATGGTGTGTATCCTGAAAGCTGCGGTGATGGAGTGATGTGTACGATCTGGAGATCATCCTTCGACGGGCTCAGGATGAGGATCGTTGATGATGAGGAAGCGGGTATCCTCATCCTTAGCCCGTCGAAGGATAATCTCCGGCCAGGACCAATGCCTGCCATTTGACCTTATCCGAAAATTTATCCACTTGAAGACCTGCAATTTTCCCGGACCCATCCCATGCCCACCATCACCTGCATCGAAGATCTCCGCATTCTGGCCAAGGCCCGCGTACCGCGCATGTTCTATGATTATGCCGATTCCGGCTCGTGGACAGAAAGCACCTACCGCGCGAACACCACCGATTTCGGCAAGATCCGCCTGCGCCAGCGGGTTGCGGTCAACATGGAAGGCCGCTCGACGCGTTCCACAATGATCGGCGAAGAGGTGGCCATGCCGGTGGCCTGCGCACCAACGGGCATGACCGGGATGCAGCATGCGGACGGCGAAATCCTGGCCGCCAAGGCCTGCGAAGCCTTCGGCGTGCCCTTCACCTTGTCGACCATGAGCATCTGCTCGATCGAAGACGTGGCGCAAGCGACGAAAAAACCCTTCTGGTTCCAGCTTTATGTGATGCGCGACTGGGACTTCACGAAAAACCTGATCGACCGAGCCAAGGCAGCGGGCTGTTCGGCGCTGGTGGTCACGGTTGACCTTCAAATCCTGGGGCAGCGCCACAAGGACATCAAGAACGGCCTGTCAGCTCCGCCCAAGCCAACGCTTGCCAACATGATCAATCTGGCGATGAAGCCGCGCTGGTGCCTGGGCATGCTTGGCACTCAGCGCCGGACGTTCCGCAACATCGTCGGCCACGCCAAGGGCGTCAGCAACATGAACTCGCTGTCGAGCTGGACCTCGGAGCAGTTCGACCCGAGCCTGTCTTGGGCTGACATCGCGCGCATCAAGCAGATGTGGGGCGGCAAGCTGATCATCAAGGGCATCCTTGACCCCGAGGATGCGGAACTGGCGCTCAAGATAGGGGTCGACGCCATCATCGTGTCGAACCATGGCGGGCGTCAGCTTGACGGCGCGATGTCATCGATCGCCGCCCTGCAGCCCATCCTCGACAGGGTCGGCGACAGGATCGAGGTTCATTTCGACGGCGGCATCCGCTCCGGCCAGGACGTTCTGAAGGCCGTCGCACTGGGCGCCAAAGGCACATATATCGGACGCGCCTTCCTTTATGGCCTTGGCGCGATGGGTGGCGACGGCGTCACCAAGGCGCTTGAGATCATCCACAAGGAACTCGATCTGACCATGGCGTTCTGCGGATTGCGCGATGTCAAAGCCTTGAGCCGCGATATCCTGATCATGCCCGAGCGGATGTGAGAGGGGTATTTGCACACACTGTCATGGCCGCCCTTGTGGCGGCCATCTCGGTTCCCAGGGCATGATCCATTCCGACATGAAGCCATTCCGACATGGAGATCACAGGCATAAGGCCGGTGATGACACGTCCCTGGTCCAGGCTCACAATCTGGATCGGTCCTCGATCCGTATCTAACGCAGTGGCGATACCTGATTTTTGCGGGGAAACACATGACAACTGCTGAACCCGCTCCCCACTACGGCGACCATCCCTCTCGCGCGGCCATCCTTGGTGAACTGCACGCGCGCCCGTTTGCCACCATGGAGACGCCGCGGCGTGTCCTGCATTTTGCCTTCACCACCGATGCCGGGCAGGCCTCCACTGCTGTTGACGCGCTGGCAGCCTTCTGCTCCCAGCGCAGTCTTCCCGCTCCGGCGGCCAATGCGCGCCATCACCGCGTCAATGTGCAAGGTTCGATCCTGCGCTTCGAACGTCACAGCGAGTTCTGCACCTACAGCTGGGAGTTCGATGCCTCGACGGGCGCGGACGACACGCCCTTTCGTCCGGCAGGGCGCGAGTTTGCCAAGCTGATGAACAACCTGCCGCAACCCGGCCCGTTGATGGTGCAGATTGACCTGCACCTGGTCCGGAACAGCAAGGTCACCGACAATCTGGAGACGATTTTCGGCGTCGCAAATCTGGCCGCGTCACAGGTCGAAGACAACGCCGCGATCCTGGCGACCGACTTCCGCACCGATCCGGATGGCTTCGTGCGGTTGCTCATCCTTGATGAGGGCCTCACATCCGCGAAAGCGGGCGCGCTGGTGCAGCGGGCACTGGAAATCGAGACATACCGCACCTTTGCCTTGCTTGGCCTGCCGGAGGCCCAGACCTTGGCCCCGTCCATCCGCAAGATCGAGCTGCAACTGCCCTGGCTGATGCAGCAGATGCAGGCCACGGAGGGCTTCGAGGCCAACCGCAAGCTGCTGTCGCGCCTCACCGAACTTGCGGCCGAACTGGAAGGCGGAGCCGCCGCGTCGCTGTTTCGGTTCGGTGCCACCCGCGCCTATGACGATTTGGTCAGGCTCAGGCTGGAAGCCATCGGTGAGAAGGCCCTGCCCGGCCAGACCACCTTGTCAGGCTTCCTGTCACGCCGCCTTGCACCCGCCATCCGCACCTGCGTGTCCACGGAAGAACGGCAGGCCAACCTGTCGCGCAAACTGGCCCGCGCCGCGCAATTGCTGCGCACCCGCGTCGACATCGACCTGGAAAGCCAGAACCAGGACTTGCTGCGCGCCATGAACGAGCGCGCACAGGTCCAGTTGCGCCTGCAGCAGACCGTGGAGGGCCTTTCGGTCGCCGCCGTCAGCTATTACGTGCTCGGCCTTCTGGGCTATGTGTTCAAGGCCTGGAAGGACAATGGCGGCGGTCCCGATCCTGTGCTTTCGACCGCCATCGCCCTTCCGGTCGTGGTGGCCAGCGTCTGGTTCGCCGTCCGGAAAGTCAGGCGTGGGGACTTCGAGAAGAAGAACTAAAACGCCGACCGGAACCAGCCGCCGTCGATCAGGATGTTCTGACCTGTAATGTAGCCAGCCTGTTGGGAACACAGGAAGGCGCACACCTCGCCGAACTCTTCGGGCGTGCCGAAACGGCCCGCAGGCACGAGCGCCATGCGTGATGTCGACATGTCTTCAAGGGTTTTTCCCTGAGCCTCGGCCAGCTTCTGCGTGGTGCCGCGCAGACGGTCCGTGTCGAACATGCCGGGCTGGACGGTGTTGATGGTGACATTGGCATGAGCCACCTCACGGCTGACGCCCGCGAGAAACGAGGTCAGTCCAGCCCGTGCGCCCGAGGACAGGTCAAGCCCCGGAAGCGGCGTCATCACGCTGGCGGACGTAATGTTGACGATCCGCCCGAACCGACGTGCGATCATGCCGTCGATCAGCCTCTGGATCAGCTCGATGGGCGTGACCATGTTCTGCACAACGCCGTCGAGCATCGCGGCGCGGTCGATCTCGCGGAAGCCTTTGGGAGGCGGCCCGCCATTGTTGTTGATCAGGATGTCAGCTTCTGGTGCGGCCGCAAGAAGTGCCTCCTGGCCTTCGGACGTGCTGACATCGCCCGTGACCGCCACCACTTTAACGCCGGTGGAGGCACGAATCTCTGCAGCAGTCTGCGCAAGCGTCACGGCATCTCGCCCGTTCAGCACCACGGTGCAGCCCGCCCGCGCCAGCGAAAATGCCGCACCGCGCCCAAGCCCGCGGCTGGATGCGCACAAGATGGCTGTGCGACCCGTCAATCCGAGATCCATGCAACGCTCCCTGAATGGTTCCAAGCCCGATCTGGCGCAGAGTATGAAGCCGGGAACAGCGTTGCACCAGCCTCGAAATGCAGAGGCTGCATCGATCCTGGGTCGATGACGTCAGCCGTAGATAAGGGCTTTGGCCGTCGTGGGCAGGGCGTCCATCTGGGCCAGGGAAAGCCCTGTCTGTGCATCTGTCGGCACTGATCCGGCCTGCAGGCCTGCTGTGCCCAGCGATGCGGCACCTGGCATCTGCCTCACAGGCTTTGCGGTCATGTCGGGCACGACATCCGCATCAAGCATGACAAAATCGACATCCAGCACCTCGAGATCGTCAATGACGATGTTCTGCTCGTCGGTCACCATCAGGCTGTCGTCTGGGTCAGGTGTGCTGCTCAGGATATGATTCGGGACCAACGTGCCGTAACGATCTGAGGCCGGTTCGCGAGGCTCGTCATCCACAACCGTTACAGCCATCTCCGCAACGTCTGTCGTGCCGAAATAAGCGTGTGACTGGTCATCAACGATGACAATGTCGACATCGCTCTGGGACATGTCAGGCATGACGCCCGCATGATGCGATGGATTGGCCGACATTGACGTTCTCGGAATGGCAAGCGTGCCTGCCTCCGCTGTCGGCGGACTTTCCGCCGCAACGGGACCGGACCACGCGTCGACCAGAGCGTTGATGCGGCCTTCGAGAAACCGCAATGTGCGGACGACCTTTTGCGTGCGCTGGGCTGTCAAATCCTGAAAGCCGCACGAGGTGTAGATGTCGGTGGCCAGCTTGTCGATCTTGTCGCAGACCATCTCGTCGAACTGCTGCTCACGCAGGCTCCAGGCAATTTCCTGAATGGACTCGGCAGCTTCCAGAATATTGGACGTGGCCAGTTCCGTGGTCCGGACAATGCCGTCGAGCGTCATGGTCGCATCACCGAAATGCGACCATTCCCCCTTCGCATCATCAGCCGTTTGGATCTCAATCTTGAGCCGGGCGATGGATTTGGCCATTTCGACCAGATCGAACCTGACGCGCTCGACCTGCACGAATGCCTGCTCGCCCGTCACGGCGCTCTGAAGACGGCTGATCGCCTCGAGCAGAACATTTGTATCGGCGCTGCGGTTGCGTGCAGCATATTCTCGCAGGAACCAGCGTCCACGCGCGGTTTCCATGACAGCCTGCTCGATGGCATCGAAATCAGCCTGCGAAAGGTCCGAAAGTGCGCGCGGATCGTTGCTCATCACAGCCATGTCTATGGGACATGCAGCCCGATACGAATCGATACTGTTGCCCGCATTAATGAACCGCTAATAACACGTCATGTGTAAACAAAACCTCCATGATGTCTTCCAGCACTCATTCTAGCAGCAACAAACCGGGGCCAGCCGTCAGGTTGAGCGCACTTCAGGCTGCGAACTTTGCAGGCATCGGGATCTACATGCCGTTTATGCCAGCCTGGCTGTCCTATCAGGGCCTGAATGACCGGCAGATCGGCCTGACCCTTGCCATCGGCATGATCGTGCGGATGCTGGCCGCACAGCCCGTCGCCTCGCTCGGTGACAGCCGCTGGGGCGCTGTGCGTGTGCTGGTCGCGCTGCAGACCCTGAGCGCATTCGGGTATCTGCTCCTGCCGACGCTGGCCTCCCCCCTCGCCATCATCTCGGTCATGGCTGTGGTGGCTGTGCTGGCAGCCGGTCTCATTCCCCTGGGTGACCACCTGACCACGGCCCATGTCCAGACAAGTCCGAAGCTGGACTTTGCCAGGTTGCGGCTCTGGGGCTCTGTCTCCTTTCTGGTCATGAGCATCGTGTCAGGTTTCGTGGTGTCGTATCTGGGGGTCGCGGTCGTGCCCTTCATGCTGTGCGGATGCTGCCTTCTGGCCGCCGCTGTTGCCTGGGCTGCGCCGGAGCAGAGATCGACGTTGCACGTCAGAACGGCAACAACCGGAGCGGTCGGCTCTGATCCTGAGAGGATGAAGCTGTTGTGGCTTGCCATGGTCGCATCTGCGCTGATCAATGCCAGCCATGCGACGCTCTATGGTTTTGCAACCCTTCACTGGCGCAATCTGGGGATCGACAGCACCATGATCGGGCTTCTGTGGGCCTCAAGCGTGGTGGCTGAGGTCGCCATGTTCTGGTGGTTCGGGCGAAGGTCGGCGGCAAGCCCTGCAGCGGCCATGCTCTTCCTTGGTCTGGCAGGTGCAGGCGCGATGGTGCGCTTTGCCACCATGCCTTTTGCCACCACCGTCCCGGCCATTCTGGCCCTCCAGGCTCTCCACGCTCTCAGTTTTGGCGCGCAATTGCTCGGCATCATGGCTCTCATCGCCATGCTGGCACCAGAGGGGCGTGGCGCGCTCATCCAGGGCCGCATGAGCGCGGTCAATGCCTGTCTGATGGGTGCGGGAACGTTTGTTTCAGGCATGTTTTTTGAGCAGTATGGCGGGCTGACGTTCCTGGTCATGCTCCCTGTCGCCTTTGCTGGCCTGGTCGTCCTGATGATCACATATCGCATTGCCCGTCGGGTTCTTCTCGACAACGCCGCACCCGGCACGATAGGTCTGGACCGTGCGGCTGGCTTTTTCCGCGCGCAACCGAAGCCGGAACGATGACCATCACACTCTCCCCGCCAGGTTTCGAGATCAATGCCGATGGCGATAACGCCACCGTTGTTCTCAGCGGGGAATGGACGCTTGATCACGGACGCCGCCTCGAACAGGTGCTGAAGCAGATGCCGGTCAGCCTTGGCTCGATGCGCCGTGCTGCGCTCGACATGCAGGCCGTGACACGCCTCGACACGCTGGGCGCACGCGTCATGGACCAGATCATCCACCAACTTGGCAGCGATGGCGTGAAGGCTGACATCACGCACGCCTTGCCGACCCATACCAAGCTGATCGAGGCTGTCCAGAACCGCAATACACCCGTTGTCGCCCCTGCCCGTTCGCGGGTGCTCGACATCCTGGTGGATATCGGGCGAACGGTCGTGACAGCCGGGCAGGACATGCTGCGCGGCGTCAGCTTCATTGGCGAAGTGGTTCTTGCCATCGGGCGGGCCTTTCGACATCCCGGCAGCTTTCGCTGGGCAGCTCTGGTCAATCAGCTCGAGCAGATCGCTTTCCGCGGGGCGCCGATCATCGTTTTGATCACGTTCCTTGTCGGCTGCATTGTCTCCCAGCAAGGCATTTTCCAGCTTCGGCGCTTTGGCGCGACAGCCTTCGTGGTTGATCTGGTGGGCATCATCACCTTGCGCGAACTGGCCCTGCTGCTCTGCGCCATCATGATCGCGGGCCGCTCCGGCTCGGCCTTCACGGCCGAAATCGGTTCGATGAAAATGCGTGAGGAGATTGATGCCCTGCGCGTCATGGGCCTCAACCCGGTGGATGTGCTGGTGGTGCCCCGCATCCTTGCACTCATCATCGCCATGCCGATCCTGACATTTCTCGCCTCGATGGCCGGGCTGTTCGGCGCAGGCCTCACCGCCTGGACCTATGGTGGCATCGCCCCTGACACATTCGTCACGCGCCTGCAGAGCGTGATCACGTTCAAGCATTTCTCGGTCGGGCTGATCAAGGCGCCATTCATGGCCATCGTCATCGGTGCGATCGCCTGCATCGAAGGGCTCAACGTCAAGGGTTCCGCCGAATCGCTTGGCCAGCAGGTGACAGCATCGGTGGTCAAGGCGATCTTCATGGTGATCGTGATCGACGGGCTTTTCGCCGTGTTCTTTGCATCGATCAGGTATTGAACAGGATGGCTGGCCCCGAGCAGATCGCAGCAGATGAGAAAACCGGGCCGATCATCAAGGTGCGTGATCTTGTTGTCGGCTTTGGCGACAAGCTGATCCTGGACGGACTGTCGCTTAATGTCATGGCCGGTGAAATTCTCGGCTTTGTCGGCGGCTCCGGCACCGGCAAATCGGTGCTGACACGCACCATCCTGGGTCTGGTCGACAAGCGTGGCGGCCAGATCGAGGTGTTCGGCAATGATCTGGACGCGGTGTCCGACATTGAAAAAAGGCAGATGGAAAAACGCTGGGGCGTGATGTTCCAGCATGGCGCGCTGTTTTCTGCCCTCACCGTAGCGCAGAACATCCAGGTGCCGATGCGAGAATATCTCGACCTGTCACCCGCAATGATGAACGATCTCGCGGCCCTTAAAATCGAGATGGTCGGCCTCAAACCTGACGCAGGCGACAAGTATCCCTCCGAACTCTCTGGCGGCATGATCAAGCGCGCGGCCTTGGCACGCGCGCTCGCGCTTGATCCGGAGATCGTGTTTCTGGATGAGCCGACATCCGGCCTTGATCCGATCGGTGCCGCAGAATTCGACGCGTTGATTGGAACCTTGCAACGCACTTTGGGGTTGACGGTCTTCATGGTAACCCACGATCTGGACAGTCTGGCGTCGTCATGTGACCGAATCGCGGCCTTGGCGGACAAGAAGGTCGTCGCGGTCGGCACGCTGGCCGAGATGCTTGAATGCCCGCATCCGTGGGTGAAATCATATTTCCGCGGCGAGCGCGCTCTCGCACGGCTGAAAGGATAGTCGAACGACCATGGAGACTCGCGCAAATTTCGCTCTTGTGGGTCTGTTCACGCTCGCCGTTCTCGGGGCTGCCTTTGGCTTCGTCTCCTGGTTCTCCGGGCTTGGCGGCACAAGCGACAGGCGCGAGATCAGAATTGTCTTTTCTGGTTCAGTCACGGGGCTGACGCGTGGCTCCAGCGTGCTGTTCAACGGTTTCAGGGTCGGCGAGGTCAAGGATATCCAGCTTTTCCCGGATGATCCGAGATCGATCTTTGCCGTCATCGACATCGCAGGCACCACTCCCGTGCGCGAAGACACCCGCGCACGCATCGAGGCTCAGGGCCTTGCGGGAGTTGTGGCCATCCAGCTTCTCGGCGGCAAGCCGGATGCGCTGCCTCTCCTCGCCAAGAGCGGGCAGCCTCAACCCACCATCATAGCGGAACGGTCGGAGGTGCAGGATCTGCTTGAAACCGTGCGCAACGTCGCCCGGCGAACTGACGATCTGTTCGAGCGGCTCGGGCGGCTGGTCGACGACAATGACAACTCGATCGCCAACACCATCAAGAACGTCGAGAAGTTCTCCGGCGCGCTTGGCGACAATGCCGAGGGCATCAGCCGGATGCTGGCCAGCATTTCGACGGCTGCGGAACGTGTCGGGCCTCTTGCCGTCCAGCTTGAGCAGTTCAGCCGCGATATCTCCGCCATCGCCCGACAGGTCGATGTGGCGAAATTCAACCGCAGCCTTGAGAACATCGACACCTTCACGACGGCTCTGGCTGGCGGATCAGGCGATGTTGCCAAGACGCTGCAATCGGTGGCGGGCATCACCGACAAGCTCAATCGTGCGGCTGATCAGGTCGAGGGCGTGCTGAAGGGAGCGCAAGCCTTTCTTGGCTCTGCTGCTGGCGGAGAAGGGCAAGGCGCTTTTGGTGATGTCGGAGCGGCGGCGCGGGCCATCAGGGCGCTGGCGGACAACCTCGACAAGCGCACGGCAGAGATCACCACCGGCATCAGCCGCTTCACCGGGCCGGGCCTGCGTGACATCGAGGCATTGGCCACTGACGGACGGCGCACACTGAACGACCTCAACCGCACTCTGCGCAGCTTCGAGCGCAACCCTCAGCAACTGATCTTTGGCGGCCGTCCTGCCATTCCGGACTATAATGGTCGCCGCTAGGTTCATGCCCCACATGCCATTCTCCATCCACTCCTCCCACCCTCCCGGAACGTTGGCGCATGCCAGGGTAGCCTCCATTCTGCTGCTGGCAGGCTTCCTGTCAGCATGCGGCGGCGGCTCTCAACGCACGACATTCGACCTGACAGCGCCCGGCGACGTGGGCCGCACATCAGGCTCGCGCGCGCAACTGGTGATCAATGAGCCGACAGCCGTGCAGGCGCTGGATTCAGACCGCATTCTCGTGCGTGAAGGCGGAGCCTTGTCTTATCTGCCTGACGGGCAATGGGCAGACCGGCTTCCGAAGCTGTTTCAGGTCCGGCTGATCCAGACCTTCGAGAATGCGTCGCGGCTGGGCAGCGTCGGTCGCCCCGGTGATCGTGTCGTGGCGGATCTAGCGCTCAATACCGACATCCGCAGCTTCGGCATCGACACCGAAACGTCACAGGCCGTGGTCGAGGTCACGGTCAGGCTGGTCAGCGACCGCACAGGGCGCGTGGCGACCGCCAAGGGCTTTGTCGCCCGCGTGCCAGTCGCGTCGATCAGCGGCGCCAGCGCGGCGGCAGCGCTCGACCGGGCCATGTCGCAAGTCCTGCGCGACATCGTGCGCTGGGGAGGCGGTCGATAACCCGATCGCCTGGCGGAACACATGCGCACATCAAAAAGGCCGCCATCGCTGGCGGCCTTTTTTACATCACATGTTGATGGAAAACCTCACTCGAACCGCCCGCTGGCATGCGCGAGCATGGTGTAGACCTTGCCCGTTTCAGAGGTGAGATAGGTGTTGGCAACGCTCTGTTCGCGGCCACCGTCGCTGGCTTCCTCGAGCAGCCGCTCGAACTCCTCGATGTAGCGGTCCACCGTCTGCTTGAACTCGTCGTCGCGGCGATACTTGCGGCGGATCTCGTCGAAGGTCTGCTGGCCCTGCAGCGTGTAAAGCCGCCGCGTGAACACGTTGCGTTCACCCCGCTTGTAACGGTCCCACAGCTCCACCGCTGCGTCATGGTCGATCATCCTTGCGATGTCGACCGAGAGTGAGTCGAGCTTTTCAAGCGGCGGTACAGTCGCCTTTTCCGCAGGCTTGTCATCGCGGCTCGCCCGCGTCAGCAGGTCGGACAGCCAGCCCCCGCGGGGAGCGGGTGCAGGCTCGGCCACCTGTCGGACCGCTTCTTCACGCGGCGTTGGCGCCGCAGGGCGCGGCGAAGGACGGGCCACGGCAGGTGCAGGAGCCACTTGAGGGGCAGCAGCATACGTGGCGGCAGCGCGCGGCGTCTCGGCAACTTGCGGCGGCGAGGCTGCCACAGGCCGCTCGTTCACCCGCGCGCGTTGAGGCTCGGGTGCCGCCACATCAAGACTGCGGCCCGAGCGCGTCACGATGTCCGACAGCTCGTTCAGGGCCTTGATCTGGTCGCCCACCACGCGGCGCATGGCTGTCGTGGCTTCCTGCGTCTCGCGCGGCATCTCGAGCACGCCGCGGCGCAGTTCCGCACGCGTGACCTCGAGTTCGCGCTGGATCTCGGCATTCATGGCGCGCAACTCTGCAGCCGTCTGCTGGAACTGCTCGGTGGCCTTGGCAAGTCCCCCGCCAAGATCAACCGACACGCTCTCATAGGCCGCCCGCAGGGCAGAAGCCGTGCGCTCGCGCTCCTTGCCTGTGTTGGTCCGCACTGTCTCGAAATGATCCGAGATCGCATGGGTCGTGGCTTCGGCGCTATCTGCCAGCACCGTGCCGATCTGGCGGGC
>JANMHN010000144.1:0-19813 GCA_031375185.1 Allobosea sp. | reverse complement strand
TGTGCTTGGCGAGACCTACAGCACCTATTTCAACATGCTCTGGCCAGCCTTTGGCGCGGTGGCCGTGCGCCTGGTCGACATCGATCCGTTCCTGTTTCTGTTGTCAGCTGGCGGCAGCGCCTATGTCCTGAACCTGTGCCTTGCCCTGACCTTCTTTCTCGATGGCGGCAAACGCAAGGCCATGGGCCCGGCAGCGCTGCCTCTCCTGGTGGTTGCGCTTGCCGCCGCCGTTTCGACGCCGTCATGGACCGTGGGCAGCCCGCCCATGATCCACGCGCTGCCGCTTGCGATCGCCGTTGCATTCTGGTGCGCGGTCCAGCCGTTCACGGTTGTGCGGGCGCTGGTTGTAGCTGCCCTTGGGGTGACTGGCGCGCTCCTCAGCAAAGTGACACTGGCAGTCCTCATGGTGCCTCTGACGCTTGCACCCATCGCACGGCGCGTATCGCGCTTGAACCGGGCCCAGATGGGTGTGCTGATCGGGATCATGGCGGTCTTTGGCCTCATCGGCCTCGCGCTTTGCCTGCACTTTCTTCCAATCTATCTGACCATTGGCAATATCGGGCTTGAAAGCATGCTGCGCCTTCGGGATTTCGGGTCGCTCGGACCGCCCGGCCTGATGTTCGCGGCGCGTGAACTGGCCCTGGTTCTGACCATGGCTCTGTGCGCCATCCTGTTGCCATGGACGACAAGTGTTCCGCTGCTGATAGCCGGGGTGATCGGTCTTGTTTATCCATGGCTGTTCCGCGTTGATTTCGTTGTCGTGCAATGTCTGGGTGCCTTGCTGTTGATCCAGGCAGGCAAAACTGAACACCGTCTGGTCTGGCTGGCCGTGCTCATCCTTGCCATCATGGCCTTGCCGGCGGGCCTGCTGACCGAACCCGCAAAGGGCTACCTGTGGATCGTATGGCCGGTCGTGATCGCGGCGGTTGTCGCAATCGCATGGTTCGCTTGCCCACCTACCGCGCCCGGATCGCAGGACCGCGCCCTGGTCGCGACATTCGGCGGATCGAGCTTGATCGTTTTCGGGTCCGTTCTTCTGGCTGTGGCCAGCGGTCAACTTGCCGTAGCCGACCGCAAGAGGATCGAAGTTGCCGAATTGACACCGGCGATCCACGATATCTGGGCGGCCGTGCGCCAGAAAACGCCGAAGACGGCCCTGATCTTCACAGATCAGGTTTCGGAAGGGTTCAACCTGCTCGAAGGCTGGAACACCTACGCATTTCAGGGGCAGCGGCAGCTTTTCCTCTCGACATGGATCGCCAGCAATATCCTGCGAACGGACGCCCCAGCCAGAACAAGGGTGCTGGCCATGAACCGGGCCGTCCTATCAGGCAGCCTCCATCCAGCCGATGTTCCTGAGACCTCGCGCTTCACCGGCTACTACGCCGTGGTCCGGAGCAGTGCCGCCAGGCCTGACGGCTGGATTTTGATCCATGCCAATGGCGACCATGGCCTTTACAGGATCCCGCCCCGATAGCAGATGGTGCTGCTGGCCGCCCAGCCTCGTCAATCCGACCGGCGCGGCAGCTTTCGAAAACGCGCAATCATCGGAGATGTCCATGACGGGGGAAGGGCATCCAGAACCCTGAGCCCGCCAAGGGACGCAAAGCAGGTCATCGCTCCCGCAACGAGCCTGTTCTGACGGGAGCGGTAGATCGGATCGCTGGTCAGGCGTCTCACGGCGTTGGCCATGACCTTTTCATCAAGGCTCATGGTCAGACCGCAGACGCGTGAAAGCCTTTCGAGGCGCCGTGCGGTGACGAAATTCAGGCTCTCCCACAGACCGGGATGGCGTGTCTTGACGCTGGGAAACAGATATTGCGTCACAGCAGGCCAGAACGGCACCAGTGGAATGCCGAAATGCGGCTCGTAAGGCACTGTGTAGTTCGGGCAGAAATGCACCATCGAGCCGTCATCCCGCAGCAGCCGTGTCATCGCGCCAAACGCCTCGTCGAGCGATGCGATATGCTCAACGACATTCACGGAATAGATCAGATCGAAACTCCCTTGATGGTCCGGATGAAGTTGATGGACCATCAAGGGCAAGGCCCGGAACTCCGTATCCAGCCGCACGCCGGACGCCACGCTTTCGGCAATCCGCGACATGAAGGCAAAGCCGGTCGCAGACGGTTCAATGGCCACGATGTCGTACCCTGTCTCGGCCAGAAAGGCCGACAGGATGCCAACGCCTGAGCCCACTTCGAGGATTCGCAGGCCGGGCTGCAGCAAGGGAGCGATCAACCTCAGACCAACCAGGCTTTCATTGGCGTAAATGGCGATGAGCTTGCGGGCTTCGGCCACAGGCATGTCGCACAGGCTGGCGGCGCGCTCCAGCACGTCGTCGGTGACAACACGCGCCATGAAGTCCCCGAGCGCCTGCTCAAGGTTGGTGGCGAGCGGGGCATGCCGGTCATGTGTGCGCGGTCCGGTCATGCAGATTGTTCATTTCTGGGCATGGATCACGCCATACGTCGCGACGAGCACCGCGATCAACACGATCAACACCATCTCCAGGAAACTCAGACGCTCGCCAAGCAGGACATGCGCGCACAGCGCGATTAATGGCGAGACCACCGCCGCGATCGGCACCATGAAGCTGAGGGGAAAGCGTGTCATGGCGGCATACCACATGGACGCGCCGCAAATCAGGAGCAGGCCAGCGGCCAGGAGGCCGACATCGGTGATGACAGAGGCCACTATGTCCCACACATCGCGGACCTGGGGCGACTGCAGCCCGAGCGCGTTGAAGCGCCATTTGATGAGGAGCTGTGATGCCACGAGGAACACCAGGCTCACCAACAGCAGGAGGGCAGCCACCGGAGTGGGAATCATGGTCTTTGCTCCCCAGCCGGTATCGCCGGCACGAGATCAACGGTTGGATGAGAAACGAGGAGCTTCAAAGCGCCGTTACCGCTTTCCTGCCATACGGCTATCTCGGACCACAAGGCGAAAGTGCTGGCTGCTAGACATCGACAAATGCCGCCACTATACCTCGCCGGCTGCTTCCAAGCCGTTTTTTTCGAGGTTTTGCATGTTGCCGTCCCGTTTGGCGATCTATCGGTGCCCTGCTGACCATGGCCGCCTGACGTTCGCGCAGCACCAATTGCTTGCCAATGACGGTGATCTGGTCTCGGCGGCCGGTCGGCGCTACCCGGTCATCGACGGCATACCGCAGTTGATCCACCCCGAGGTGCTGACGAAGGTCGAGGCGGACACCCAGGCCGAGTACGACCGCGTCGCGGACGCCATCTATGATCGTGCCGTCGACTGGCAATTCGCGTCCTTCCTTGAGGACGAGAACAAGGTCCGTGAAACGATGGTCGACATGCTCGGCGTCGGGCCGGGCATGAAGGTACTGGAGATCGGTTGCGGCACCGGCCGCGATTCCTTCCGGCTGGCAAGACGCCTTGGTCCGTCGGGCGAACTGCACATGCAGGACCTGTCGCCGCGCATGGTCAAGGTTTGCCGCGACAGGATGACCGCCCATGCGGCCGAACTGGGATTGCAATGTGCCATGGTGTACTCGGCGTCCAATGGCACGGCCTTGCCCTACGATGATGCTGAATTCGACGCGGTGTTTCATTTCGGCGGGTTCAACCATTTCGGTGACCTGAAGCTGGGGGCCGCTGAACTGACAAGGGTGGTCAAGCCCGGCGGCCGCGTGCTTTACGGTGACGAAGCTGTGGCACCCTGGTTGAAGGGCAGCGAATTCGACGGAATCGTGTGCGCCAACAATGCCTTGTTCAAGGCCGATATCCCGCTCACATCCGTTCCCGAATGCGCCCGCGACGTCAGCGTCAGGTGGCTGATCGCCAACTGTTTCTATGTCATCGCCTTCACACGGGGCGAGGGTCCACCTCCTCTTGATCTCGACCTCGAACATACCGGCGTCCGCGGGGGCTCCTTGCGGTCACGTTATTTCGGCGTTCTTGAAGGCGTCTCCCCGGAGACAAAGCGCAGCGTCGCCCTGGCCGCTGCCGCCGCAGGACTGAGCATTCATGCCTGGCTGAACATGGTTCTGACGGATGCCGCCAAGGGAGCCGGGCGGCCATGAGCCGGATCGTGCTGTTCGGTACGGGGCGTGGCGCCGATGTCGCCTACCGCTTTTTGTCCGCCGACACCCGGCATGACATCGTGGCTTTCACGGTGGACGGGGACAGGATCGGTGCCAGGACGCACCGGGGACTGCCCTTGGTCCCCTTCGAAGAGGTCGAGAAGCACTATCCTCCCGACACCACACGCATGCTCATCCTGCTTGGATATCAGCAGATGAACGGGCTCAGGCAACAGAAATTCGAGGCCGCGAAAGCGAAGGGTTACACCCTTGAAAGTTACGTCGCTTCCGGCATTTTTCAGGCGGAACCCCTGAGCGTCGGCGAGAACTGCTTCATTCTGGACAACCAGTCGATCAGCCTCGACGTTGAAATCGGACACAACGTGGTGATGTGGTCGTCCAACCACATCGGCGATATGACGACCATCGCCGATCATGTCTGGGTGTCAAGCCATGTCACGGTCGCGGCAAATGTGACGATCGGGGCGCGTGCCTTTCTCGGCATCGGTGCCAAGGTGACCAATGGCGTGAGGATCGGCGAGGAGTGTTTTGTCGGCGCCGGATTGATGGTGGCTGCCGACACCCGGCCAAGAAGTGTCAACCTGCACGGGCGCGATCAGCTTGATTTCGAGGCGCGCCCCTTTATGCGCATGATGATCGCATCCGGAAAACTTTAGCAGGATCGCATGAGCTGGACAAAGATCGGTCATATCTATGCGCCGGATGGTACACGGCCCTGGGGACAGCGATACGCCGCCAATCCCATTGCCGAACATATCGCCGGGGATCTTTTCCGCGTGCATTTCTCCGCACGCGATGCCGAGAACCGTTCGGCGATCGGCTGGATCGAGATTGACCTGAAGAACCCGACAAGGATCCTTGCTGAATCTACAGAACCGGAGTTGCTGCCGGGCGAGGACGCGTTCTTCGACGATTCAGGGTGTTCGATCGGCTGCATCGTCAATGTCGGCGCAAGGCGCTATCTCTATTACATGGGCTGGCACCTGACGCAGCGCGTGCCCTGGCAGAACCAGCTTGGTCTTGCCATCAGCGAGGGGCCGGGATTGCCGTTCAAGCGCTGGTCGAGGTTCCCGCTCATGGCGCTGGACGAAACCGACCCCTACACGCTGTCCTATCCCTGGGTGCTGCAGGACGGTGGCCGCTTCAAGATGTGGTATGGCTCGAATGTCGCGTGGGGAAAGACCGCGAATGACATGCGCCACCTGATCAAATACGCCGAATCCGATGATGGAATCCACTGGGAGCGGCCCAACATCATCGCCATCGATTTTGATTTTGAAGGCGAGTACGCCATCTGCAAGCCATGCGTGGTCAAGGATGGCGACACCTACAAGATGTGGTTCTGCTCGCGCGGCGAACGTTACCGGATCCGCTATGCCGAGTCGCGGGATGGCAAGACCTGGACGCGGATCGGCCGGCAGGACAAGATCGACGTTTCGGCAACCGGCTGGGACAGCGACATGATCGAGTATCCATGCGTTTTTGACCATGACGGCACGCGCTACCTGCTTTACTCGGGCAATCACTACGGGCTTGCGGGCTTCGGCATGGCAAGGTGGACACCGTGATGTCAGCGACCGAAACATTCCTGTCCGAGATCCTGCAGCGCGAAGTCGGCGGATTTTCGCCGGACACGCCGTTGCGCGATGTGCCGGGATTGGACTCGATCATGATGGTCAGGCTCATGTTGAAGCTGGAAGAGACCCTCGACAGGGAACTGACAGACCGGGAGCTGGAGAGCATCGACACCATAGCCGATGTGCAGCGCCTCGCTGGTCTGCCATAAGGTGATGAAAGCGGCATCAGACGAATGGGTGCTGGTGACGGGCGCATGTGGAGCGCTCGGGAGCGCCATTGTCCAGACCTATGCCGCGCGGGGTCAGAAGGTGCTGGCTCTCGACATCGATCCTGCCGGAATCTCGGCTGTTCCCGTGGGAAACAGGGGTGCCGCCCACGCGGTTGATCTGACCGATGCGACCGCGCTCAAAGCCGTCCTGGACATGTGCATTCCGCGCCGCGAAGCCATCGGACTGCTGGTCAATGCCGTGGGCCTGATCTGGAACGAGCCTGTTCTTGCGCTCAAGGGTGCGCGTTTCGAGGTCCATGGCGGCGAGAATTTCATGCGCGTGGTGAACGCCAACCTGACCGCGAGCTTTGTCGGAGCAACCCAGGCGGCGGGGCGCATGGCAAGGACAGGTGGCGGTGTCATTGTCAATTTCAGTTCGATCGCGGCAGGCGGGAATGTGGGCCAAGTCGCCTACAGCGCAGCCAAGGCCGGCGTGGAAGGCATGACACGGAGCCTTGCGCTGGAACTGGCACCGCTCGGCATCACGGTCAATGCGGTCGCTCCCGGCTTCATCGACGTGCCGACGACGCGCGGTGCGCTCAGCCAGGAGCAGTTGTCGAGCTACGCGAGGCGCGCTCCGGTCGGACGTCTTGGGCAGGTGGCCGAACTGATCAGCACCATCGATTACCTCGCAGCGAACCGGTTCGTGAACGGGACGGTGCTGCATCTGGACGGTGGGTTGCGGCTATGACGTCGGTGGCCGGGAACGAGGAGAGCCGCGCTTGGCCCTTGCACCTTTGGCAAGCCTTTGACGTGACAGCGCGCTCAAGGGCGGGTCAGCCAGCGCTGTTGCTGCAGGACGCCGTGATCACATTTGGTCAACTTCACGCCGAAGCGGAACAGGCGGCCTTCTGGCTGGCAGGTCTGGGGTTGCGCAAGGGCGATGTCGTCGCATTGCAGCTTCCGAAACGGCGCTCGGCATATGTCCTGTGGCTGGCCTGCCTGAGGCAGGGTTGTCCCTATGTCTTCCTTGATCCCCGCAATCCGGAGAGCAGGACCGCGAACATTCTCGCGAGACTCCGGCCCGCGCTTGTGGTGGGCGAGATCGCTGTCACAAACCCGTTCGGCCATGGCGTGAGCTTGGGGTCTGAAACCGATGCAAGTCCATGGGTCTCTGCACAGGCCGCGCATCCCGGCGTTCCTGCCGCCAGCCTGACGGGCCTTGACCCGGCCTATGTGATGTTCACCTCCGGCTCGACAGGCGAACCTAAAGGCGCTGTGATCGCGCATCAGGGGGTTCTCAGTCTGATGCGCTGGGCGAAGGCCATGTTCCACGATCACAGCCAGGTGCGCTTCTCCAACATCAACCCGCTGCATTTCGACAACTCCGTGTTTGATTTGTATGGTGGCCTGCTCAACGGAGCGGCGCTGGTTCCGGTCGAAACCGGCAGGATGCCGAATCCCGCGCGCTGGGTCAGGCGTCTGTGCGACGCAGAAGCCAGCGTGATCTTCGCCGTTCCGACGCTGTTTCAGACGCTGGACCGACTGAAGCTGCTGAAGCCCGACAGTTTGCCGGGCACCCGCTATTTCATCTTTGGTGGCGAGGGATTTCCGAGTGCCGGGCTTGCGGCTTTTCACGCGCGTTTCAGGGATCAGGCGAGGCTGGTCAATGTCTATGGTCCGACAGAGACGAGCTGCATCTGTTCAAGCACCGTGATCGATGAGGACAGCCTGGCCGCTGCCGGGACCGGTTTTCCGTCGCTCGGGCGTATGCACGACGATTTTTCCCACGCCGTGCTGGACGATTCTGGCTCGGCCGTCGGTCCGGGCATCCCCGGAGAATTGTGGATCGGCGGGCCGAATGTCGGGCTTGGCTATTTCGCCAATGGCGCGGAAACGGCCCGCCGCTTCGTGCAGGACCCGCGCCAATCCTCCTGGCGATCGGTCTGGTACCGCAGCGGCGATCTGGTCACGGAGGATGCAGACGGCCTGCTATGGTTCGTCGGGCGGGTTGACAATCAGGTGAAGATCAGGGGCCACAGGATCGAACTGGAAGAGGTCGATCTGGTGGTCGAAGCGTTCGGTGGCGTCATCCGGGCCAATACGGTGGCCATCGCAGGGCCTGACGGGCCGGAGCTGCGGTGTGCCTATCTGGGGCAATCCGTCATCGACGCGGACGCCTTGCTGGCGCATTGTCGCGAACGCCTGCCAGGCTACATGCTTCCGTCGAGCCTGCATCAGCTTGAGAGCCTGCCAACCAACCAGAATGGCAAGGTCGACCGCAAGGCCGTGGCGAAGCTGATCGGTGGAGTGCCATGAAACTGTCTGTTGTCACCACATTGTTCCGTTCCGAAGCCACGGTCGAGGCGTTTGTCGCAAGGGCCGCCGCTGCCGCCGAGGCGATCACGCCAGACTATGAGATCATCATGGTCGATGACGGCTCTCCGGACGGATCACTGGCGCTTGCGACGTCGCTGGCGCGCGACAATCCGAAGCTGACAGTTGTGGAGTTGTCCCGCAACTTCGGTCACCACAAGGCGCTGATGACCGGGCTGGCGCATGCACAGGGCTCGTACTGCTTCCTTCTTGACAGCGACCTTGAGGAGGCGCCGGAACTGCTCGGTCAATTCTGGAACCTGATGCACGACTCGGACCAGGATGTGGTCTACGGCCTGCAGGAAAAACGTTCGGGCAACCTGGTCAAGAGGGCTGCGGGGGCAGCTGCCTACAAGGTGTTTGACGCGCTCCTCTCTGTCCGCATTCCAACCAATCATCTGACCGTGCGGCTGATGCGGCGGACATATGTCGATGCGCTCCTTCTGCACCGTGAGACACAACTGGTGATCGGCGGCATCTGGGTGATCGCCGGTTTTCGTCAGCACGGTGTCCTCGTCGAAAAGCTCGACAAGGGACAAACCAGTTATTCGCTGCGCCGACGCTGGAACATTCTGATCGATTCGGTCACGAATTTCAGTGCCGCACCGCTGATCGCGATCTTCTATGTCGGACTGGTCCTTTCGTTCGTCTCCATTGTCTTTGGGATGTTCCTGTTGTTGCGGTGGATGGTGGGCGGGGTCGCAGTGGCAGGCTGGGTCTCCGTCATGCTGTCGGTCTGGCTGCTTGGCGGCCTTGGCATCCTGTTCATGGGCATCATCGGGATCTATCTCTCCAAGGTCTTCCTTGAAACCAAGAACAGGCCTTTGACGATTGTCCGCAAGGTTCATCACCAGGCCAGCGCCGGGCCACGTTGATGACCAGTCCCACGCCCATTGAGCGCGCGAACATCCTGATCGAGGGAACAGGAGAACTGTCGGCTGAAGACAAGCGCAAGTTTGCTTATTTCGGCGAGAACGCCAAGATCCTGCCGCCCTATCGCATCCTGAATCCTCAGAACATCAGCATCGGCGACCGGGTCTCGATCCGCGAGGGATGCCACATCAACGCGTTTAAGGATCTGACGTTCATTCACGACTATCTCGAGGATCGTTTCAAAGCTGACTTCGCGCGATCAGACTATGCCTACGATGGCCGGATCGTGATCGGCCACACCTGTCAGATCGGTCGTTTCTCCTTCATGTCGTGTACAAACGCCATCACGCTGGAGGACCACGTCGTCCTTTCCGAACGTGTCTTCATCGGTGACAACAATCACGGCCACAGGCATCCCGATGTGCCGATCATGCAGCAGCCCAACCAGCAAGGCATGGCTGTCGTGATCGGCCGCGGAAGCTGGCTGGGCGTGGGCTCGGCCGTTCTGGCAGGCGCGGAACTTGGCCGAAACACGGTGGTCGGTGCAAATGTCGTGATCCGTCGCGGCTGCTATCCTGCGCGGGCGGTGTTTTCGCCGGCAACCCCCCACATGCACGTGAAGGATGGTCATGAGCACTGACATTGCCAGCAAGTATGACGCCTTCTATCGGGCGCGGCCGTCCCACCACGTGTATCCCGTGGAATTCGTGGTCAGGGCATTCCTCGGCACCTACCCCCGGCTGAAGCCGGATGCGCAGCTGTATCCGGGCCGCCGTGTTCTGGACCTCGGCTTTGGCGACGGCCGCAACATGCCATTGCTGTGCAATCTCGGCATGCAGGTACATGGTGTCGAGATCAGCGAGGAGATCTGCAAAAGCGGAGCGGAGCGGCTTGCCGCGCTGGGCCATCAGGTCGAGACCCGCGTCGGCCGGAACCATCAGATTCCGTACCCCGCCGGATACTTCGACCACATCCTGGCATGTCACGCTTGCTACTATGTGGACCAAGGCACAACTTTTGCCGACAATGTGGCCGAGATTGCGCGGGTGCAGCGCAGCGGCGGTCGTTTCATCTTCTCGGCCCCATGCGCGGACAGCTACATCATGGATGGCGCGATTGATCTTGGCGATGGCCACATGCAGATTTCGAATGATCCCTACGGCGTGCGCAATGGAACGATCATGCGCAGGTTCGACAGCGAGGCGGATATCGTGGCGGCCATCGCGCCGCACTTCACCGCAGCCAGGATCGGGTCGGCGCGCAATGACTGGTGGGGCATCGAGGAGCGTGTCTGGATCGTCGTCTGCGAGCGCGCCTGATCACCTGTGTGCGAACAATCCATCTTCTGCCTGAATTGATTTCAGGTGGCCCCTGGCAGAAGGACCGCATCGCATCAGGACATCGATGATGCTGACGCCGTGCTCGAAGCTGGAGGTGTTCTGGTCATACATCGGATAACCCGCATAGTCGGCATAGTGCAGTTCGACACCGGCTCTCTCGAACGCTTCGCTCCGGATATAGGCCTTCGCCGCCGGCCCCGAGAGATACAAGGCCGCGCCGCGTCCGGTACAGATGTCAACGAGCCGTTGGGTTGGATCGTCGGTGAGCCTCGCGACCTGCCGTGATCGTGAGAAGGTTGTCGTCAGATCAAGCCAGCCTGCGATGTTCGTCAGGAAAAGCGCGTTGACATCCGTCAGCAATGGAATGTGAGCGGCCTGCTCGTACAGCTTTTGCAGCAGCGGTTCATAATGCGGGAAATAGGGGGCCTTGCGGTAAGCGTGGAGGATGCTGCGCCAGTGCTGCTGGGCCCAGCCGGGGTCGCTGATTTCGATTTCATCGATGGGCGCGTCGTACTGCCCTTTGGACCTGACCGGGATGGAAAGCCATGTCGCCGACCCGTTCACGATGATCTTGTTGCGGTTGCGCCAATCCCTGCGCGTGAACTGGACCTCGTCGAACAGGACGAACTCATCGACCGCCGCGATGATGTCGAAGTATCCTTTCCAGGGGATGTAATTGGATTGCAGGATTGCGATCTTCCTGGATCGGCGCATCTTCTGCCCGTTCATGGACGCCATGCCGGTTCGCCATGTTGGTTCATGGGCTGCGCAGATGCCGGTACCGTTGGACGGCGCGGGTTCAGCCGCACAGCGGATAGACCTTCTCGATCACGGCATTGATCACATGCGCCTGTTCGGTCTCCGTCAGGCCTGGAAACAGGGGCAAGGAGATCGTCTGTTCGCCCCACAGCCTGGCCACCGGAATATCGGCGGTCAGAGGCTGCTTGCTGTAATATGTCGTGTCGGGCACTGCGCGATAGTTCACGGTGACAGCAACGCCCGCGTGATTGAGGGCCGCGATAGCCTGATCGCGCTGTCCGCCCGGAACGCCGATGACAAACAGGTGCTCGGCGCTCTTGCAGGCCTGCTGCTGCGCAACGAGGCGCAATGGTCCGCCCGCAAAACGGCTGCGGTAGAGGTTGGCGAGCCTTGCTCTCTCAGGCAGGACGGCATCAACCTCGGCGATCTGCCGGGGAAGGAGCGCGGCAAGCAGATCGGGCAGATTGGCCTTGGTGCCCAGCCTGCGCATATCCCAATGATTATAGCGTCCCGCCGCAAACCGGTCGATAGCGATGGCGGACATGCCGTGAAGCCGTGTTTCAAGCATCCGTCCGTGCAGGCTTGCGTCGCGGGTGATAATGGCACCTCCCTCGCCGCACGTCACGTTCTTGGTCGCGTAGAACGAGAAGACGGCGCAGTCGGATACCTCGCCCGGCTTCAGGCCTTCCCGCTCGCCTTCAAAGCAATGCGCACAGTCTTCGATGATGGCGATATGCGCGGATGCGCTGGCATGATGATCCAGCATCTCGCGCATCCCGACGATGTCGCACATCTGCCCATACAGATGCACGGGGATGACGGCTCTGGTGCGGGACGTCACGTGCGGTGCCACACACTCCGCCGTCAACAGCAGCGTATCGGGGTCGACATCGGCAAACACGACACGCGCCCCCGCGAGCACCACGACATTGGCCGACGCGATGAAGGTCATGGCGGGGACGATGACTTCATCTTCGGGGCCGAGGTCCATGGCCAGAAGCACGGCAAGCGCGCCGTTGGTCCAGCTGTTGACCAGCAATGCGTGGGGGCACCGGAAATAGGATTCAAGTTGCCGTTCGACCTGTGTCGCGACTTTTCCAGTCGTCAGGAAGGGCGACGCGATAACGTCCTTGATGGCGTCGCCGTCATCTGCGGACAGCTGATGACGATAGAAATCGACCTTCATGTAGGTCTCCATGGTGGCATGCCGTGGTTGTTACGTCGCTCGATGCCTCAACCGCCACCATGGTTCATGCGAACCGGGCAAAGTCGAGTTCTGCGATCACATGCTTCAATTCATCTTCGAAAACCCGCTTCTGGCTCCATCCGAGCGCCCGCAAGGCCGAATCGTCAAGGCTGTAGCGAATGTCCTGGCCGGAGCGGTCGGGCACGGTGATCCATGCCTTGTCCTCCGGAACGTCCAGATATCTCGCAATCATGCGAAGAACCTCGATGTTCTTCAACTCAAAACGGCTTCCGATGTTGTAGATCGTGTTTCGCTGGCCTCGACCGATCACTGTCTGGATGGCGTCAACCGTATCCTCGACATGCAGCCATGACCGGATATAGCTGCCGTCGCCGTGCAGGGTTGCCGGCAGGCCGCGCTTCATGCGAAGGGCGGATTTCGGAATGAGTTTCTCCGGGTACTGATGTACGCCGTAATTGTTCGCCGGTCGGATGATGTTCCAGGCCATGCCATAGGTCCGGCCCCAGCTCTGGACCAGCATGTCAGCGGCCGCCTTCGTGGCCGAGTATGGATTTGACGGCACGAGCACGTCCGACTCTCTGTGCGAACCCGAACTGATATCCCCGTAAACCTCATCTGTGCTGACCTGCACGAACAGAGGTCTTTCCGCCGGCTGCTTGGCGCGGGTCAATTCCAGCAGGGTCTGAACACCGAGGAAATTCGTCGTGCAGAAGCGCCGGGCGCTGGTGATGGCGTTGTCCACATGGCTCTCGGCCGCAAAATTCACCACGACGTCGCACTCTGGCAGGAAATCCAGAGTGACCACATCAGCCTGCAGAAAACGATAGTTCGGATAGGTCTTGAACTGCTGGTGAAAAAACCGGTCGGCAGCATAGCTGATGCTGTCAATGTTCAGAACAAAGTGGCCCAGATCCAGACAACGCTTGACAAAATGCTTGCCGATGAAGCCAAGGCCGCCTGTGACCGCGAAAATTTCTGAACGTGGCATGATGACTGAACGTGCTTCCGATGCGGAACTGGACCTAAGCAGAAATGCCGGTCGAGGCAAGTCTGAACCGCACCGGGTTTGCCGGAGGGCTGTTCGATGCCCAAACGTGTGATCCTTGCCAAGGCGCTCTCCAAAGCGCGTGGAAAATGGATGCTGAATGTAGCTTGATCAACACGGATGCTCTAAAGCGCTTGCATGCGCGAAGGTCTCCTGCCTCACACCGTCACCACTGTCCTGAAACTGTCCACGAGCGTGGGGCGGGCAAAGGCCATCACTGAACTTCTCGGCGAGGTGCTCGACCCGACCGAGACAGCGGTTTCCGCGTTCGAGATCGATGACGAGACCGAAAACTCGCCCTGGTTCGTCGAGGTTTTCTTTGCGGAAGATCCGGATGAGGATCTCATCCGCGAACTGATCGGGCCCATTGTCGGCGATGATCTCAAGACCGCCGTCTTCACGTCCGTCGAGGCGAAGGACTGGGTCAGGGCCAGTCTTGATGGCCTCAAACCCGTGCGTGCCGGGCGTTTTCTGGTTCACGGCTCGCATGACCGGGAGGCGGTGCGGATCAACGACATCGCCATCGAGATCGAGGCGGGTCTGGCGTTCGGCACGGGCCACCACGGCACGACGGCTGGCTGCCTTCTGGCGATCGATACTGAGCTGAAGCGCGCCAGACCGGCGCATGTCCTCGATATCGGGACGGGCACTGGCGTCCTTGCGCTTGCCGTCGCCAAGCGGCTCAAGCAACGCGTCGTGGCAGGCGATATCGATGCGATTGCAGTCGAGGTCACGCGTGACAACGCCGTGCTGAACCGCGCGCCGGGTCTGCTCGACCTTTATGTCGGCGCGGGCGTGCGCTACGCCAAGGCAAACCGTGCCGGGCATTTCGATCTGGTCATCGCCAACATCCTTGCACGACCGCTGATGCGCCTGTCGCGCGATGTGGCGCATGTGCTCAAGCCGTCTGGTGCGCTGATCCTGTCAGGCCTTTTGCTCAAGGATGTGCCGGGTGTCCTGGCAGCCTACCGCATGCAAGGCTGGACACTGGCTGCAAAAACCGCGCGGGAAGGCTGGGCCACGCTCGTGCTCAAAAGAAACGGCGCGGCACCAAGGCCGCGCCGTCAGATCTGGTAACGACAATCCTGTTCAGGGACATGCCCGTGAAGCGGTGATCAGAACCCGAGGGGGCCATACTGGTCTTCCAGCTCATCGCGCGTCTGCCGCATGTCCTGAATCACGGCATCGGTGAAGTTCCACAGGTCGATGGCCGTGTGGTAGCTCTTGATGAAGAAAGCGATCATGTTCATCTCCTTGATGTGTTGTGCGCTGATGTCAGCGGATGAAGGGCAACTGCCCGTCGTTCTGGAGCGTCATTCTGGGCATGCCGCCCAGAATGGAGTCCGGTTCGCGCAACAGATGCGCATGGGCCCTGATCTCGCGCTGGGCCTGCCGCATGCGGCTTTCGATCATCGCATTGATGATGCGCTTGAAGAGCGAGGGCTGCATGATGCGCTCCGCAAGTGGAGCCGCAAGGATCGTTCCGATATTCGCATAAGCCATGGTGATAGTCCTTTTTGGTCTGTTGGACGCGAAAAGGCCGACGGCTTGGATCGTTTCCTGTTGTTCTTATGTGAACAATATGGGCGTGCATATTGCAGTGCGAAAGTGCATCTCGCACATGCGAGATAAGCGTATGGCGCATGTCTGCTTAACAGATGATTAAATTTCATGCGCAGGTTGCATAACAAGGCACCCATGTGATGAACTGGACGGCAGAGCGGAGGAAGAATAGATTTGCGTCGCTTTCAACCCATCTCCCATCGCCCGGTTCCATGACACGCCAGAATCCCTCCAGAACGCCCTTGTCCGTCTTCCAGAGCTTCGATGAGCCATCCGATCCGGCAACTGTCGCACCGCGCATCGCAGCCTTGCGTGCCAGCATGGCCAGGCTGGGGCTGGCGGGCTTCGTCATTCCGCGCTCGGACCAGCATCAGGGCGAATATGTGCCCGCCTGCGACGAGCGCCTTGCATGGGCAACAGGCTTCACGGGCTCTGCCGGGTCGGCTGTTGTGCTGACGGACAGCGCCGCCCTAATCGTGGATGGGCGCTATACCTTGCAATCGGCTGCGCAGACCGACATGTCGGTCGTCACGCCTGTGCAGATGGCGGAACAGTCGCAGGAGGCCTGGATCGAGGCCCATCTGCCATCGGGCGGCACGCTGGGTTATGATCCGTGGGTGCATACGCCTGATCAGGTCAGGAAACTCGAGGTGGCCGCCGCGCGCGCTGGTTCCAGCCTGAGGCCGATCACACCAAACCCGATCGACGGGATCTGGACGGACAGGCCTGCCCCGCCAGCCGGACGGGTGGTCGCCTACCCAGGTCAGTTGGCCGGAGAAAACGAGACTGCCAAGATAACCCGCGTCAGGGACGCTCTGGTCAAGGCGAAGTGCCAGGCTCTTGTCATTTCCGATCCGCACAACCTGTGCTGGCTGCTCAACATCCGGGGTGCGGACGTGCCGCACACGCCGCTCGCCCTTGGCTATGCCATCGTGAAGACAACCGGGCCGGTGCGCCTGTTCATGGATGGTGCCAAACTGACGCCAGAGGTGATCGATGGCCTGATCGGCATCTGCCAGCCATTCGCACCTTCCGAATTCGGCGCGGCCCTTGATGCGCTCGGACAGGACGCGTTGACGGTCCGGCTCGATGCGAGCACCTGCAGCAGCGCCATCCGTGACCGGATCGTCGCGGCGGGCGGCAAAGTGGACATCGGCACTGATCCGGTATCACTCATGAAAGCCGCCAAGAATTCCACGGAAATAGAGGGCTCGCGGGCAGCGCACAGGCGAGACGGCGCAGCCGTGACCCGGTTTCTGGCCTGGTTCGCCGGGGAAGCGCCGAAAGGCGAACTCACGGAAATCGACGCCGCTGTCGAACTCGAGCGCTTCCGCAGGCAAACCAACGTGCTGAAGGACATCTCGTTCGGCTCGATCTCGGGGGCTGGCCCGAACGCGGCCTTGCCGCATTACCGCGTCACGACCGCTTCCAACCGCAAGATCGACGCAGGCATCTTCCTGATCGATTCCGGCGGACAATATGAGGATGGCACCACCGACATCACGCGCACGCTCGCCGTGAAGGAGGTGAGCGCCGACATGCGGCGGCACTACACGCTGGTGCTGAAAGGCCATCTCGCCATGTCCCGTGCGGTGTTTCCGAAAGGCACGTCCGGCGCGCAGATCGACGCGCTGGCGCGGCTGCCCCTGTGGGAAGCGGGCCTTGATTTCGACCACGGCACAGGCCACGGCGTCGGCGCCTACCTGTCGGTGCATGAAGGGCCGCAGCGCATTTCCAAACTCGGACACACGCCGCTTGAGCCCGGCATGATCCTGTCGAATGAGCCTGGCTATTACCGCGAGGGGCATTATGGCATCCGGATCGAGAACCTCATCGTGGTCCAGCCGCGCGTGATCGAGGGCGCGGAACGCGAGATGTATGGTTTCGAGACGGTGACGCTTGCACCCTATGACCGGGCACTGATCGATGTGGCCTTGCTGAGCACAACGGAGCGCGGCTGGATTGACGCTTACCATGCCCATGTTTTGAACGAGCTTGGCCCGCTGCTGGACGAGAGCGAAAGGGCATGGCTGAAGACTGCCTGCGCAAAGCTCTAACTATCGTCATTGCGAGCACAGTGAAGCAATCCAGCCTGTCTCACCGCGATGCTGGATTGCTTCGCTGCGCTCGCAATGACGCTGAAATGCAATGCGTGACGATACTAAAGATGTTATGATATAACACTTCACAATCGAGCTCTTGAACCCCACATCGGGCTCAGACATCGACAAGCACCTGCGAAAGATTGACCCTCATGTCCGGAAAGATCCCCGTCACCGTGCTCACCGGCTATCTCGGCGCCGGAAAGACCACGTTGCTGAACCGAATCCTGAGCGAGCCCCACGGCAAGAAATACGCCGTGATCGTCAACGAGTTCGGCGAGATAGGCATCGACAATGACCTGGTCGTCGGTGTCGACGAGGAAGTGTTCGAGATGAACAACGGCTGCATCTGCTGCACCGTGCGCGGCGACCTGATCCGCATCATCGATGGCCTGATGAAGCGCAAGGGCAAGTTTGACGCCATCATCGTCGAGACAACCGGTCTTGCAGACCCGGCGCCCGTGGCCCAGACCTTCTTCATGGATCAGGATGTCGGCGAGCGTGCCCGCCTTGATGCCGTGGTCACGGTGGCTGATGCGAAATGGCTGCTGGAACGGCTGGTCGATGCGCCCGAAGCCAAGAACCAGATCGCCTTCGCAGACGTGATCGTGCTCAATAAAGTCGATCTCGTCACGCCTGCTGAACTCGCCGCGGTCGAGGCCCGCATCCGGATGCTGAACCCTGCCGCAAAGCTGCACCACACCACGAAATGCGCGCTGCCGATCGCCGACGTCATGGACCGCAATGCGTTCGATCTGGACCGCATCCTCGAGATCGAGCCTGATTTCCTCGAAGAAGGCCACCACCATCACCATGCCGATGACATCCGCTCGATGTCCTTCGAAATCAAGGGCGATGTCGATCCTGACAAGTTCATGCCGTGGATCCAGGATCTGACACAGGTTCAGGGAGCCGACATCCTGCGTTGCAAGGGGATCCTCGCCTTCAAGAGCGAGCCGAGGCGCTTCGTGTTCCAGGGTGTCCACATGCTGCTGGATGGCGACCTGCAGCGTGACTGGCGGGCGGACGAAACGCGCGTCAGCCGCGCCGTGTTCATCGGCCGCAATCTGGACCGCGATGCCATCCGCAAAGGCTTCTTTGCGACGGCAGCATGATCGCCTATTCAGCTTGCCATGAACCTGCCTCCTCCGCCCGTCTCGCTGACCCAGCATGTCGCCACGCTTGAAGCTGGCGAACATGTCATTGCCGCCGCATGGCTTGGCGCGGCAACCGGCCATGCAACACCTGCACTCGCGCTGTCCGGCGGCGCGGTGATGCTGGGCGGCGCAGCGGCCCCGCAAGTTCGCGCAGACGTGCATGGCGATTCAGGCCTTCTGGTGGCGACATCGGCCAACGGTCATCTGTTCACCGGAGGAGGGGATGGCAGGATCTGTTCTGTGTCTGCTGACCGGCGCGTCACGGAACTGGCACGCGACGACAAGGGCGGCTGGATCGACGCCATTGCCGCGTCCGGCAATGGCGCGGTGGCTTTCAGCAGCGGCAGGCGGGTCACGTCGCGCGATGACAAGGGCAACCTCAAGACCTTCGAGGCGCCATCGACCGCGCAGGGCCTGTCCTTCGCGCCAAAGGGCTGCAGGCTCGCGATGGCCCACTACAACGGCGTGACGCTGTGGTTCCCGAACACTGAAACAGCGCCGCAAGTCCTGGAATGGAAGGGTGCGCATCTTGATGCGTCTTTTTCTGCGGATGGCCGCTTCGTGGTGACCTCGATGCAGGAAAACGCGCTGCATGGCTGGCGGCTGGCGTCGAAACCCACTGAGAAGGTCGCGCACATGCGCATGAGCGGCTATCCCGCCAAGACGCGCTCATTCTCATGGTCGCATGATGGCAGCTGGCTGGCCACCAGCGGTGCCGAGGCCGTGATCATCTGGCCGTTCCAGGGTGACGGACCCATGGGCAAGGCCCCTCGCGAATGCGGCGTTCGCCGCTCCAAGGTGACGCAGGTCGCGTTTCATCCCGGCGCCTATGTGATCGCAGCCGGCTATGAAGACGGCTGCATCCTGCTGCTGCGCCTGACCGATGGCTCGGAACTCTTGGCCCGCCCCGCCGTGAAGGACAGCGCTGTCACTGCGATCTCTTGGGACAAGGCTGGCAAGCGGCTGATCTTCGGCTGCGAGGATGGCCAGGCCGGCCTTCTCACCTTGCCGGCCTGAGTGCCGCCATGGTCAAGCTCGGCGGCTTTTGGAAAGCAGGGGCCTTTGCGGCCAAGCCAGACGCCGCCAGCGCGGACCGGATCAAGGCCTGGACGCGGGCTGCGCTCGGCCTTGGCGAGGATGCGGCCGTGTCTGTCAACGAAATCATCTGTGCCGATCCCGCCTGTCCGGGTTCGGAAACCGTCATCCTGGTGATGGTTCCCGGCCAGCGCACCAAGGCCTACAAGATGCAGGCCGCGATGGCGGAGGCGACGGAAGAGGTGGTGAAGGTGGCCATAAAGTCGCCCTGATCGGTGTCATTCCCGGCCGTAGCGAAGCGTAGGGGAAGGGAATCCAGCCTTTTCACCGCAGAATTGATGGAACCTTGGCCGTTGTGGATCCCCTTCCCGGCCTTTCAGGCCGCCGGGGATGACACCGAAAGACTTTTCCAACAACCTGCTAGAAAAAGCTCTGCGGATCGACATCCACATGCACGCGCACCGAACCCTTGATCTTGGGTGCGCGCTTGAGCCA